>JAQICC010000010.1 GCA_027858735.1 Salinivirgaceae bacterium
AGGTATAGCAAAACCACGTTACGCAGTTGGTAAAGGTGATTATCTTTACATTTCTTGTCTAGGCGAAAACCCAGACTGGGATGTTATGCCCGACTCATACATTGCTAAATTTAATGTCACTACAAATACTGTCGAAGATTCAATCTTAATTTCAGGGGGCCCTGAAGGTTTAGCTATTGCCAACAACAAACTGTATGTTGCATTGAACTATGCCGATAGCATTGCGGTAGTAAGCCTGAATGATGAATCAGTTTCGTACATTCAAACATCGGCTTTTTCTTCATATTTCTTAAAAGATGAAAATGAAAATTTATATGTATCACTCGTAAGAACAACTACCGACTCGTTAGGTCAGAAAGGTTTGGGATACATTAATACAACAAGCAACACACTAGAAGATATATATCAATTTGATGGAGTTAGCTCTGAATACAGCTCAATTTTTGCTTTTAACAACGATTACTCTAAAATATATATAATAGCCGCACAGTATGAAAACTATAACCTGTTTGGCTCACTCGCAGAATTCGATGTGGAGAACGAAACTTTTTCCACCTTAATTGGTGATCTTTCAGGCCCCAAAGGTGTATCGGTGAAACCCGAGACAAATGAGATTTACCTGTTTTTGGCTGAAAGCGTTGTTGAAGGTGGGTTAATGAAAATTTACACCGAAACCGGAGACCTACAGGAAGAATATGCTGTAGGCAACTCTCCAATCATGTCGCTTTCCCTCAATTAATTTTAGTAGTGTCCGGTATAATAAAACGAAACTAACAAAATAAAAACCATCGGTAAAAAAGGGAGCGTTAGCGACCTTATCTCTGCCATACTATTTGGAAGCGTAATGCTCCTCTTTTTTCCATGGATAATTGCAGCAGTAATTCTACCGTTGCTGGCTTTCTTTCGTTCAGTATGTTATGAACTTACACCCGAAAATATTGACCGGGAAATAAATCTGTGCCTTTTAATTCATTTATGGTTGACTATTTCCTTGTACGAATAGTTACACCATTAAAAAAGTGATCAACTACTACTTTTTTAGTATCGGGATTACAAATCACGTAAACCGAATACATTGCTCCATTATACATAAACATGACTACATACACTTTATCGCCAAAGTGTACTAATTTATTAAATAATACCTGTTGGGTAATCCGCTCAATTAACAATTCTTCCAGTATCAGGGCTCTCTTTCTTTGCATGTTTAAGTCATCAAAACTATCTTCATTTGGGGATGAATTACCCTTTAAGTTTTTTAAAGATATGTCAATGTAGTCTTTCGAAATAGAGTCAGTAGAAGCAAGTTTATAAGACTGATGAATATACTCAACAGATTTGCCAAAAGGATCAGAACCTGATCTTAATGTGTCAATTCTAATTATGTCGCCAGAGATGTATTTGAGTTCCATGGTATCAATATTGATTTCACATGTCAATAGCTCTTGAGCCTGACGTTTGAATTCTTCAGAGAGTATCTTTTTTGCCTTGTAGGGCAGCCCCCGTTGGTCAAAAAGTTCACTATGAATATAGGTGGCTCGGACAAAACGCTCTGAATTCTCTGTTTCTTCGTGATAAGGTTTTCCATTAAGGTTTTTCAATTTACTTGTTTTACTACTAAAGGAAGCAATTGAGCAACACAAGGGCTCTCCTCCCGAAAAATAATTGCGGTAAAAACTATATCTTACCGTGTCGGCAATGGTTTCAACAAATTTAAAATCAAGTAATTCGTATTCACGAGCATTGGTTACATTGCTTGGGTTCCAATTTTTAAAGAGATTCTCAAAATTTGTTTCGCACGATGTCAGCGGAGCTCCAAATTCATAAATGGATACAGGATTACCCAATATAGAATGCGTGATGGAGTCAATCTTAGTTTGGCTATATGCCAAAACACCAATAGTAAAGAATAAAACTGTTAAAATAAGTTTGTTCATTTTTTCGTATTTTTTCGTTCCGAGTGTATAATCTTTTATTGAGAGGGGTAGAATCCACCAAAGAAGGTGGTTTCATTAGTTTTCATCTCATCGCCTCCTCAGCCAAATATTCTTCTCTAGTTAAATCATATGGTAAAATTAATACTTCACCACCAGCACTTTCACCGCCTCCTGAAAATGAAAATCCAATTCCGTTCCATTCTATACTTGCATCTGTTCCAAATGCATGAGTACATGCCCACATAAAGGTCAAGTGACCATCATCATTTTACAACAACCTAACGGTTGCATTAAAAATCAACAAACCAAC
>JAQICC010000037.1 GCA_027858735.1 Salinivirgaceae bacterium
ATAAGAAAGCTTCAAGAATGAGGCTTTCGCAGCATTGAAAATCAGGAGTCCCGAAATCTCGGGATGACTGGTTGAAATGCAAGAGTAACGAAATTATTGGAGTTTTCTTGCTGAGACTAATTATGGTTTTTATTTTATACCTATATATATAGCCGCAATACCCATAGAAAGATTTTTAAAAGTTGTTTGCTCAAACTTCGCTTTATTCATTCTAGCTAAAAACTCATTACGTTGGGGAAAGGCTTTTACCGATTCGGGTAGATAGGTATAAGCAGCATTGTCTTTTGAAATGATTTTACCAAATGAGGGTAATATATACTTAAAGTAAAAACCGTATAATTGTTTGAACGGAAAACTTTGGGGCATGGTAAATTCTAATATTGCACAAACACCATTAGGTTTTAAAACTCTGTACATTTCAGCTAAGCCTTGGTCAAGGTTTTCGAAATTTCGCACACCAAAAGCCACGGTTATTGCATCAAAAGTATTGTCATCAAAAGGAATATTCTCGGCATCGCCAAGCTGAAGAAATATAGTTTTATCATGCCCTTTTTTAACTATTTTTTTCTTGCCAAGCTCAAGCATTCCTTCTGAAATATCAATTCCATCAACCCTTTGAGGTCCGCAATTTAAGGCTGCAATTGCTAAATCGCCTGTTCCGGTGGCTACATCAAGAATACGACTTGGACTGTGTTTTTTAAGAATGGCAATAACTTTTCTTCTCCATACTTTATCAATATTCAAAGAGAATAAATGATTCAAAAAATCATATTTTCCAGCAATATTGTTAAACATTCCTGCCACTTGCTCTTTTTTGCCTTTATCGGAGTTGCTATATGGTTTTATTGGTGTACCCATGTTTACTGTTGTTATGTGTTACAAAATAACTAAAAACAATTTACACCACCGTAGCTTTTTTTATCTTTGAACAAAAAACATGAGCTACCTACTCTTAATTATATATACAGCGCTTTTATTATACTTTATAAATAAGGCGAAATTTTACAAATCTAATCTATTCCCAAAATATATTCCCTCGCTAATATTCATTACGAAGTTTATTGGAGGATTGGGTGTGTATTTGGTTTACAGCTACTTTTATGGCAGCCGTATGTCGGGCGATATTTTTAAATATTTTGATGATGGCAATATTATTCACAGCAGCATTCAACAAAACCCTATTGACTATATTAGAATGGTTACCGGTATTGGCAGCAACTCGCCACACCTTGATCAGTACTACGACACATGCCGGTTTTGGCACAAGCAATTTAACTATGGTTTAATTAATGATAACAGAATTGTTATTCGTTTTAATGCCTTGGTTCGATTATTTTCCATGGGAAACTTTCACATTCATACGCTAATAATTAGTTTTCTTTCCTTTACAGGATTATGGGCAATATTTAAATTATTTGAAAAAAGTTTTTCCAATCAAAAATGGGTGTTGCTTTTTATGGTTTTCTTTTTACCATCATTGTACTTCTGGAGTTCAGGCGTTTTGAAAGAAGGTATTTTAATGTTTGCCTTTGGTATGTTTTTATACCACATTTATTATGCGCTGTTAAAAAAAGGTAAGACGAAAAATTATATTTGGGTGGCACTAAGCATATTTATTCTTTTAATATCAAAGTTCTATGTTCTAGTTGCTGTTATACCAGGTATTGTATTCTTTTTTATTATTCGAAAAACAAACAAAAAGTGGTTTTTTTGGAAACTCGCGTTTGTAATATTTGGATTTGTACTATTAGGTTGGGTTACAAAACCTATAATTGGCATTAGCTTTATAGAAGTATTGGCGAAAAAACAAAACGATTTTATTGCTTCAGTAAATACTATGAATTATGTGGGAAGCAAAATTGAAATACCTATACTGGAACCTACGTTAAAAAGCATAGTACTCAATAGCCCAAGTGCTTTTTTTAGAACGCTATTTCGACCTTCAGTTTTTGAGATTGCAAATTTAATGAGTTTAATGGCTGTTTTTGAAAATATACTAATCATTGTATTTATGGCAGTAGCTGCGCTATTTTTTTCAATAAAAAATATAAAAAATGAAGCATTGTGGTTCTGCATTATTTTTGTACTTATACTATTTACTTTAAGTGGCCTCACTACTCCGGTTTTAGGAGCACTTGTTAGGTATAAATCGCCGGCATTACCGTTTTTAGGCATAGCAATAATGTATTTTGTTGATTTTGATAAACTTAAAATTTTTATCGATAAAATAAAAACAAATTTTACTGCTATAAAATAGTATTGTGCAACCTGTATTATTGACAAGGATTTTGTTAAAAACACCCTAATTTTACTACTCACAATAAATGAACTATAAAATAGCCTAAGTATGAGATAAAAATTAAGAGACAAGCTAACAATTGTTGAAAATGTGTAACTCAACTCGGCATTGACACAAAATTAAAATAGATGAAGAAAATTGCATTAATTACAGGAGCAACATCAGGAATTGGAGAAGCTACAGCAAGAATATTAGCTCAGAACAATTACAATATAATAATTACTGGCAGACGTGATGATCGTTTGGGAAAACTGGCCGTTGAAATAATTGAGAAAATTGGCGTTGACTGCTACCCTTTGTGCTTTGATATTAGGAATCAGGAGGAGACTGAAGATGCTTTTCATAGCCTACCGTCAGCATGGCAAAATATTGATTTACTGGTAAACAATGCAGGACTTGCTGCTGGTTTAAATTCAATTCACGAAGGTGCTATTACCGATTGGCAACAAATGATTGATACTAACATTAAAGGACTGCTTTATATTACAAAAATTGTAGCGCCAATTATGGTTAAAAATAAAAGTGGCCATATAATTAATATTGGTTCAATTGCTGGTAAAGAAGCCTATGCCAATGGCACTGTATATTGTGGCACAAAACATGCAGTTGAAGCTTTAACCAAAGGTATGCGTATTGATTTGAATGCTTATGGAATTAAAGTTGGATCGGTTTGCCCCGGAGCTGTTGAAACAGAATTTTCAATGGTTAGGCTCAAGGATGCAAAAGCTAACGAAAAGGTATACGCTGGATTTGAACCTCTTGCTGCCAATGACATTGCTGATGCAATATTATTTATGGCCACACGTCCGGCTCATGTGAATATTGCCGACATATTTATATTGCCCACAGCGCAGGCTGCAGCTACAATTTTTAATAAACATGAATAAAGCATTAATGATTGAATGCTATAATAATAGAATTCATTAGCAAATAAATTTAGAACGATCAACGAATTGAATTCGCTGATTTTTCATTTTTTCAACCTCTAAAAATATTTCAATACTTTTAGGCTCTATTCTAACTTCCGGTTGATTTTTATTGAAATAAGGTAATAAGGTATTTGCTAGATGTTTATAACCCAAATTGAGCGATTCGCTATCGCAAATCTGCTCAATCGACTGAGGTCTTGTAAGGTTTTCATACTTTTCGTTTCCCCGAAATAATCGGGGCAGGCTACTCAAAATGTAAAAACCAA
>JAQICC010000067.1 GCA_027858735.1 Salinivirgaceae bacterium
CGTTACTCTTGCATTTCAACCAGTCATCCCGAGATTTCGGGACTCCTGATTTTCAATACTGCGAAAGCCTCATTCTTGGAGCTTTCTTATCAGAGACCGAGTTTTCTTGCACGCACTAAGTAGGGAATTACTTGCGACTGCCCAAGGTTATCGGTCATGCCATCGTAGGATATGTAGAGGATTTTGTGCATTATTATTTAACTTAATTCTATTTTCTCAATATTACACCATTCGGCCTTATTAATTAGCTCTTCTCTGTTTTCAAAAGGCAAATTCATAAAATCAATGATTTTATCCTCGGGTGGAAAAAGAGAATGGCAATACCTTGGAAGGGTTAAGTCGTTCACAATGCCTATAAAGTCGGTTCCACAAGCCATATTTTTAATTTCGTGAGCCTGGTCTAAAATAAAGGGAACGCCTGCCCTAAAAAAAGCCAAGGCAATATGAATGGTTTCATTGACTCTTACAAAACTACTCCCATTTAATCTTAATATCCAACCATGCCCCTTTACATGCTCAATATACAACGAAATATGCGTGGAATTTCCTCCCCGTAAAATTTCCCAGGGATGGCCACCACAAAGCCTTTCATGATTATACCATTCCTCAAATGCTTTATACGATTCCAAATCAATATCCTTTAAGCCACAATCCCGACCATCAGCCATGGCATAATACATTTCTTTTGGAGAAAGTTTTTCCAGTTTTTTTTGATATTCAGAAATAGATACATAGGCCATTTGACAAAAGTTATAAAAATCGTGTGCATTCATTTTTTTCAAATAGTTTCCAAGCTTACTTTTATGAGTACTTTCCACCCATTTCGACAAATCCTGAATATCAATTTCAGTTAAGTTATTTACAATCATAGCTTTTGATTCCGGAAATATATCCCAAATCAATTTCCGGCGTATTTTGCCAATCCGCTTTTCATAAGGCAGGTTCTTTTCCAAATAATTGCAGTAATCATTCGGATTTTGTTTTAGCCTTTTAACTATTTCTGATATACTGCAATCAAGCCATGACAAAATTTGCGACAATTTTTCAAGAACCGATCCTTGATGGCTATTCTTATCAGCATGGATTATTAATTTTGAATCAATATAAATGAATATCTCATCACGGAATTTTGCATAAGTAACCAAATACCATTTCACCGGTTTGGGATAATAACTTAACCATAATTCAGTAAATTCTTCTTTGGAGTTTACCTCGCCCTCCCCAAAATAAACTTCATAGCTGCCAAAATCTTCAATTTTACCACGTTTGGCTGAAATCCAAAAACTCCGTTTTTCATCATCGCCTTGCACTTTTAGATAATTTATCTCTTCAACAAAAGATAACATATGCGGGATAGACTCTATATTCAATATTTCAGGTTCATAATGAAATCCCGAAGGCAAGCTATCAAGCAAAATATCGACATTTGGTGCTGTAAACTTTGACTGATTCATAAAAAAATACTATAACTTATAAAACTTTGTTGACTTTTTTAAATCATCAAGATCATCTTTAAGCCTTTCAATCAGATTCTCTTCACCATCATCTCCTGAAAGGAACCAATCTGATCTATGCGCATAAACCTGGGCTATTCTTAAGGCATTAACAGCTTCTTTTAATTTTTCCTGCACTTTTTTTGGATAAGTTACATAGAATTTTTCTTCAGGGTATTTCTCATAATACTCATTATCACCAAATAATTCACTTACAGGTTTGGGCTTTCCCTGATTAATCAGTTCCTGTTCAATTGCATCAGCCATATAACCAATATTATACTGCTGATAATCAAAAAATCCTCCGCTCATAATTCTAAATTTTAACAATTAATATTGGTAAATAATTATAAAGTTCTGAAACCAAATAAAAAGGCAGATTAAGCAATCGATATGGTTTACCATTCAGGGTTTTATGCTCTTCAATACCATACAAACCTGAATAAATGCGAACCGCAAAATTGTGGGGAGCCCGGTCAACGAATTCCATTAGCGACCGTAAACGACCTGTTTTACCTGACTTAACTTCAATAGGTATTAGTAATCCCTGGTAATTGATCACATAATCAACCTCAGCATTCGACTGCTTTTTTTCCCTTATCCAAAAACTATTTTTGTAAAGCAAACTTTCATGTATTGAAATCAGTTCCTGTCCGACTATATGTTCCGCAATTATTCCATTATAAATTGAGTCAATAGGTGAATTGTTTAAAAATTCAGCTTGTAATCCGGCAAAACAATTAATCATTCCTGTATCTAAGACCTGCAGTTTGGGCGATTTCCTTTTATTTTCTATTATCGGAATCGTAGTATTTGTTGTTGGATATATTAAACGCAATAAAAAGGTTTTTTCCAATAATCGAAAGCAGTCGCCCACATCGGCTGATTTATATGCTGAATTGGCAAACCCTTCAAATTTAATGCGCTGCTCGGCATATTTAAATGCATTTTGAATGATAAACCTAATAATGCTGACTTGTCTTTGTGAAGAAGCATATTGCTCAACATCATCCAAATAAGTTAACATTAATGCTTCAAAAACAGGATTAAGAGCAGCTATATTTTTGTTTTTTAAATAATGGTTTACAATTTCCGGCATTCCACCAATTAAAGCATATTCTTTATACATTGAAGACAGTTTTTCATGTCCAAATTCAGGGAATGGTACTATTTTTATAATATCACTTGCCTGATCATTGCCATAAGCACTTAAAAACTCACTGAAACTTACCGGGTATAAATATAAAAACTCCACACGGCCAACAGGAAAATTTATTTTTTTTGCCAGCAAGCTTTCTAAAAGTGAGCCTGTAGCAATTAGGTAAATACCTGGTGCTTCTTCGAAAAAGTATCGTAAAAAGGCAACGGCTTTAGCTGAATTTTGTATTTCATCAATAAAAACGAGAACGCTTTCATCATTGCGGGGAGCACGACCATTACCCAAATATAAAAGCTGTAAGATTTGGTTAACCTTATCCTGTTTTTCAAAAATCAACCGGTCATCATCCTTTTCTAAATTTAAAGGAATAAAAATATCAAATTCCCTTGCAAACAAGTTAATTAGTGTAGTTTTGCCAACCTGCCTTGCCCCTCGAATAATAAGAGGTTTTCTGCCATCCTTTTTTTTCCAGTTTTTAAGTTTTTCTATTTGCTTTCTATAAATCATACTGCAAAGTAAGGGTTATTTTTAATAAATATCAATACATAGTATGGGTTATTTGTGTAATTATTGCATATAAAGTAAAGGTAATTTAAGTATCAACAAATTTATCCAAACTTGGATTCAGATAATTCAAACATTACAATACCCTGTAACCCTAAACCTTGCAACCTTTTCACCCTCTATCTATAACAAGCTAAAAATTCCTATATTTACCCATTAAAATAAAACTAAAGCTTTGAACAACTTAATTACCATACAAGACCTATTTATTGTCCCTTTTCTACTTTTAGTGGCCTACTTTGTGGGTACACGAATAAAAAACAAACACATAAAAGAGAAGCCTTATTACAAGTATTTTGTTTGGGGCTTGTGGGTAAAAATTTTCGCAGGACTAGCATTTGCTGGTATATACCTGTTTTACTATGGAGGAGGTGACACCGTATATTATTTTCATGGCACACAATGTACAGTGAATATGCTTGCAAAGGATATTCCCACTTTTTTTAAAATTATTTTTGGTAATCATTCACCCGAAGTGGGTAGCATGTTTGATCGATATACCGGTTATCCATATTATTTTAGGGACCCTAATTCCTTTTCGGTATGCAGGTTTAATGTACCCTTTTACTTATTGGGATTGGGAAGCTATATGGGCAACACCATTGTGATGAATCTTTTTATATTTCTAGCAGTTTTGAAATTCTATGAAATGATTATTGAATAATATCCAAGCAGAAAAAAGGAATTTGCCTTAGCCATTTTTTTTGTCCCCAGTGTTGTTTTTTGGAGTTCAGGAATACTAAAGGATGGATGGACATTAACTGCCATTTTTGCCAGTTTTGTTCATCTAAATAATATATTTATTCAGAAAAAAAAGATTTATAAGAATATCCTTGGTTTTCTTATTTGGTCATATATAGCTTTTGCCATACGACCCTATATTTTTTATGTTACCATGGGTTCTGGGTTAATTTGGCTTGGATTACATTGGATAAAATCCATTAAAAGTAATTTCATGCGCACTCTTGCAATGCCCTTAATAGTTTTTATTATTTGGCTTTTCGGTATAGCAATACTAGCCCAGACTAGTTCTGTAGCTAACAAACGTTACTCAAGTATTGAAAATATACTTGAAACCGCTCAGGTTATTCAAGATGATCTTACAAGGGATGCTTATGGAAGCAATAGTTTTGATATTGGCTATTTTGAACCCACCCTGCCTGGTGTTCTTGCAAAATTTCCTAAAGCACTAACTGCAGGCCTTTTTCGACCTTTTATATGGGAAGCCAATAATGTACTTATGTTGGTGTCGGGTGTAGAAGGAATAATTATACTTATAATTTTTGGTTTTGTTCTAAAAATAACTCGCATTTCAAGTTTCTTTAGAAATACCTTTAAGCAACCTATTTTAATGGGCCTTTTAGTGTTTACAATAACCTTTGCCTTTTTTGTTGGCTTAACTACTGCAAATTTTGGTGCAATGGTTCGTTATAGAATTCCTGTACTTCCTTTTTTTTTAATTATTCTATTTGCCAATTTTAAAGATACGACTCAAGAAAACAAATCATTAGAATAATTACTTTTTTAATAATTGCTGTTGCCATTTCCATGCTGATTGCATCATATCATCAATATTGTATTTACACTCCCAACCTAATAATTCTTTTGCTTTTGAACTATCACTATATATGGCTGCTACATCTCCCTCCCTTTTTTCTCCAATTTTAAATTTCAGATCGATACCTGACACTTTTTTAAAGGAATCAATAGCTTCTAAAACAGTAATACCGGTACCGGTACCCAAATTGAGAATCGCATAAGAGGAAGAGGTACTGCTTTCAATTAGATGTTTCAATGCTAAAATGTGGGCATTAGCAATATCCGTTACATGCACATAATCCCTAATACACGAACCGTCACGCGTATCATAATCATTCCCAAACACCGTTAACTCTCCTAAAATTCCGGCAGCTGACTGCGTAATAAAGGGCACCAAATTATTAGGCTTATCAAGAGAGTTTTCACCATTAAGGCCAGAAATATGAGCACCTACAGGATTAAAATAGCGAAGTGGCATTGCCTTAATGGATGTGGTTTTAACAAAATTCTTAATGATTTCTTCACCCACTATTTTTGTATGCCCATAGGGAGATTCAGGAATTCCAATAGGACTATTTTCGGTAACAGGCAGTTTTTCTACATTTCCATAAATGGAGCAAGATGAAGAAAAAATAAAGTTATTTACTCCATATTTATCACAACATTTCAATATATTCAGTAATGAGTTGATATTATTGTCATAATATAAAATTGGATCTGAAACTGATTCTGGAACTGATTTAAAAGCGGCAAAGTGTATCACTCCCACAATATCAGTATTCTCTTTAAAAACACTCTCGACATCTTCTAAGTCACATAAGTTTACCTCATAATTCAACACATCCTTGTTTGTGAGTTTTTTTATTCTATTGAGGGTGCTTTTATGTGATCGTGAAAAATTATCAATTGAAATAGGTGTATAATTCGTATTTTCAATCAATTCAATGATTGTATGTGAGCCAATATATCCAGCACCCCCAGTAACTAATATTTTATTCATAGAATCGTTTATTTACTTTTTACATAATATATTTTTAGGGTATCTCCCATTTTTAACAAGTTAAGCAAAAAGTTTGCGGTTATTACTAATAAAGAAAATAATCCCTTTTTACTCATGCGGTATCTTATTTTTTCATCTGTGTTTTTTAGCTCTTTAGTATTTTCTGTGTTCGGTAAATTTTCTTTTGATGATACTTGCCTACTTAAGTAAAACCTACTCATACTAAAACCGGTAGTATTAAATACTAATTTACGAAAACCAGTATTCACCAACATTCCGCTTAACGATGTTTTTGTGTAATAAGTTAGATGTTCAGGATAGGTAATGATATTCCAATTTTCCTTTAATAAAAGTCTTGATAATGAAGAAAAATTTGGAGTAGTGGCATATAATAGACCTCCAACCCTTAATAATTTATTGAATTTGCTTAACTCTTCTACCGGATTATTAATGTGTTCTAACACCTCTAATGAAGTAATAACATCAAACATTCCTCCGGAATAATTAGCTAAATCTAATGCACCCAGCTTACCATCAATTCCCTTTTCCTTTAATATTTCAACGGCCTTTTCTGAAAACTCAGTACCATAAACTTTCCATCCTTGTTTTTGAGCTACTTCAAGAAAAAAACCGTTGCCACAACCCACATCAAGAATCGTATTAGAAACTCTGTATTTTTCAAATGATTTTAATAAGTCAAGATAACGCTGTTCTGTTAATTGAGAATAATTATCATGATCATATGCATATACCTTATAATAATTATTAAGTTCTTCAATAGTAGGAATTTGTTGTGAAAAAACTAATTTACACGACTTACACTGTACCAAATAAGTTTTTGAATATTTTTCTAATACTTTTAATTTGTTTTGGTGGCAGGCAATACAATGTGAGTGCTTCATTTTTTGTAAATTTCTTGATAAATATCTTCCGCAATAGAATAGTTTCTGTATTTAACGGCGACACTTCTAATCTTTTGTTTTAATTCTACACGATCTCCTTTTAAAAGAATATCAATCTTTTTTATGGCTTTCAAATACTCCGTATGGGTAAATTCTTCTATAACAGCTCCAATCCCATTTTCACTAATAATATTTGAATCGTCTGAAATATTATCAGGTATTATAACAGGCAAGCCCATTGCCCAATATTCACCATCTTTAATTGATGTACAATACCGTTTAGAGAGAACAGGTTTCACCGGATTAATGGCAAAATCGGCTAATCGATAGTAGTTATGAATCTCTGAATAATCCACATATAAAAATTCCACTATTCCATTTGGAATACCAAATTTAACAATTTGTTCTTGTACTTCCGTTTTATCTTTGCTTGTGAGTAGCAAGATTTTTATTCTATTACCCCAATAATTATGCATGACTTTGAAGAGGTCGAAAACCTCATCATCTAAGTAAATACCCCCCAATTTACCTGCATAAATACATACCACCTTATCCGTTAAACCATACTTTTCAATCAATTTTAATTTCTTTGGGTGTTCCATATAAAATTTATCCAAATCAACCAAAGCCGGTTTTACATAATAATTCTGAAAAGAAGTATTATATTTTTCTTTTGCATATGCTTTCATCCCTTCAGTTAAAGCAATTACCGTTTTTGCCCTTTTACTCATTCTTTTTTCAAACCAAAAGAGAATCTTAAAAGCTTTACTATTTTTATTCCATTCCCCATTTTCAACCATTGATTCTGCATGAGGTTCATAACTATCAATTATAAGAGGTTTACATGTAATTAGCGATACAACATAACCCAACACACCCCCCGGTGTACACCATGCATGAATAGTTGAAATATGCTTAGTAATGGAAAAATACAAAAGCTTTAAAAAAACCAGAAGAAAATTCAACGCCATTTTTATTCCAAATGGAAAATATTTTGACCGTATCAAAACAATACCCTCAGCATTAAGCTTTTGTTTTTCAAACTCCCATTCCTCCTTGCTCATAGCTAACTGCTGTTGCTCCATAGTAAAGAGATACACCTTGCTTTTAGCGTCTAAATTCTTTTTAATGATACGAACATAGGGTAAGGTATAGGTTTGAATCAAAGGTTCCTTATAACTCCAATAAGTTGTAACTAAAACGTTTTTCATTCCGGCTATTAAAATATAAAATGCTTAACAATTGCCATGCTGCGTCTTGAGTATAGCTTATCAGGTTTTTGCCAAATACTTTTTAAGAAATATCTGATTCCATTCTTTTTAAAACCTGACAGTATTAAATGCAATGCAATATAAGAATAGGTATTTGATATTAAAAAAGCTTTAAAAGGCTTGCAATACTTTTTGCTTTTTTCATGTTGAAATATATACTGTAAAAACAATTTATTTTTAGATATAAGTTTTTCCTTATTCACTTCTACTACACTTCTATCGGTATGGTTTATTAAACAGGATGTGACTAGAGCATTGTGCTCAATTTTATATTGAGCAGCAATTCGAAGCCATAATTCATAATCTTCGAGGCCTGAAAGCTTATAGTCTTCGTTAAATAAGTTTTGTTTAGCAATACTGTTTTTGACAAATACACCATGGCATGACATTACATTACCAAAAGTTAACAGCAATTTATTAATATCTTTGTTAGGAAAAATCTGCTTTGTTTTTTTAGTTTCACTAATAATCTCATATCCTTGGAATAAAATATTTGGGTTATTGTCATTTATAAAAATAAATGCTTCCTCCAAATGGGTTACATAAAATTGGTCATCAGAATCGAGAAAGGTAATGTAATCACCTACCGATTTGTTTATGCCAAAATTACGTGCTGCGCCGCGCTCTGCATTCTCCTTTTTATAGTATTGTAATCGCTTATCATTAATACTATTAACAAACTCTTGTGTATTGTCTGTACTCCCATCGTCAATTACCAACAATTCGAAATTGGTATACGTTTGATTCAATACAGATAGTATGGTTTTGCCTATAAAATTAGCTCTGTTATAAGTGGGAATTACTATAGAAAAAAAAGGCCTTTCCATTTATTCAGAATTGATTCTTTAATAAAAAATAGATGGATTTAAAGTACCCTTTTTTTAGGGAAATCCAAAACAGGCTATTTGCCTTTTTTTTATCTCCAAAGGTATGCTCTTCAATAGCATAGTTAAAAACATATTGATCCGCAGCTTTTGGTAAGAATGACAAATCTGCAATATTCAATTTGTATATCTTATTATCAGGATTACAGTAAACATCTAACTGTTTTAGTCTGTTTATTTGCTCAACAGAAGCTACTGAATTAAAAAAGGTAGAAACAATTTCTCTGCATTCTTTATATAGCTCAGGAGGAGCATCTGTAGTTTTTGAACCAGCATGCATTCTAAATTTTGCAAAAGGCTTATCAATTTTCAATGATTTATAAGAAAAAAACAGACGCATCCATAAATCATAATCCATGGCATAGTGCAGGGTTTCATTTAAAAAACCAACTTTTTCAAGTAAACTTGTACGCCAAAAAACCCCGGGCTGATGAATGGATATTCGAGAAAGAAAATCCAAGGGCTCAAATTCAGCTACCTTGTAATAAAATTCTTTTTTTCCTGTAAAATTAATAACATCACCATAAATTATATCAACATCAGGATATTTTTCAAAGATCTCAGCAACAAAGAGTAAGGTATCCGGCAAATAATAATCATCACTATTTATCCATGCTATAATATCACCTGTTGCCTTTTTAAAGCCTTTGTTTAATGCATGGCTTTGCCCTCTATCCTCTTCACTTACCCAATATGCCAACTGATCATTGTATTTTTGAATAATATCAACAGAGCTATCAGTACTTCCACCATCTATTATAATATACTCAAGGTTGGGGTAATTCTGATTTAAAACAGACAAAATAGTATCTTCAACAAATACCCCTTGATTAAAAGAGGGTGTTATTATGGATATCTTTGGAAGACTACTCATTATATCTTTTAAAAGAAGCTTTAGTCAGAATCAAATCTTTATTTTCAAGCTTGGCCAATGGCACATTGCCATAAAAAGAAGCCCACATAGTATAAGTACTCGGGGGCCCAAAAATATAATCACATTTCGACAAAACTAACATATCTTCAAGCTCATGATTGGGACCAAATAAAACATCAAAACCTGAAAAATGTTTTATGTCTAGTTTAACATTGGAACAAACTACAAACTGAATTCCTTCATTCGCAAAAAGTTCTATAACCTGACTCATAAACTCTGAATATTTTTCAAAACTGTAAAAATACTTTCCTCCTTCAAATGTGTTATAATCACCATGCCTAATATGAACCCCTACTGTTACTGTATTTGGTTTTAAGTTTATTCTATACTTCTCAACATTATCAGCATGGGTTTTTATGGGTTTAAAATAATTAACTATTTCATTTCTATGCTTAAATACTAATTCTTTTGCATTAAACTGCCACCCTTGAGCAAGAACCAATTTACCATTGAGTTTTGCTTTATTTTCAACCATGTCAAATATTTCATTCCAATCGAGATAGATTGTCTTAATAAATTGATTGTTGATTCTGAGTTTGTTTATTATTCTAGCTAAAAAAAACCAAAAAATATAACGCGGTTTATTAAGGCCTTTATTAAGCAACGATGATTTTTTAACTGGATAATCTGGAACGCCTATAGTTGCAGTGCTCTCAAAGTATGGAGTATATTGGTAAAAGGAAGGGTTTCTTATTTTTGTGTCATATTCCAAACTATAAGCAATAAACTTACTGTATAAAAATAGTTGATTGCAAAGTTGGCCTGGTATGTAAGTGATGATGATCATATTATTTTTATAAAAACTTTTTGTCCAACTTAAAATTGTTGAAGGATTTTTTCGAGTTCCAATAAATCTACAGAAATATTTGCATCTTGCACATTTATATTATCAGCATTTCTTGTACAAAAAAGGTAATAATAATTTATTGACAAAGCACTTGCCAACGAATAATAACAAAGATTTTGTTGATCTCCTTTCATTCTTAACTCCAATACGATGCTACCCTGTTTCATAAAAAGCATATTACTTAACCCAGCACCATGTAGCGATATGAGTGAACTGCATTGACCAGCCAAACCAACTTGTTCCTTGAATGAAAAATCTTCAAAACATAGACATTTATAACCATGTGCAGTTAAAAGCTTTTCAACCTCATTTTCATTTAAAACCTTCCTTCTTGGTGCTTGCTTTCTAGATAAATAAATTTTATCGTATTTTGGTTTCGTTGAGAACTCAACGTTTGAGAAAAGGAAACTATTAATCTCTTTAATCAACTTATCGTTGTAATTGCCAGTTGGGGCTGTATATGATGGCATTAGAAGTTTTTCAACAAATAAGTACCCGTTCATGGGTAAAACCTCTAGCTTTTTTATCCCCAACAACTCAATACTTTGATGATGAAAACTACTTTCATCAAGCTCTTTACCTACTTTAAAAAAGGATCTTAACATTGTTCTAAAGCTATAAAAACTATTCCATTTTGAAGGCACAAGAACAGTATGTTCTTCTTGAATTTTTCTTGAACAATAAATACGAGGTAATTCTTCTAAAAGCCAATGATAATAGCCCTCTCCCCAATAATCGAACCCCAATAAATAGGTGCCTTTTTTTCTTATTCTCTTTTTTAATAAGCGAGTTAAAAAAATATAAATAATTCCAAGCCAATTACCATGGCTTTCATGATGTAGCGAAGGGGAAAAAATTTTGGCTCTTTTAAAAACAATACCATCCAGTGTTACATTTACATTAGGTAATTCATATAGATAAGTATGATGGATTATTTTTGAGAATTCGTTTTGAAATTTTGAAATGTGTGTGCGTTGTAAATTTATGGGTTCAACCCTTTCTGAGATTAAACCATCAAATAGTTTTATTTTAGTGTGCTTCATTTGTTATAATATAACCTTCCTACTATCGTATCTCAACTCAAATAGTTTTTATTCAATCTTTTGAAATATTCTATTATGACCCACATTTAAAACATTTTCAAACCCCAAATCATATATAATTTCACAGGCTTTAGAAACCTCAGGTCTTCCTTTCCAAAAGACAGACCCTGGTATTAAATTTGAGGCATCATCCATTACCAAAAACCCATTTTCACTGAGCATTGGTGAATAAGTTTGAATATCATGAATTACAGCTTGATACGAATGATCTCCATCAATATAAATTACATCAAACTTCTTTTCTTTTACCTGTTCAATAACTTTTGGCTCATTTGACAAGCCTTTTATTAAATTTAATTTATCAAAGTCAAGATTATGATATTCAAAAAGACTTTGAATAATCTTTAAATAATTCTCTTTTAGATAAGAGTTCCCCTTGTTTATGTTTTTTTTAAAAGATTTGTCGAGTATAAATCGAAGCTTGCTAATATATTTATTATTAATCAATCGGTTTTTTGATAAATTACCTTCAAAGGGACTAATACCAAAAATTTTAGCATTAATATCAGAATAACTAGTTAATAATGCCCATAAAGAAATTACCTGTCCCTTAAAAACTCCAATCTCTAAAACATTAAAACTTTGCCTGTCCTTCAAATAATCAAAAATCAAATACCACATATAATGATGGCATCTATCACCGTATCCTAAATTATTCTGCTCAATATAGTTTCTGTGTTCTTTTAAAAATACCAAAGAATCAGTCAAACCATTAAATTCAGTCCAAATTAAATCATTAACTTCCTGAGTATTTTTATATTCTTTAATTCTTAGTTCAAGGCTATCCATTTTATTTTTTACTTTAAGGAAATACAAAAGTACAATTTCATTTAATGTATTAATATAGGTTTATTTATTTATTAAAACTATTTTTGACAACCATCACAACAAACAATATGAAAAATACAATCTGCCTAGTTGTTCTATATTCAGGACCATTCCCATCATATTTTGATCTATTTATTAATTCATGCAAAAGAAACCCAACAGTAAATTTTATAATATTTTGTGATAATATTCAATATATAAAATTATCTATTTCCGATTTCAAAACTCTCGCCAATAAGAAACTTGGATTAAAAGTGGTAATAAATGGCGGTTGGAAATATAATGATTTCAAACCCGCAATTGGAAAAATTTTCAACGATTATCTTTCGCATTATGACTTTTGGGGTTGGTGCGATTTAGATATAATTTTTGGAGATATTCGGGAATTTATAAATGATGCATTATTAGAAAAATATGATTTTATAAGTACGAAGGAGAAATGGACTGCAGGTCATTTTTGTCTTTTTAAAAACAATGAGCTTGGGAATTCTATTTTTGAACAGAGCCCTGACTTTACGCAAGTTTACCAAAATCCTGAATATTTTGCTTTTGAAGAATGCGCTCAACAATGGTCAGGTGATGCTAAAACATTTAATAAAATTCGTAGCGAGGGCAAAATTGTGAGCCTATATCATACAATTCGACATATGCAATCGGAAAACAAGCTTCGGATATATATGAAAAATATTATTAGAGAATACCCACAAACTATTAATTACAAATACAACAATGGCAAATGGATTGATTTAAACAATAATGAATCTTTTTTCTACTATCATCTTATTGTAGTAAAAAAAATATGGCGTTTTTATATACCAAAATGGAAGTCACTACCTAACATATTTTATATAACCCCGTTGGGCATCTGTAAAAGTTATGAATATAGCGGGATTGGTAAAGTATGGTGGTTAGGTAAACGTTCAATATTCTGCTTAAGTGGCATAATTAAAAGCATAAAAAAACAAAAAATGAATGCTTCAACAATTTCTAAAAAACTATTTTAACACAACAAAAGTAGAACTTATTTTGAATTTTGCTTTTCAGAAATACAAATAGTATCATATGATATGCTTATGCGTTTTGCAAATCTTCTAACTATAGGTATTCTTTGCAATAACAATAATATTCTCAATTCTATTGATATTTTGCCGTCAAGATTCAATATTGATGTACCTGGTATTGTCCTTGCATGTTTAGGCAAAATTTCTTTCTCTAATGAACCAAAAGAACATTCATGGACTTTTAAACCTTTTTCTTTCATCAATAATTTCATTCCTTCAGGATATATACGCCAACAATCAATTGGAGCTTCGTGATAAACCCAACTTATTGGACTAATTAAGATAATAACTCCACCTTCTTTTGTAATTCTTTTTAATTCATCAAGCCACTTCCAAATATCCTGAACATGCTCCATAACTTGCCCAGAAAGAACTATATCAAATGAATTACCTTCAATCGGATATAAGTATTCATTATCTGTACGAATGTGTAAAGGGTTTTTTTCTCCTTGTCCAATATACTGATCACTAAAATCAAGCGTGTACCAGCTTATAGCCTTGCTATTAACTATTCTATTGTAGTATGAAGGATATCCTGTTGGCCCTACCTCAAGAACCTTAAGATCATTTTCAAAATATTTAAGCGCATGCTTTTCAAACAACAATTTACTATTAAGATGCATTATTAAGTTTATTAAAGTTATTTTTTATTACAAATAAAAAATCAAATAAAAATCTACGAAGAGTTATATATGCATATGGAAAGAAACTGAAGAACGGCAATGTTAAGTATCCAAAGTTGAGTGTATAAATGGGATTGTAAGAATACTTTTTGCTAAAATGCATAGACAGAAATTCTTTTATTGAAAGACTCGTGATTTCCTGATTCCACTTTACTCCGGTTAGCTTTTCATCAACTTCAATTTTCAAAGATTTATCTACAGCTAGTTTAAACCCCTTTTTAAAAGCCCTGTATGTATATTCATAATCTGACAAATAATGAGGGAGTAGTTTTGGATAAAAACCACCTATATCTAAAAAATTATTATAACGAATAAACAAACCTCGTGTATGCATACAAATAATTTTAGTATTGTTTTTGTCTATATCAAATCTATATTTTTTTATATTATAAGTTAAATAATTTCGCCAGATCTCTTCAGTGGAATAAGGATTTGCTAAGTATAGTGTATTTTCTGATTTTTCAATAAGTCCAACTCCAATTTCTAAAAAATTAGCATCTATAGATGTATCGTCATTAATTATGAGGACAATATCATTTTTATCAATCTCTTTTATTCCTTTTAAATATTTATACCCTTGGTGCAAAGAACCAGCCCACCACCATTTTCCTTTACCTGCAATGATAGTAGAATTTGGTAAATGCCCTTTCACCATTTCAGATGTACCATCTGTTGATCCATCATCAATTAATAATAATTTAAAATGTTTATATGTTTGCTTCTTAAGGCACTCAATAAATGCTTCGGTTGTTTCAATTCTATTATGAACCGGCAAAATAATATGTATAATTGTATCCAAACCTAAAATAATTTTATTGAACTACTTTCTACGTTATAAACCTTAATTAAATTGATTGAATTCTTCCTAAAACTCGAGTAACATCTTTTGTAGCAATCAGATTTGTATACTTATATGGGGTTTTTTGTAGTTGATGCTCAACTAACAAATTAAGTAAAGAATTATAAGAATATATTTTATAACCATAATCTATGAGTACACAATACAAATCTTTACATGTATAACCAGCATTTTTAGCTGAATTATCAGCAAATTCAATCATAATATCTGGAGCATCAATACTTTTGAAGAATTTTTCTCCTCCACTCAATATTGGAATTTCCCAGCCTTCGACATCAATTTTCAATAATATAGGATTAACTATCTCAAACTCATTTGCAATATAATCCAAAGTATTTGTCATAACATCAACCTCTTGAAAAAATTGACCCATAGTTGGTATACCTAAGGAATTCCATGCATCAAAGCCATCTTTACTGACTTTCAATTTTGCAACACCATTTTTATCTGAAAGTGCAATATTAAAAGTTTTTACATTTTGTAGATTATTTAATTTAATATTTTCGATCAATCTTTTGTATGTTGTAGGAGAAGGCTCAAAAGCAATAATCTTACCTTGGGTTCCACATTTTTCAGATGCCAGTAAGGTGAAAAGACCAATATTAGCTCCTATATCAATAAAAAAATCATCCTTTTTTAAATAACGTTCAATGAATTTCTGCTCATTTATTTCAAATTCATTTAAAAAAATAAATCTACTAAGAACACTCTCTTTGTAAAGTATTATCTTAATATTATGTCTTAATTTTTTAATAATAAATTGACGATTACTTTTTTCAAATTTTATCCAAATACGTTCTCTAAAAAGTTGTGGTTCAATTTTAATGCGGCTCAACAAAGTACCTCTAAAAATATGATTAATAATTTTTATAATACGATATTGTTTTTTATCCTCTACCATTTGTTTCTCCATATTTTCTTATTAAACTCATAATCATCTTAATAATTAGATTATTTTATCCTAATACCCATTCTTCCTCAATTGCAAAAATGCCATTTCTTTTATTCTTCCAAAACTTGGAATTTGAAAAATCACCATATACGTCAATTCTTATATTAATTGAATTCTGATTTAAAGGATTAAAATCCCAACTTTTTTTATGAATTCCTCCATCTAATGCAATTTGATATCTTCCTTCATTTAGAAGGTTTACGGGCAATTCAGAATATACTTTATTAATCCCAATTTTAAGTGTACTATTTATATTCTCATCTTTATCAGTGTGCAAACTTCGAAACAAATACTGACCTTCTGAATCAAAAAGGCTATATCCAATTGTCAATTCAGATTGTATAGATAATAATTCAAACTCAAAATTTATATAGTATCTACAATTTCTATTTAATTCACTCTGAATAGTTTCTCCATCAGAATTAGTAATATACAATTTCATTGGTAATATATATTCTGAATAACTAATTCGAGTAATATTCTCCCAAACTAGTTGGCTATCATTTATAACATTCAAATAATGTTTTATTACAGATTCTGTTTTATCATTTTTAATTAAATTTCCATCTTTTAATAATATTGATTTCGAGCATAATGTACTAATTGCACTAATATTATGACTCACGAATAAGACAGTTCTACCCTCATTTGTAACTTCGCCCATTTTTGTAAGGCACTTTTTTTGAAACTCTGCATCACCGACAGCTAAAACCTCGTCAATTATCAGTATTTCAGGTTCTAAATGTGCCGCCACAGCAAAAGCCAAACGCAATTGCATCCCGCTGGAATAGTGCTTTAGGGGCGTGTCAAGAAACTTTTCTACCCCAGAAAAATCTACAATGGCATCAAATTGCTTCGTAATTTCTTGTTTGGTTAATCCCAATATGGAACCATTTAAAAAAACGTTTTCTCGACCTGAAAGTTCGGCATGAAAACCGGTACCAACTTCTAATAAACTTGCAATACGCCCGCGGCTGATTATTTCACCGGTGGTAGGAGGCGTAATGCGCGATAGAATTTTTAGCAAGGTAGATTTACCTGCACCATTGCGGCCAATTATTCCGATACTTTCACCTGGATAAACGTCGAAAGAAACATCTTGTAAGGCCCAAAACTCATTTTTGTCTTTCTGTTTCTTAAATCCTGAAGTTAATGCATCACGAAAAGTAAGGTAGGGAGATTCCTGACCTCGGAGTTTGTATTTTTTGCTTATGTTTTTTATTTCTAGTATAGGTTTCATTTTCAAATTATTAACCCCATAGGGTACAGATTTTTGTTTGAAAGTTCACAAATATACATGTAGTTTTTATTCACCACAGAGAGCACAAAGTTACACAGATTATTAAAAATAAATACAATCACCACAAAGAGCACAGAGTTGCACAGATTTTAGTTTTTGAACCATAATTAATTTGTTACGCAATATCAGCAAAATATCCTTCTGTTTTTTTAAAGTATAATAGGCCAGCAAAAAACAAAACTATAGCACTCGCCACACTAATCAAAACTAATTGCATATCGGGTGGGCTTTGAATTACTGCACCACGCATCAAATTAACAGCTCCGCTCATTGGATTAACAGCTATCAAATATTTCGCCCATGGATAGGTGATAATAGAAACCGGATAAATAACCGGAGTTAAAAACATAAGTGCTTGCACCATAAAGGGAATGATGTATCGAAAATCTCGGTATTTAACATTCAAAGCTGCCAATAAACTCCCTACTCCAAAAACACTAATTATAGTTAATAGTAAGGATGCTGGAACATAAACCAATAATAGCCATGTAAAGGCTATTTTGTAATATATCATTAAACCAAAAAATACAACCAGCGCCATAAAAAAATCGAAGGCTGCCACCAATATGCTCGACATGGGGATAATCAATCGTGGGAAGTATATCTTTTTAATTATATTGGCATTGGACACCATGCTATTTGCTGATGATGTCATTCCACTGGCAAATACATTCCATATAATTAACCCCGAATAGGCAAAAATGGGGTAAGGTATACCATCAGAAGGAACATTTAACAATTTGCCAAAAAACACCGAGAAAATTAGCATAGTTAAAAAAGGCTGCAATATGGCCCATAAAAACCCAATTACGGTTTGTTTATATTTTACCTTAATGTCGCGCCAGGTAAAAAAGTAAAAGAGCTCTTTATATTGCCATATTTCCTTTAGATTTAGCGATATTCCCTTTGGGGGTTTTATTCGATATTCTATTTGTGGTTGCATATTACTTATTTCAGATAATTTTTAGTTGTTTCCTGAATATATGATTTTACGTCTTCCCAATTTAGAGGTTTTAGCATTACAGGCATTTCATGCTGATCGGCATCTTCAAAGTATGTTAAACTTTTCAATACAAAAAAAATTGAGCCATCGTGATACTTATTGGAATAAAAACCCAATAACTCGTCCAATTTAAACTTTTGTAGTAAAAAATAAAGGTCAATAAAATCCTTTTTAGTGCCCCGGTTCGTTATAGCACTTAATTTCATGGCAGCAATATCCATAGAATCTGCCAATAATAAATCGTCACTAATTATTGGTTCTTCTAACCATTTGTAATGATAGTTTACCAAATCAACCTTAATACCATTAATTAGATAAATATTTATATTATCTGATTTATTTAAATGAATAACTGTTCCAAGTTCATCCAAAGCTTTAGAAATAGCTAGAAAATCATCATGAATAACCCCAAATAGATCAATATCAACCGATTTCCGGTGACCCAATTGTAGTGCTAAAGAGGTGCCTCCGACCAAGCGCAAATCAGAAAAAACAGCTTTTCTTTGCAGCTTTTTTAAGAGTTCCAATAATTTGATGTCAACTGTTTCGTAGAAT
Organism: Salinivirgaceae bacterium; assembly: GCA_027858735.1. GTDB lineage: Bacteria > Bacteroidota > Bacteroidia > Bacteroidales > SZUA-534 > GH45. The sequence goes on from JAQICC010000067.1 coordinate 18,938, forward strand.
AACATGAAAATTTTTCTTTAGGAATATTTGAAAGTAATGATATAAATGATATTGATTTTTTCGACAAATCTCTTATTGTAAATGAAATTTCAGCAATTTGATCAATACCATAATATTGTTTTAATAATAACCAGTCATTGAAAAGACCATATTCCAGCACACGAGTGATAAACCATTTTCTATTTTTACTTATATCTACCTTACTAATATCAACATCCCAAAAAAGATGGGGAGAAAAGTCTTTTATAGAAATGTTTTCTGCCATAATAGCTACAAAATTACACATTATTAATCATTACTAAAGCAAAATAATACTAATGTATTCTATCGGATGGGACATTCAGCAGCTATCCAAAAAACACTGAGAAAATTAACATGGTTAAGAAGGGCTGCAATATGGCCCATAAAAAACCTATGAAAGTTTGTTTGTATTTCACTTTAATGTCTCGCCATGTAAAAAAATAAAACAACTCTTTATATTGCCAAAGTTCTTTTAGGTTTAAAGAAATACCTTTTTCTGGTTTTATTCGGTACTCAATTTGTGATTGCATAAAACTGTTTTAAATCAAAATGATTTTGAATGCAAAGATAATTATAAATGATGTCTCCGTGTTAGGTTTAATAAACAATAAGGTGGTTTTTATGGAAATTATTAAGGCTTACTCTAATATTGATTTATACAATTTAATATAACTATCGGTTTGTTTATCTTGGCCAAATCTTTGCTTAGCATCATCAACAATAGCTAGTGAATCAAAAGAAAAATCTAACGCCTTTTGTATTGTAATTGCTAGTGAATTTGAATCAATCTCATTGCATAAAAAACCATTCAAACCATTTACAACCATATCTGGAATCCCACCTATATCAAACCCGATAACAGGGGTTCCGCAAAACAAGCTTTCTAACACGGTATTTGGTAAATTATCGGCTAAAGAAGGTATAACAAATAAGTCTGCTGCGGAATAAATTTGAGCCATGTTTTTTTCATCGCTTATTTCTCCTAAATGATTGAAATTTTTGGCTTTATGTGTTCCTTTTCCTACAAGTAAGAATTGATATTCTTTGGATAAAATCTTTGAAGCATCCAAAATATAATCTACTCCCTTTCGATAATTATCCAAAGAATCAGCTACAAAAAGAATTATCTTTTTATCTAGTTCTAATCCTAGTTTTATTCTTGCTTGCTCTTTATTATAAGGGTAAAATATATTTTCAAATATTCCATACGGTATTAAAGTATGATTATACCTTTTTGTTAACTGGCCTCTTTTTGACTCAGCTAGCAACCAATTTGACGGGCATACTACGCTTAATTCGACATCATCATATGCGTGCCTCTTTATAATATAATTTTTTGTTGCTATACTTTCATCTTCAATTCCTTTTAATTGTGGGCATTTTTTACATTTACTATCAACAAATCCCTCGCAACCAAAATTATAGTGGCAACCTCCTGTAAAACCATTCATATCATGGAATGTCCAAACAATTGGTTTATTTACTTTCTCAAAAAAACTTGAATAATTAATAAATTCAGAAACCCAATGTAAATTTATAATATCGGCATTTTTGACTCAAGGGTGCTTTTCAATTTTGTATGGAGTTGTTGGTAAAGTAAATTTCTCCGGATTAAAACTTTTACCTTTAAATTCTTTTAAAGTAGAAAAATAATATTCCTTTGATCTTCTTTTAATCATTGGGTTTTTTAACCATCCCCAACGACTGATATCTGCATAAGAAAATATTGCAGAAATTGTCTTCTTTTCTCCTATTGTTAAAACTTTAGAATCAATATTTCTATTTAGTAATCCCTGATGAAGTCTCAAAGCAGCATTTGCCGCTCCACCATACGGGGTTGACATTATGTGAAGAACTTTCATATTCTATATCCATAAATATTTAATTGCATATCCATTCCTTGATAGGTATTTACCTTAAGAAAAGGCTGTTGGCTAACCAAACCTGGCGTATTAATATTTATTCTGAAACCTGAATTTTTCAAAATATTTAAAATTTCATTCAAATTTTGGCTTTTATTGGGGAACGAATGATATTCTATAAAAATTCGATCTACGTTTTTTAATAAATTCCGAATATCGTCCAAAACTATAAATTCTGCTCCTTCAATATCAATTTTTAATAAATCAACTTTCTTGTTTAAAAAGCCTCTTAATGATTGGAGTTTAATTAGCTGATTAGCCGACTTATCAACACCGTCTAATACCCTGCCCGCATCAGCTCCTTCTGAATAAAATTGCATTTCTTTCTCCTCATTCCATAACCCATAATTATGCAAAGAAATATCTTTAAAAGAAAATGCATTAATATTGTCTTTTAATATATCAAAAATCTTGGGATCTGGTTCAAATCCATCTATTATGGCATTTGGATACATTTTCTTAAAAAATATTATACTCAATCCAATATTAGCTCCAGCATCAATAATATAAGGCTTTTCATTTGAAGTATAAAATTTATAAATCTCATTAACAAAGATTTCTTTAAACATAAATCGAAAAGACATTATATCTGGAACTCCAATTGTACAATCTTCAAGCTTTAATTGAGTGAACTTATATCTTTCCGTGTCATCCAAATAATAATAAGGATCATTCACCTTCCCCAGGAGTTTTCTTTTTATCTTGTTTTTAAGGGATGTTGATAACAAATTTTTAATTATTGAAACTCCCTGTTTTTGTGTATAAAATTTACGCATTGCATTTCTTGCTTGTTTTGATTCTTTTAATGGTATTTTTTTTGATTCTATTGGTGCATCCATAGATACAATATTTTTCCATACAAAGCCGACTGGTTTTGTATGGTGCACTCCTGTACCATCCTTTCCAATGTTATTTGCGAGGTTTACAATTGGATGCAAACATAAACCTTTATTTAAAAATACTGTACTATACCATTTTACAGCCCATGTATTAATTTCTCCTGAAATATTCTGTTCAATCTGTTTTGAAAAAGTTGAACTTCCTTCAATATCAAAATGATATTTTCGTTTGGGAGAATCTAATATTTCTTTCTTCAGAATTTCAGGATCTAAAATTAGTTTTTTCCACGCTCTTTGCCAAGTTGCCCAACCCCAGCAAAAAGACACATTACTAAAGAATGGTTCTCTTTTAATTGCTTTGAGTGGTTCTGTATACCCATTGATATGAAATACATTATCATCATTTGCATATAAGTTAAGCCCAATATTCATAAATTCTAGAAATGTGGAAGACACCACAATATCATCTTCTAAAACAATTGCTTTACCATGTTTATTAAGAACCATCGTAACTCCACCAATTATTGAATCTGCAAGCCCCTTATTTTCTTTGTTTGTAACTATAACTTTTTGTTTACCTATTTCAAATTTTCTTATTAAATTTCTAACTTCAATAACTCTGTTAGCTTGCACCTGATCATTAATCTTTTTACATCCATCGGAAAATATGTAAATAATGGAATCTTTACTGATCTCATTTTTCTTCAATGCCTGCATTGTCTTTAGAGTATGCCATGGGCGATCAAAAACAAAAATACAAATTGGTGCATAATTCATAAATCTCTTCAATAATCAATGAATATATATGTTTTGTAAAATATTTGACCAAAATTAATCATAAAGGTTTAACTTTAATTAAATTATTCAAGATGAGAGATTTTTTTAAATATATAGTGTTTTCAATTATAAATAGAATTGTTGTTTTTTATGAATCCTATAGAGTTTACCTTTTGCAAAAGAAAGTAATTCTAAAAAAAGGAGCAAGGCTCTATAATACAACAAAAATACTAAATTATAGTAAACAACCTGAAAGGATAATAATCGAGTCAAATGCACATATACGCGGAGAACTTTTTGTCTTTAAATCAGAAGGAAAAATTAGTGTTGGTGAATATAGTTTTGTCGGTGAAAATAGCAAAATCTGGTCTAAATGTAACATATCTATAGGGAAGAATGTTCTAATATCACACAATGTAAACATAATAGACACTGATTCTCATAATATACAAGCAGATAAACGAGAACAAGAATTTAAATCAATTTTAATTAACGGATTCCCTTCGAATGATAATATAAAAGCAAATCCAATTATTATAGAAGATAATGTTTGGATTAGTTTCAATGTAATAATTTTAAAGGGGGTAACAATTGGTAAAGGTTCAATAATTGGTGCAGGCAGTATTATTACAAAAAATGTTGAACCAAATTCAATTATAACAAGTGAGCATAAAATTAGAGTTACTTCATTATGCAAATAATTAAAACGATAATCATTTTCATTATTTTAATACTCTTTTCCTTCCATTCAAGTTGTCAAGTTGATGAACAAGGACTAGTTTTATGGCTTAAGGCTGATACCTTGACAAATTTAGACGGGGAGAAAGTTGCATTATGGCAGGACGGATCAATAAGCCAATATGATGCTTCTCAAAATTCAGAATCATTTAAACCTATATATAATGCTTCAGACTCATTAATTAATTATAGCCCAACTTTAACCTTTAACAATTCTAAACTTACCATTGGCTCAGTTCTTAATTCCGACTCTATCCGAACCGTGTTCTTTGTTGTCAGACAAAACAGTTTTGTAAACTACCCCTGGATTTTTTCTAAAGGTTTCAATGCTGAAGGAGCATTTGCAATCGCAACAAATGGGAGTACAGATAATTTTAGATTTTATTTAGACGGATACAATTCAGTAACTAATATTCAGGCAGATACAATCTGGTCTTTATATACTATCTCTATTGATAATGACTCTATTCGCTTGTATCAAGGTAATTTAAATTCGTGGAGAGCCAAACATAATAAGGATTTAGAAGGTAGCAATTCCTATGAATTTTTAATTGGTTCCTGTGATCAATTTGCATCGTTCTTTGATGGCGAAATTGCAGAAATTATTATTTACAAAGATTCAATTGGTAGAGAAAAAGAAATTGAAGTGGAACAATACCTTAGAAATAAATATGCTCCCCCAGTTAACCTAGGTGCAAATATTAACGTTCTATATGGATTCGCCGATACAACAATATCTGCATACAAACTCTGGTTTAAATTATATGAATGGTCTAATGGTAGTAATGATTCCATAATTACCGTGTCAAACGACAGTATTTATGCGGTTACCGTAACCGATATATTCGGATTCCAATCTTCAGACTCTGTTAAAGTAACTTATCCAAAAATTAGCTACCCTATCACCGGAACAGATACAAATATTTGTTTGGGAGATACCTTGTGGTGGGATTGTGGTTTAGCAGGCGACTATAATTACACATGGAGTAACGGGGCGGCGGACAACCAAATACTTACCATAGATACAGCTGGTTCTTATAGCCTAACCGTAACAGATAATCAATTTAACATTCTCTCTTCATACAGTATTAATATAAATATTGATAGTTTCCCTGTTCAAAACAGTTTAGGTTCAAATCGTGATGTGTGTGAAGGTGAAGCAATTACGCTTATAGAGCAAGGGTCAAATATCCTATCATATGAATGGAACACAGGTAGTTCTTCGCAATTTATTAATATTGATACGGCAGGTACTTATATCGTTACTGTTACAAGTACCCAAAATTGTAGTACCGTGGATACGGTAACACTAGGTATTTCAGGCATTGCCCCATCCGTTAACTTTAAAGCAGACACTTTCTGTTTTGGGGACAGTACCTCTTTTAAAAACTTATCTTCTATCTCCGCTGGATATTCTATTGACTCGGTTATTTGGAACTTTGGAGACGGAAATATTTCCAAATTGTCTAATCCCAAACATCTATATGAAATATCTGACACCTTTACTGTTATGTTAACTGCTTATTCCGGTGATTGTAGCAGTTTTTTTACTGACTCTGTTGTAATTCTCTACCGCCCTCAAGCTGCTTTTGAAGTTAAAAACGGTTCTAATCAATGTACCGGTTCCAATGTGGTTTTTATTGACTCTTCACAATCAGATATAACCATTTTAAATTACTACTGGAGTTTTGATAATGGAGATACCTCCGAAGATCAAAATCCCGAATATACTTTTACCTTTAACGGAACTTATGATATTCAGCAAATAATAACCGCTCAAAACGGATGTAAAGATAGTGTTGTACAGGAAGTAGTTATTGCAGATGAATTGCCTTTGCCCGAGTCGTTTGCTATTCTCAACCCAAATAATAACAGCACTGCTGCAATTGGTTCTCCAATTACATTTAAATGGGAAACAAGTAATAACGGTATTAATTATCAATTTGAAATTGCCAAAGATAGTTTATTCTCCAATTCATACTATTCGGAAACCACAGACAGCTTATTTGCAAACTATCAACCCCCTTCACATGGAAAGTGGTTCTGGAGAGTTAAAGCTTTCAACCTCTGTCAAACATCTACTGCAACTTCAATTTACAGTATAAATATAATTGACTTACAACAAAATGGAGATCTGGTTCTTTGGCTAAATGCTGGTTCTATTAATCTTGTTGACAGCCAATTAGTAGACCAATGGAATGATGATTCACCTGAAAGCTTTAATGCCTATCAAACCATTGAACAATATAAGCCTGTTTTTAAATCATCTGATGTGTCAATAAATGATCAAGCTCAACTAAATTTTAGTGAATCCTTTTTATCTATTGGTGATCATTTAAACGTCGACTCTATTCGATCCTGTTTTATTGTTACCCGCCAACATAGTTTTGTTAATTACCCCTGGTTTTTTTCCAAAGGATATAATACGGAAGGAGCCTTTGCTTTCTCAACCGAAGCAAATACAAACAAATTAAAACTGTATGCTGAAGGATACAATTCAGTAACTAATATTCAGGCAGATACAATCTGGTCTTTATATACTATCTCTATTGATAATGACTCTATTCGCTTGTATCA
>JAQICC010000118.1 GCA_027858735.1 Salinivirgaceae bacterium
CGTTACTCTTGCATTTCAACCAGTCATCCCGAGATTTCGGGACTCCTGATTTTCAATGCTGCGAAAGCCTCATTCTTGAAGCTTTCTTATCAGAGACCGAGTTTTCTTGCACGCACTAAGTACTATTATTCAGTTTTATTCTTTTACAATGTTTAAAAACGATATCTAAGTAAACTGAGGATTGACCGCCGGAAAAGGCAGGGATAAATTTCAAACAAATTCTTAACACCTTACACCTTTTCAACCCTCCGTGCAAAATGCTTTGAATCGCCCCATTCACCATAGCCAATGCTGGCATCGGCCAAACGAATTCTAACATCAAGGCATTGTACACAATCTTGGGGTTCTTCGTCAACGCAAGGCTTATTATCGTATAATTTGTAGTTATTACGATACATGCCTGGAGTTATATTGGGCATAATAATGTTTGCGCCTACTTTTACTGCTTTTTCTCGTCCAATAGGGTCAATGGCTTGCAAAGCAGTTGCAGCCGCAATATTAATATCACGCATTACTATACGCAATGCTGCCACCATTCGCAAAGCTAAATTAAAGCGCTCGACTAAAGGCATCAATTCAAAATCATGTTTGCCTAATGGAGTATCGGGGTGTTCAATATAGGGCCCCATTCCACACATGTCAATATCCATTTCGCGCATAAACATAATATCGTAAGCCAAGTCTTCAAGGGTTTGATGAGGCAAACCAATCATTACGCCTGTACCCGTTTGATAACCTATTTCTTGCAATATTTTAAGGCATTTTAAGCGGGTATCAAAATCATGCTGCTTATTTTCGGGATGTATTTTATAATACAAACTTTTTTGGCTCGATTCAATGCGCAATAAATACCGGTGTGCACCAGCATCAAACCATCGCTGATAGGTTTCCTTGGTCTGTTCACCTAATGAAATGGTAATTCCCAATGCTCCATTGGTTTCTATTTTTATCCTTTTAAGCAGGCTTTCAATCCGGTCAGCAAAAATTGGTGACGCTAATTCACCGCTCTGCATAACCAATGAACCGTAATTGCTTTTTTGCGCAAATACAGCAGCCTCAACTATAGCATCGTCACTTAAATTATAGCGATCCACATTTTTATTGTCCTTTCGGATGCCACAGTACAAGCAGTTTTTTTCACAAATATTCGAGAACTCGACCAAACCACGGTAGTGTACCTTTTTACCAATCTCCTTTTCTTTTATCTCCTTAGCTTTAGCAAATAACAATTTCTCATCATCCCCTTGCGCCGATAGCATGGCAATAATGTCGGTTTTAGTAAACTCGGACTGAATTATTATATCTTTAATTTCTTTCATTACATCAATTGATAAGAACACTGATAAAACTGATTATTCTTTATCTTAAATAATTACCATCCTAATCTGTGAATATCAGTTCAATCCGTGTTATCTGTGTTCTATTATTTTTAAAAATAAAGATCGCGCTCGCCACCCCTAATTCGGTTTAATCTTACCAGTACCTTCTTTTTAAAATCATCCTCTTCCATTTCTTCAAGGTTTTTGCTTATCACTTTATATCCTTTATCCTTAACTACTGGAGTTGCATAATCTTCAAGATATTCAGCCATTGTAAGCATAGCATTCGGAGTACAGAATTTCTTAATAAAACCTGGTACCGAAAATTCCATAAAATGTTGCCCCGTTCTTCCCGTGCGGTAGCATGCAGTACAGAATGATGGTAAGTACTCTTTATCAACCAGGTCCTCAATTATTTCACCCAACGAACGGTTGTCACTAATTTTAAATTGCTCTTTATCAAGATTTTGTTCCTCCTCTTTCTTAGAATAACTACCCATCTCAATTTTGGTTCCACCATCAATTTGAGAAACTCCGAAACTCATAATCTCATCGCGTATTTCAGCAGGTTCACGAGCTGTCAAAATTAAGCCTGTATAAGGTACGGCTAAACGCAAAATAGCTACCAAACGGGTGAAATCTTCATCTGAAACCTTATATTTTTCAGGAATATCATACTCGCTGGCATCTTTAATTCTTGGGAATGATATGGTATGCGGACCCACATTGTAACAAGCCTCAAAATGGTTTACGTGCCGAATTAATGATAAAAGTTCAAAGCGCCAGTCATATAGTCCAAACAAAGCACCAATACCCACATCATCAATACCAGATTCCTGCGCACGGTCTAAGCCCGTTAATCGGTAATTATAATCAGCCTTTTTTCCTGCTAAATGTACACTTCCATAGGTTGGTCGGTGGTAGGTCTCTTGAAAAATTTGGTAAGTACCTATGCCTGCCTCCAAAACTGTTTTAAAATCCTCTATCTCCATGGGAGCAGCATTGATATTCACCCTGCGAATTTCGCCATTCCCTTTTTTCACTTTATAAACCGTACGAACCGAATCGGCAATAAATTCTGCATCATATTTCGGATGCTCACCATAAACCAGAATCAGTCGCTTTTGCCCGGTTTCTTCAAGAGCCTCAACTTCTCTAACCAATTGTTCTTCGGTTAGCGTTGCTCTCACCTGCTTACGGTTTGTTGTTCTAAAACCACAGTATTTACAGTTATTTGTACAGTAATTCCCCACATAAAGTGGCGCAAAAAGCACAATTCTTTTACCATAAACGCGCTCCTTAAGGGTTTTCGCACCGTGTTTAATTTCCTCAATTAATTCAGGGTCGGTAGCATTAATCAGAACTGCTGTTTCTTCAAGCGAAAGTCTATTTTTATCCAACGACTTTGCAATTACCTCACGTACGCGTTCTTTTGTAGGCTTGGTGTTTTCAATAAAACCATGAATTTCCTTTTCATCAATAAACGGCTTCATGCGTTCATCGGCAATGGCATATTTCTGCGGACTGTAAATCATTATATTGATTATTTATAATTGTCAATTTTTTATTCATTTTGGAAAGAAAACCAGGTGAGTGGAGTGAATAAAACATTCAATAAAAACTATAAAATAATCAATTCAATGTCTCTTCTCCGTCAGCATTTCCTCCGAATCCGTATTTTTTATTTTCCTTGATGAAAGATTTAGCCCACACCTCAGAATTTGATGCAAATATACAACAACTTGTTTGTTTTAGTTTATAACTTATGTTACTTATTTAAAATGATACTACATGAAATTTGTCATGATATGCATTAATACCTAAGTTCAGCGATTCGAACAAAGTGAAGAGGCGCTTTACTCAGGTATAACCCTCCCGACCTCCGGTACGGGACAGGCTGACCTAGGAATTGTTGGTTTTCATACTTTTCGTTTCACTCAAAATGTGAAAACCTTACAAGACCTCAGTCGATTGAGCAGATTTGCGATAGCAAATCGCTCAATTTGGGTAATACTCAATTTTAATATGTAAAGTGAATGACCCAACAATTGTATTTATCTTAATATATTATATTTTTGCAAAACCAACTTAAATTAATTTATGTTTTTCATCCAAAAAGCACCTTTGTTTGCTTCTTTAAATTCAATAAACTGCATCGCTTTAAAAAATACAGACACATTTAAACGTATTGCCACAATTGCATTTGCATTAACCTTTTCGATATTCACCAACTGTTTTGGGCAACATATTGTTATTAACGAATTCATGTCGAATAACAAAACAAGCATTCAAGACTTAGACAATGATTTTTCTGACTGGATTGAATTATATAATAAATCAGATTATGCCATTAATATTGCAAACTATAAATTATCGGATGATGAAACCGATCTGGAAAAATGGGTATTTCCTCATATTGTTATTCCATCAAAGAAATACCTATTGGTGTTTGCCTCAGGTAAAAACCTACTAGACACCAATGAATTACACGCAAATTTCAAATTATCATCAAATGGCGAAACCATTTACCTTTCCAATGCCTTAAATATTATAATTGACCAAACTCAGAATAATGCCCTTAGTGAAAATGAAGTATGTATTCGATATCCCGATGGAAGCAATACTTGGTTAACTACTTCAAGCTTCACACCAAACAGCTCTAACAAAACACTAAATCAATTATCATTTTCATCAAATGCAGGCTTTTATTCATCTCCCTTTACTTTAAATATTACTTCCCAGTTTGGCGACTCTATTTATTACACATTAGATGGAAGTTTACCTATAAATAAATCAAACTTATATTCTGAACCTCTATACATCAAAAACAAAACTTCTGAGACAAATAACATCTCTAAAATCCCAACCTCCACAAATCAATCAGGAATTGCCTACAAAGCCTGGGAAGCTCCCAGAACAAATATTAATAAAGCAACTACGGTACGATGTGTTTCTTTTAAAAATGGTGTAATATCAAGCAAGATATATACCAAAACATACTTTGTATTTAAAAATGCCGAAAATGAATATTCAATGCCTGTTATATCATTGGTAATAGATGACAACCAGTTATTCAACAACGATAGTGGAATATATGTACCAGGAATACACTTCGATTCAAATGACTCAGAATGGACCGGTAATTTTTTTAAATCGGGCGATTTGTGGGAAAGGCCTGTACATATTGAATATTTTGAAAACAATGGCAACCTAGTTTTTTCTCAAGATGCCGGTATTAGAATCCATGGAGGTAAAACAAGACAGGCTGCTCAGAAATCGCTCCGCCTTTATGCTAGAGAAGAGTATGGTACAAAAAACTTTAATTATCAGTTGCTGCCTCAAAGACCAAATGAAAAATACAAACGCTTTTTACTTAGAACTACTATGGGAGCATGGGGAGGTAATACGATAATAAAAGATGTTTTTGCCCATGAATTAATTAAAGATTTCGATATTGAATTTCAGTACTACCAACCTGCAATTGTTTTTATAAATGGAGAATATTGGGGAATTCATACACTTCGAGATAGAATTGATCAAAGATATATTGAGTACACTAATGGTATAGACAAAGATTCTGTTGATTTAATAGGTGGAAGCGGCCACGTTATTGCAGGAAACAATAGTGATTTTATTGAACTTATGGATTATATTGAAGCATCCGATTTATCGGACAACAATGCATTTGCATATGTAAAAACCAAAATTGACGTAGATAATTATATTGATTACGAAATAGCTGAATTATTTTTAAAAAATGTCGATTGGCCTTCAAATAACATAAAACTCTGGAAACCTCAAACTAATAAGGGGAAATGGAGATGGATTTTTTACGACCTTGACGCCGGCTTTGGCGACTTTAATTATAACATGCTAAATCACTCAACAAAAAACAATGAGGATGTTATTTGGCCAAATTCACCAAAATCAACTTTATTGTTCAGGAAACTATTAAACAATAAGGAATTCGAAGATAAATTTATTAGCAGATTTGCCCAGCTATTAAATAATGATTTCAATAAAGACATTATGCTTAATAAGTTGGATAATGTGAAGAAACTCTATGAAAAAGAAATTAGCCAACATATAAACCGCTGGAATTACCCAAGTAGTTTTTATGAATGGGAATCAGACATAACTGAAAATATTGTAAATTTTATTGAAAATAGACCTTGCTTTGTAGTAGAACATATTAAAACATTCTTCGGACTTTCCAAGTTTGAATTTAACTGCACTCCATCCAGTAATATTACAACTAATTTTATTATTGCTCCAAACCCAAACAATGGCAACTTCGATATTCTTAATAAAACAAATGATAATTTTTCAGGGACATATAAAATCTCAGATATTACTGGACAGATCATTTATCAAGATGCCTATTTTAGTCTTGAAGGTATGGAAAGGGAAAGCTTAAATTTATATCATGTGCCTAGTGGAATTTACATTTTGAATATAAGCAATGGCTCAAACAGTTATTTTGAGAGAGCTAAAATAGTTATTGTGAATAACCAGAAATAATTATTGGTGAAACTAGAATAACTTTTGTTGCACATATTTCCCAGAATTCTTTTGCTCAAATTCAAGCAGTCATTTTTTGCGCCACACCCCCCATAGCTGTCAAGTTAATGGGGGGGGTAAATGACTGAATATGTGCAAATAAAAAGTTAGTAGAAGTTTCAATCAAAGTTTTTTTCCCTCTTTGAGGGAAACGGAGTTCATGAACACCGTAAAAATAGTAATGGCTGTGAATAAAATCCCGATAGGGAAAAGGGTGAAAAATAAGTTAAATTTAGAAATCCACCCCTCTCCCTATCGGAATCTCCCCTAAATCAGCGCAGAGCGCTAGAATAAAACTTGATGCAAATTAATAAATTTCAATAAAATAAAATAACTCACTAACCTGACGGCTATGCCACACGGGGAGTGTGTGCTCATTTTATGTATACCTTAGCTTGACGGCTATGGCCTCGCCGGCAGGCAGGCGAAACAGTACCTGTTCCGCAATAGCGGAATGCATTAAAATAAATGCACTTGAAAACTTTTTAAAAATTAATTTTCTTACAAATACGCTCTTTCAGTTTGATAATCAGGATGTTTATTGCTTTTTGAAAAATTTATGAATTATTCAGCTATAATTGCCCACAAGTAGTTATAGCCTAAAAAAAAATGAGCGAAAATATCGCTCAAAGAAACCCTACCGTCTGAATTGCAATAAATTATGACACCATCTTAACTAAATGACATTGAATGAAGATTCGATAAATTCAACGTTAATCCTCATCATCGGTAAAAGGTCTTTTTTTCTGCGTTTCTGGCTTTTCCCAAGTAAAAGCGTCAGCATTTGGAACCGGATCCCAACCAAAACCACCCCATTGATGGCATGAAAAAATACGGCGGATAGCTAAATATAAACCTTTGATTGGTCCATGAATTTTAAGTGCATCAATAGCATAATGCGAACAAGTTGGATTATAGCGGCATGCATTAGGCAACCACGGACTTATTACCCATTGGTATATTTTAACAGGAATTATTAATAAAAACGAAAAAAATATTTTTATGATTCTCACGTGCTTATTAATTGGTTAAGTCGTTCATTTTTAAATATATTTTTAATTAGTCTCAGCAAGAAAGCTCCAATAATTTCGTTACTCTTGCATTTCAACCAGTCATCCCGAGATTTCGGGACTCCTGATTTTCAATACTGCGAAAGCCTCATTCTTGGAGCTTTCTTATCAGAGACCGAGTTTTCTTGCACGCACTAA
>JAQICC010000162.1 GCA_027858735.1 Salinivirgaceae bacterium
AAATATGCATAAAGGTCAGGATAGTCCCGACTTAAATGCAGTTAAACTTTTTTCAAAAGTTTTTACTAAATCTTAGTCGCTGTCGGAGACAGGGATTATTCGTGAATAATCCGGGCTAAAATACTTCCTTTTGCATCGGATTAGATAATTGACATACGTGTAATGATAATTGTCAAAGTCCGTGGATTTTTTTTAATGCTTAAATGCCATTAATCTTTATATCATGCACTATAGTTATTCTATAAAATCAGTTTTAAACCAATGTAATTTGTGTTACTTGGTTTTTTCCTTTTTCGCACCCACTTTGACAATTTTAACACATTATGTAAACCAATTTTTAAGTTTTGTCGCATCACTTTGACAAAAAGTGACCTATATATGGTATTTTGTTGCAACAGCTTTGGCAATTAACAATTGTCATTTATCTAACCCGATGCAAAATTATCTAAGTTCATGCAAAAATATCAAACCCGAGGCAAAAGTTTAAACCTAAAATTCCATCTAAATTATGCATTTACAATCTCTAGAAAGTGTTCAATTAAAATATATTAATCATCCGTTTGAACATGATGCTCTACTGCTTCGTAAGTTTGAAAAGTTCATGGTATTTATTTGGTGGTCACTTAATTATTTTACTTGTATTATTTTGTTGATTTTTTCAATTAGTAATGGTTTTCGTTCCTCTATTACTAAGTGATGCAAATGAGCCTCAATAATATCATCAAAATGGCTGCTTTCAATTATTTTTTGAAGCTCCAATTTTATGAAATCAATTACCAACTGAGAAGCTGTTGCTATTTCTTCAACAATTGCAATATTATTATTATCCAACACCTATATAATATCTTCAAAATCGTGACTTGTACGATAATCCTTATCGCGGTTATTGAACGCTTCAAATTTTGTTGCCAGATAACAGGGAGCAGATAAAATATAAATTTTATCCTTATCTATTCAGATTTTAAATCTTTAAACCCAACCTCATATACCAATGGTTCGATGGACCAAATGCATCATCTTTTGAGGACATTATATCAACAGGTATATCTTTATATTTATAGCTGCAAATTGCATGACCAAATGGGTCCGGATGAAAATCTAATTCAGCAAGTCGCTCTTGCATTTTATTCCAACTGCTCAAATTCATTAAGCGAATAGTTATATCAATATCTGCCGTAGGTCTTATTTCATCAGCTGCCGGATCATATGCATACAAGCTCACTACAGCTCCACCCACAAATACCACGTTCTCTTTCAGCTCCTTTAAAGCTTTGGCAATTTCAGCAACAACACCAACATTTATTGTTCTATTCTGCATTTATGAAGCTCTTTAATAGCGAGCTCTTTCTCTCTAGCTCTGCCCACTCGCAAGGCATCGATTAAAGATAACATCTCATATAATTTATTATCCTTTTGTATTGCATCTACTACTGATGGATAAAGTGGTACTATACTTTGTCCTCGCACGGTACCTTTACCTGATGGCCAGACATAATGTTCTGTACTTTGAATGGTTATGCTTAAAGGAGGTGCAGAATGAGCTGTAGGAATACCCCTAACAATTGCTCCTGGTTGCTGTGGAAAAACGTACATAATACCATATTGTATAAATTCCATTAATGATAATCGCTTAACCTTTTTTCCTGAACTATCTATTAACCCAGCAAATTTTGAGCGTACCAATGATTTACTTATTTCAGACTGGCTTATAAATAAATCTTCTGACATTGTTTTTTGCAACCAGGACTGATCACCGTATGCTATAATCTTTAACATTACCACTACATCAAGTGGACTCATTGAAGGTTGTTGTATCTTCACAATATGCAATATTAAACATTTACATATTGAAATACAACATATTAGAAAAGTATATTCCATATCGGAATATGGAATATTAAAAATTTCAGACCAACACATTGCTTTATTGTTATGCCGTACATTAAAAAAAAAATATCGAAAACGTAGGTAATATTTTTTTATTCTGCTACTTCACGGGGAAGGTATTCTCCGATGTCAAAACCCTAAAAAAAGGATCATATATCAACCGATCATAACGGGATAACATGAATCCATAAAAATAGAAAGAAAACTAATCAGAACAGTATCATATTTTTGCTTGATGCTACTAAAGTTCTAATTTGTAAATCATTACAAACTCAGGTTCGAATTCCTCTTTATCTAACTTGAAAGAAAATTTAAAGCTTAGAATTAGTCGTAATTAATACAATATTAATGCTGAAAGAAAAATAGACTTGGTAACTATTTTTTTTGCTGGCGCTATGATAATTTAAATTAATTATGTTAATAATGAGATTCATTTTCTGCATCCGTTTTGATAAATAACCCCCTTTTAAAAGTATTTTTTTTGCATTGGCTTTGATAATTGACAACAGCTATGAAGAGTTAGTTCAACGAAGCCCACTCCTCCTCTTTATTTTTAACATCTATTTAACTTGGCTGCCAATTCAATTGTGTACATTTGCACGATGAAATCAAGGACCATAAAAAGAAAGTCGGAGTTAGAGTTTATAGTGGTTATGGCATCTCTTATGTCCTTAGCCGCATTCTCTATTGATGCCTTACTTCCTGGTTTAATTGATATTGGTAAGGACTTAGAAATAACAGACTCCAGGGATAATCAGTTATTAATTATCATGATATTTTTAGGACTTGGAGCTGGTCAGTTGGTTTCCGGACCATTGTCTGACAGCTTAGGAAGGAAGCCTGTTATTTTTATGGGTTATTTTGTATTCGCTTTAGCGAGTTTGCTTTGTATATCAGCCAAAAGCCTTGAAATGATGGTGGTTGGTCGTTTGCTTCAAGGCATTGGCTTGTCGGCACCTCGTACGGTAAGTATGGCCATGGTGAGAGATCGATTTAGTGGCAATTATATGGCCCGCGTCATGTCATTTATAACCGTAATTTTTATAATCGTACCTGTGATTGCTCCCTCATTCGGAAAACTATTATTAATCTATTATGACTGGAAAGCTATTTTTATTAGTCAATTAATTTTAGGATTAATAGTTATTAGTTGGGTGTGGTGGCGTCAGCCAGAAACCTTAATAGAAGAAAATAGAAAACAGTTTAAGATTACGCTATTTGCCGATGGAGTTAAGGAATTTATTAAACACAGAAATTCTGTAGTGAGTACCTTGATTGTGGGATTGTTATCAGGGGCATTTATGGTTTATCTCAGTTCAAGCCAACAGATATTTCAAGAACAATATGGTTTGGTCGACGAGTTTCCTTATATCTTTTCAGGATTAGCAGCCGGAATTGGATTAGCTACCTTTTTAAATGGGAATTTAGTTGTGCGCTTTGGAATGTTCAAATTGGCATCTTTTTTCATGCTTTTATTTGCTTTACTTTCTCTTGGTTTCGCGTTTTTCTATTATAATTCACCCAATCCGAGCAGTACAATACTTATTGCATTTTTTGGATTAATGTTGTTTTTTATGGGCTTTATGTTTGGTAATGTAAACGCCCTTGCCATGCAACCTATTGGTCATATAGCCGGTATTGGAGCAGCCATATTAGGTTTTACTTCAACTTTAATAGCTGTTCCTATTGCAACGTTTATAGGTAGTTTTATTCAAGATAGCGTATTTCCGCTTTTTGTGGGTCTAGCTATTTGCGGATCACTTGCTACTTTACTTATTTATTACCTGAAATACGCTGATAATAAGGCAGTAAAGGCTCAACACGAAATACAAGAGTTGGTGGTGCAGCCTATAATGGTAGCCAGTAAAGAAAAGATGTCATCAAAAGGTTAAGTTAAATCCATAGCATTATCGTCATTGCGAATCAAGAATTATCCCTAAAAAGGATCCAGGTTTAATCGTTTTTGCATTGGGTTTGATAAGAGACAACTATCGTTAGCGCAGAGAAATAAAGAAAACAATGAACCAAAATATAAAGCAAGAATTACTTAAAACCAAAGCTCTTTTATATCTGGAAAAAAGGGAGGATCAGGAAGCATTCCAAAAAGAAATAAACGAAACATCGCTTTATCAGCAAACGAACAGTGGCTCAATCTGGTATCCGATTGAAGTGCGCGAAAGCACTTTTGACTTTGGAGAACGTCTGGTGATTAACATTCACAAAATAAAGCAGAACAAAGGAACTTCTAAATTCCAATCGGGTCAACCCGTAAAAATATTTGCTTCTGAATCGTGGTTCGATGAAAAAAAGCATCAGCTAAGCGGCGTGGTAAATACTGCAAAAGATAATGAAATGATGGTGACCCTAAATTGTGATGTTATACCACAATGGTTAAACGAGGGCACTTTGGGTGTTCAAAAACAATTTGACTCCAAGAGTTATAAGGAAATGGAGAAGGCTTTAAATAAATTACTTGAAACAGAGCAAGACGATATAAACCGGTTGCTTGAAGTACTTTTAGGCGACACTCCAGCAAGTTTCAAAAGCTGTACCCATGTTTTAAATACACGGTTAAATCAAAGCCAAAACAACGCGCTATCCTTAGTGCGTTCTGCTCAAGATGTGGCGATCATTCATGGTCCGCCAGGAACCGGAAAAACAACCACTTTGGTACAAGCAGTAGCCGAAGTTATTAAAACCGAAAAACGAACCTTAGTATGTGCTCCATCAAATACAGCAGCGGATTTATTGGTTGAAAAAATGCTTGAACAATCACTTAACGTATTGCGCCTTGGGCATCCTGCACGCATTACCGATGCTATTCTTTCACATACGTTGGACTATTGCATTACACACCATTCGGAATACCGTTCTTTAAGTCTACTAAAACGAAATGCCGAACAAATTCATCGAAAGATTGGCCGATACAAACGCACCTTTACACAAGAAGATCGAATTATACGAAAGCAACTTTATACTGAAGCCAAACAACTCAAGATTGAAGCTGAACAACTTGAATTCTATATAATTTCAAACCTCATTGAAAGTGCCGAGGTAATTGTAACAACATTGGTTGGTGCATCAAGCCATTGGCTAAAAGGTTATAAATTTGAAACCCTTTTTATTGATGAAGCTGCCCAAGCGCTTGAACCGGCGTGTTGGATTCCCATATTAAAAGCAAAGCGCGTAGTTTTTGCAGGCGATCATTTTCAATTGCCTCCTACCGTAAAAAGTCAAAAAGCAGGTAAGAATGGATTAGAAGTCACACTTTTCGAAAAAGCGATCAATCGGAACTCTGCGGATAGTATGCTGCAAATTCAATACCGAATGAATGAGTTAATTATGGGTTTCCCCAGTCGGTATTTCTACAAAAATAGTTTAATTGCCAATGAAAAAGTGAGGCATTGGGGAATCATCCCCGATGATTCCATCGTAGAATTTATTGACACGGCAGGTTGTGGTTTCGATGAATCGCTGAATGAGCACAGCAAAAGCACCTACAATGTGGAAGAAGCCGAACTACTCGTTAAACATTTGGACGATTACCTAAAATTAATAGGTGCCATGCCATGGGAAAACAATATAAAAGATATTGGAATAATTTCGCCTTACATGGCACAAGTAGATGTGCTAAAAAAGTACATATTCACTCAGGAGTTTATTGCCAAAGAACGCACCAATGATATTGATATTAATACCATTGATAGCTTTCAAGGTCAAGAACGCGATATCGTTTACATTAGCTTGGTTCGATCGAACACAAAAGGAAACATAGGTTTTTTAAGTGACATTCGTAGAATAAATGTTGCCATTACTCGCGCACGAAAAAAACTGGTTATTATTGGCGATACGGCCACAATTGGACAGCACCCTTTTTACTCCAAACTAATTGACTACGTTAACGAAATTGGAGCCTATCGTCATGCCTATGAGTTTTTAAATAAGTAAAAAGAGCAATTTCCGATGACGTTTTGACCGTTCCGTGCTCGCTTTTTTATGGTTGATTATTAGCATTTTTACAGCAATTTACTAATCAGTATAATATGAATTGAAATTTTTCGAATAAAAAAACTAAACCATTTTCTACACTTTTCGCACCCACTTTGACAATTTTACTACATTATGTTAGATTAAAAAACCATTTGTCATATTCACTTTGACAAAAATTAGCCATTTTAAGCCTTTTTGTCGCATCAGCTTTGTCAATTGACAATTCATGGTAATTGTCAAAGATGATGAGAAATTCACTATTGAAGATCAATAAAAATAGAATAATTATGACATAAGATTTTTTTGTGTAAATTTTATGTTATTATTTATCTATTCTTTAACAACCATTAATTTCTAATAATAAAAATTATATAAATATATTT
>JAQICC010000220.1 GCA_027858735.1 Salinivirgaceae bacterium
GTCTCCGTAAGAAAACTCCAATAATTTCGTTACTCTTGCATTTTAATCAGTCAATTACAAAAGTAAACTCCTGATTTTCAATACTGCGAAAGCCTCATTCTTGGAGCTTTCTTTTCAGAAACAGAGTTTTCTTGCACGCACTAGTTAACAGTAGAAGAGTAATTATATGTCATCGTAACCGTAAACCTTGCCAGAAAAATCCTCTACTTTTACTTTGTAAACACAAACATTTTCAATAGCCGGATCGGAATAACAAAATTCTTTATTTTTCACATATTGATCCATAAAAATATTCATCGCCTCAACCTTATCCTCCCTATCTGTTATAAATTCAATAACACCGTTTACCACAATGCTTTTATAACGCATACCATAACTGCAGGCCACATGCTCAGTAATGTGAAATAATTCATGATCGGTTGTGAAGTTTATACATACATTCGGATTCTTTTTTAAAGCATCCATCTTCTTTCCAATCGGATCGCTATGCAAATAAATATATCCCTCATGGTAGCCAAAATTAAATGGTAAAACATAGGGTTTATTATTAACATCAATCATAGCCACATGGCACACATCACACTTTTTAATAATCGGCTCAATATCTTTTAGCTTCTTTAAAAATGTTGTTTTTCTTCTATTCATGTTCTTAGCTTCCGTTTATTTCAGGTAAAACTAATATAAAATTCAAAACCAATAAACATTTCTTTGGCAAGAGTGTTAATAGCACAACCAAAATTTATAAGCCAATATAAACACAATCTATAAAGACATAGAATTTACGAATATTATTTATAAAGATAAATCAAAGTTGAATTCGTTAATTTGTTCTCAGATAATAACAGAATATTAATTTATAAAACAATAAAATTATGTCTATACTAGTTGGAAAAAATGCACCAAAATTTAATGCAACAGCCGTAGTAAACGGTGGAGAAATTGTAAATGATTTTTCATTGGATCAGTTTTTAGGTAAAAAAGATGTTGTATTCTTTTTCTACCCAGCCGATTTTACATTTGTTTGTCCTACAGAGTTAATTGCTTTTCAGGAGAAACTTGCTGTTTTTGAAGAGCGTAATGTAGCAGTTATTGGTTGTTCAACCGATCAGGAATTTTCACATTGGAAATGGCTGCAAACTCCCAAAAAAGAGGGTGGTATTCAGGGTGTTAAATACCCATTAGTTGCTGACCCTGCAAATACTATTGCTGAAAACTATGGTGTTTTAGCAGGAAATTATGAGTATAACGATGAAGGTGAAATTACTTTTGTTGGATCGGCTCAAGCTTACCGTGGATTGTTCCTAATTGACAAAGAAGGTGTAGTACAGCACCAGGTTGTAAATAACATGCCATTAGGGCGTAGCGTTGATGAAGTTCTTCGTATGGTTGATGCTTTACAATTTTTCCGCGAAAATGGCGAGGTTTGTCCAGCAGACTGGCACAAAGGCGACAAAGCAATGAGCGCCACTCAAGAAGGTGTATCGGAATACCTAGCAAATAAATAATTCTGGAAGTATTATTGAAACGTTTTAAGTTTTGTTTTCGTTATTTGAACCGTCCCAATTGGGGCGGTTTTTTTTTGTAAGAACGCCACAGATTCACAGATTTTTTTTCATTACTGTCCAAGTAAATAAATACTGATGGTTCATAGACCAAGTATTTGGGACATTTATACAAAAACTCCTAATTGGAGGGGTTAATATTAAATAATCATAGGCTCTAGTTTAATATTTCGTTGATTTATTTAAAACTCTACGATTTCGTCGCATGTAATCATCTCATTTTCAATTACACTTTATACTTGCGACGATTTTACTTTGGCATATAATTCACTTGGGGCGATGCCCCAAGCTCATGAATTAAAGACTTTCAGCCTTTTGATAAATATAAATGTTAAATTAAACTACAGCCTAATCATACTAATAAGTTTAATCAGTGTACCATATTAATCGTTTAATAATTATTTTTAAAAAGGCTGAACGGGTGCTTCGCTTATGTTATTTCTCGGAGCAGGCGCTCCGAGTTCCATAAAAAAAGCCACCTAACAGGTAGCTTTTTTTTATATCTCTTAATCTGTGCCAAAATCCTAGAAGTCTTCAATCATATTAAGCATTTTAATGGTTGCTTTAATGGCTGCAATAGTCTGATCTCCATCAAGTCCACGAGTACGAAACTCTTTGCCATTCAAGTCCCAGGTTATTATTGACTGTGCTAAAGCATCGGTTCTACCACCAGGAGGAATTGAAACAGCGTAATCTTTTAACCTTGGAAGTTCTTTTTTAAGCCTCTTATATATTTTCTTTATGGCATGCATAAATGCATCATACTGGCCATCGCCTGATGCATGCTCCTCATATGCTTTATCGCCGTTTATTCTAAGCTTAATAGATGCCGATGACTTTAGTCCCATAGCAGCGCTAAAGTTGTAATTCACCACATGAATTTTCTCTTCAATTGATTTGCTTCGAACAACATCGGCAATAATATAAGGTAGGTCATCGCGCGTTACCAGTTCCTTTTTATCGCCAAGCTCAATTACATGCTCGGTAACTTTTTTCATGGAAGCTTCATCGAGCTCAATACCCATAATATCAAGATTCTTCTTAATATTCGATTTTCCCGATGATTTGCCTAAAGCATATTCACGTACACGACCAAAGCGTTCTGGCAATAAATCGTTGTAATAAAGATTCTTTTTATTATCACCATCGGCATGTATTCCTGCGGTTTGTGTAAATACGTTGGCACCAATTAGCGGTTTATTGGCAGGTATACGAATACCTGAATACATCTCAACAATCTCACTAACTAAATTTACTTTCTTTTCATCAATATTAATCTCCAGATCAAAATGGTCTTGTATAACTGCAATTATACTTGAAATAGCTGCATTACCAGCGCGTTCACCTAATCCGTTTATGGTACCATGAACGCAATCGATGCCCGCTTTTAATGCGGCATAAGTATTGGCCGTTGCTAGATCATAATCGTTATGAGCATGAAAGTCAAATTTCAAGTCAGGATATTTAGCTAGTGTTTCTGTTATAAAATTGAATGTTTCATCCGGATTAAGGATTCCAAGAGTATCGGGCAACATGAAGCGCTCAATATTGGTATCTTTTAATGCATCAAGCATTTGAAAAACATAGTCTTTTGAGTTGCGCATTCCGCTACTCCAGTCTTCTAAATAAATATTAACACGAATACCATTCTTATTGGCCAATTCCACTGCATTTTTAACATCGGCAAAATGTTGTTCTGGCTCTTTTCTTAATTGGTATTTACAATGGTTCAATGAACCTTTAGTTAAAAGATTCAAAACCTCACAGCCAGCATCTTTAAGCCAATTTATAGAGCTCAGTCCATCAACAAATCCTAAAACCTCAATTTTATCGATATAGCCATGCTCTTTTGCCCATTGCGTTATTTTCTTAACCCCTTTAAACTCACCTTCAGAAACGCGTGCCGAGGCAACCTCAAGGCGGTCTACTTTAAGATCTTGCAATAAAATTTTGGCCATACTTAGTTTTTCATCATAGGTATATGATACGCCTGAGGTTTGTTCCCCATCTCTAAGTGTGGTATCGAGAATTGAAATTTTCATAATTTGAAGTTATGAGTGACTATAGTTTTACGTTATTAACATTCTATTATCAATTTTGTGGGTAAGGATTAAATTATGTGTGTTTTTAAATTTTTAGGTAAGTAGTCCCCAGTCAACAGTCTTCAGTAATCTACCGAATGGGGACTGCTTACTTTATCTCATATAAAAAAACGGTCTATAAAATTATCTTCCACTAAATTCAAAGTAATACTAAAATTAATAACTAATATTTTACATACAATAAACCCTGTCAGCGTTTTTTAACAAACTAACAGGGTTTAAAGTTTATTTATTTTCGTAAGCTTCTATTTTGTCTTTAATGCTAATTAAGTAGTCAATATCATCGTAGCCTTTTTGTAAGCATTCTTTTTTGTAGCTGTTAATTTCAAACGATTCTTTTTCTCCAGTAGCTAATAAAGTAATGGTTTGATTATCAAGATTCACTTCAACTTCGGCTTTTGAATCATTTTTAATTGCAGCAAAAATAGAGGCTAAAAATACAGGAGTAACCTGAACAGGAAGCAATCCATTATTTAGCGCATTGCCTTTGAAAATATCAGCAAAAAAGCTTGATACTACCACTCTGAAGCCATAATCGTAAATTGCCCATGCAGCGTGCTCACGGCTCGATCCGCTACCAAAGTTTTTACCACTAACCAATACTGAACCGCTATACTTTGAGTTGTTTAATGGAAAATCAGCAATGGGTTGGTCGTTATTATCATAGCGCCAGTCACGAAAAAGATTAATATCAAAGTCTTTACGTTCAGTTGCTTTTAGAAACCTTGCAGGTATAATTTGATCGGTATCCACATTTTCAATTGCTACCGGCACACAAGGTGATTGTATAGTTACAAATTTATCTATTGCCATTTTGTTTTCTTTTAATATTTGAACTCGAATTACAAGAAATCTCTAGGATCGGTCACTTTACCAGTAAGAGCGGCTGCCGCTGCTGTTAAAGGACTGGCAAGCATGGTTCTTGAACCCGGTCCTTGTCGTCCTTCAAAGTTACGATTCGATGTAGCTATGGCCAATTTTCCAGCTGGAACTTTATCGTCGTTCATGGCTAAACATGCCGAACAACCCGGCTGACGCATCTCAATTCCCGATGCTGCTAAAGCCTTGTCAATGCCTTCTTCAATAGCTTGCTTTTCAACTTGCTTCGATCCGGGAACAATCCACACAATTACATTATCGGCTTTTTGTTTTCCTTTTACAAATTTGGCAAACTCACGTAAATCTTCAATTCTACCATTGGTACAACTTCCAACAAATACATAATCAACAGGTGTACCCAATACAGGTTTACCAGCTTCCACCTTCATGTATTCTAATGCCTTTTTATAAGTAATATCTTGCTCATCGGCAACTACTTGTGTTATGCCCATTCCCATTCCAGGATTGGTACCATAAGTAATTTGTGGTTCAATATCGGCTGCATCAAATGTGTATTCTTTATCAAATACAGCATCTTCATCAGAATATAATTTTTTCCACTCCTCTAATTTCTTATCCCACTCTGCGCCTTTAGGTGCAAATTCACGACCTTCAACATAATCGAAAGTAGTTTGATCAGGAGCAATTAGTCCACCACGTGCACCACATTCAATACTCATGTTACAAACGGTCATTCTACCTTCCATACTTAAGCTTGTGAATGCATCACCAGCATACTCAATAAAATATCCGGTACCACCACTGGCAGTAAGTTTCGATATTATATATAAAACCAAGTCTTTTGCTGTAACGCCTTTACCAAGTTTACCGGTAACGTTAATAAGCATTTTCTTTGGTTTAGGTTGCATAATACACTGCGTGGCCAAAACCATTTCAACCTCGCTGGTACCAATACCAAAAGCAACGCTGCCAAAAGCTCCGTGTGTTGCGGTATGGCTATCGCCACAAACAATTGTCATTCCCGGCTGTGTGTGTCCAAGTTCGGGTCCTACTACATGTACAACTCCTTGATATGGGTGATTTAAACCATAAAGAGTAATACCATGCTTTTTTGTGTTTTCAGTTAACTTATCAACCTGCATTTTCGATAATACATCTTGAATGGGTTGATCCTGATTTATTGTTGGAATGTTGTGATCAGGAGTTGCAATCGTATTCTCAGGTCGTAGTACCTTAATGCCACGGCTATTCAATCCTAAAAATGCAACAGGACTAGTTACTTCATGAATTAAATGTTTGTCGATGTACAATACATCAGGGCCTCCGTCGATAGAATCTACCACATGGGCATCCCATACTTTATCAAATAGTGTCTTTCCCAATTTAATAGGTTTTTAATTATTAATTATTTCCCTAATTACATTAAGCAATTCAGGCATAGCGTGTTTCATATACATGTCGAAAAACATGCAAAAATAAGAACTTCGTTTCAAAATCCAACTTAAAAGCAACAATCTTTTGCCAAGGCAACTCTTTAGGCTTTTGCTAAAAGAATTAAGTTAAATTCAACATTTCGAAAGGGTTGTATCAAAAACTTATTTGAGTATTTTATTTTTATGATTCATTACTTAAAATATCTCTCACTTTAAATGCTGCAAAATTTGCCATTAATTTTGTTTCATTCTCTGTTTCATTACTCAAAACCATAGGCTTTTGTTCAAACTTTATGGGTTTTGATGCAAAAGCATTTGAAAATTCCTGAACAGTGAAAAATTCTTCAGGTGGATGCGAATGCTCTAAAAGAGCTGCTGTATAAGCTTGTTGATCTATAATATCCTGATTATTTACATGGGGTTTATAATTTGGAAATCCTATGCAAAATAAGCCTTCAGCTTTGGCATTCTTTTTTATGAAGAGCTGAATATCTTGAAAAAACAAGCGTTTATTTTCTTCGTTGGTTTTTCGGTTCGACAACGCAATTTCATGAGCTGCACTAACCATTAAAATTACATCGGCTTGCCATGGCAAATGATCATTTAATGCCTCACCAAATGAAAATTGAAGTGCCGCGTAACTTACATATGAAAAGTCAGGAAGAACCTTTGCATTATTCGATGGCTCAATATTAAGCACTTGAGCCTTTATTCCTAATTTATCAATTATGCTTGCTCCTACCCCCGGACCGCCTCCTAAATCAATAACTTTAGCATTATTGCTCAAAAATTTTTGTAGGTTATTTGAAACCAACTGGTGAACTGAATTAATTCGCTTGGCGAAATTATTCACATAGTCGATTCCTTCGAATTTTTGAAAATTTTCCATAATACATTTAGTTTTTAGCAATTAGAAACAATCTTTTAAATGGGAACAACACGTTCCCATTCTTTTGTGCTGGATAATCCTTGTTAATACTTTCCAAAACTGAGTTTTCAAACGCCACTTTCTCCTCAGGGGTATTTAATGCATTTAAATAAGGCCTTAGTCCGGTACTATGAATCATATCAAATATGAATTGATGTGCTTCGAAAATATGGGTATAATGAGTTTCCCATATCTCAACTTTTGGAAATAATTCTGACAAAAAATCATAGTAGATTGATGGATTATGAATTGTAAATACATCAGATACATTTCCTATTTGATTGTTCCATTGGTCTCTTTTTGATATTTCATAGATTGATTTTCCCAAAGGCATCGCAGTAAAAAGTGGCAACTGAATAGCAACTATCCCATTGGGATTAAGCGCGTTCTTAAATTTGCTGAACAATTTAAAATGCTCCGGTATCCATTGAATAGTAGCGTTTGAAAAAATTACATCGTATCGGTCGTTTATCTCTTCCTTTTCTAAATCGAGTACCGACCATTGTTGATTCGGAAAATCTGTTTTTGCCTTTTCAATCATCGATGGTGATTTATCAACTCCCAAAATGTATGCCTCAGGCCACTTTTGAGCCAATACTTGAGTACTATTGCCCGGGCCGCATCCAATGTCAATAATCTTAAGCGGCTTATCCATATCAATGCGAGCCAACAAATCAATGGATGGCAACAAACGTTCCTTATTGAACTTCAAATACGAAGTTGGATTCCAATCTTTTTTTCTCATAATCTGTTAAATTAAATGGTTACAACTTTGATCCAATAACTTTAAACCTCTGCGCAAATATTTTTTCAATTATCACAATTCAAAAATACAACTTGTATTTATGATTTGAAAAGACTTATTTTGTCATTTATTAATACCATATAGGTATAGTTGATATGGAAATACGTCATTTAAAATACTTTTTAAAACTTGCCGAAGAGTTAAATTTCAGCAAAGCAGCCGAAAAGTTGTTCATTTCGCAACCCCCTTTAAGCCGTCAGATTAAAGAGCTTGAAGTAGAATTAGGGGCACAACTTTTTGAACGCACCAATAAAAAAGTTACCCTTACCGATGCCGGAAAATACTTTGAAAAAGAAGTTAAAAACATACTTACATTAATAGAAAGAGCCACTATTCAAACAAAAAAAATTGCCGATAATATTAGCGGCAGTTTTCGAATTGCATATATCAGTTCAACTTTTTCGGGTACCATTACAAAGCTACTACAGCACCTTACTGAAATATATCCTTTTGTTAGTTTTAAATTATACGAAGTAGGCACTGCGAAACAAATTACGGCCTTGGAACAGGGCAAACTTGACTTAAGTATTTTACGAGCTCCCTTGCAATCTCTTAAAATTGATTCGAAACTTTGGTTTAATGATGGCTATGCCCTTGTTTATAACAAAAAACTATTTCAATTGAAAACCGACAAGGATATTGCAAAACTTGCAGATGCTACTTTTGTTTTTTTTAATAAAGATTATGCACCCCACTACTATCATTCATTACTTGAAATTTGCGCTTCTTATGGATTCTCGCCAAACGTGGTACACGAATCAAACAACATAAACTCCATTATTCAATTGGTGCGCAATGGTTTAGGCGTATCAATAGTTCCGGCTAGCTTAGCTCACAATTACACTATTGATGAAATTGAATTTTTTGAGTTAAAAAACACCCGCCTTTTTACTGAAGTGATGTTGGCCACGCCAAAGGGCGAAAAATCGGAAATCGCTGAAGCCGCCATGAAATTTTTAATGAGCTCGTTGGTTTAACCTCAAATCAATTAAAGCAAAACTCGTTTATATGAAATTATAATTAATGCCAATCAAGAGTTGAGTTTTTAATGTGATTTATTGAATTTATAAATAGAATTCACCCCTAAAGTCCTTCCAATGTAAAATCGGAACAGGCTCTCAAGGGGACACTTTCTCCGATTTGTCATTAAAAAAATCGAAGTAAGTCTTCTTTGAGGGATAGCATGTTCCGAATACTTTCGGAATGGCCGGAGGCCGGAGGGTGAATTGTTTCAAATTCTATTTAAACCCTTGATTCGTATAATTAGCCAATTACTAATTAGATAAAAATAACGAACCTCATATAATCAACAATATAGTTTTATCAGTATACATAATCTGGTATTAAATAAAAAAATTAATGCTTCTTCACTTATGTTGCGCCTAATAAAAAAGAATAAGTCAGCCAGTTAGCCTAGCATATGATTAATTTCTTATTTTTGTATTATATAACAATTATGGAATTATGAATAAACAAATAATATCAGTAGACTTTCCATCAGATATTTTATTAACATTGAATGAATCTGAGACTGAATTGAAAAAGGATATTAAGATATCATTAGCAATTCAGCTCTATTTAAAACAAAAGCTAACAATTGGCAAAGCTGCACAAGTAGCAGGATTATCTC
Organism: Salinivirgaceae bacterium; assembly: GCA_027858735.1. Classification (GTDB taxonomy): domain Bacteria; phylum Bacteroidota; class Bacteroidia; order Bacteroidales; family SZUA-534; genus GH45. The sequence continues at coordinate 9,301 of JAQICC010000220.1, forward strand.
GTCTTGATTTTGAAACATTATTATCAGAAAGCAATATTCCTATTTCAAATTTAGACTATGATGACGTAAGGGGTGATTCAGAAAAGTTAATATAGGATGCGTAATGGACTTGTTATTGCAGACTCGGGACCAATAATTTCGTTAGTCCTGGCTGATAAATTATGGATATTAGATGAACTATTTGATGAAATTAAAATTCCTAAAGCGGTATGGACTGAAATTACAGCAGATGAGAGTAAACCATTTATTTCCAAGATAAAAGAATATTTTTCAAAAAAAGTCCAGGAAATAAAAGGTTTTAATGAGCTTACTTTTGTAATGGATTATGGGGAGTCTGAATCGGTGATTTTATATCGTGAGACGAATGCAAGTTTTTTATTAATCGATGATAAAAAGGCTCGAAAAATTGCTGAAAATTTTGGAATTCAATGCATTGGTACAATTGGATTACTTTCAATTTCAAAAGACAAAAGAATTATTAACGAGTTGAGGCCTATTTTTAAAACATTCAATGAAAATAAACGATTCTATTCACAGAAATTACTAAATCTGGTTCTAGAATCAAAGGGTGAAGATCTGTTGAATTAGTGGGCACACCAACATGGTTAAATATGGGTTGTCTGTTATTAAAATCTTCAAATTTTCGTGCAAATAAATATTTAAATTTCAATTCAAAATCCAACTTACAACGATTATATTCTTATTTAGCCTACCTCAATTTAAAACTTGGAACAACTTATTGAATTAATTCATACAACATTTTTTCAAATAAATTGCTTCGACTATCAAGGCTGCAACTTAGTAAGAATTATAAAAAAGCCTTTATCCCAATACATTTTCCATTCTGTTAAAGCATTAATATATTTTCTAAACTTTTTATCGATAAAACAGTTTAATATATACAAGAAGTTTTGCAATTTTACATATCAAATTTAAAATCTCAACAAAATGAAAAAATTCACATTACTAACTCTAGCTATAGCTTGCCTTCAAATTGTAAGTTTTCATGGTTTTTCGCAAATAAACTACCACGGAGTTTCAGGGAATATGATTAGTGGCGATTTTGATAACGATGGACTTAAAGATGACATAGCAGCCTTCAATACATCGGGCGATTTGCCTGTGTTACAGCTTTGGACATCGGACAATGGCTGGGTAAATGAGCAAGAGGCAAAATGCCGCTTACCATTCGATTACTTAGAGGCTAAATCGTTGAATTCAAAAATTGTTTCGGGCGATTTTGACAATGATGGTTTTCATGATGACATAGCAGCTATTTACGAAATTGAACTTAATAAAACCTGCATTACTGTGTGGACATATAATGATGGCGAATTTATACCGCAACGCTGGTGGTTTGGTGGCGATTTTGATGCAAGTCAGGTAGGGCAAACCATTGTTGCAGGCGATTTTGACCGCGATGGTTTTATTGATGACATTGCCGCTTTTTACGATTACGAACAAAAACGAACTAAAGTATTTGTTTGGAAATCGGACGGAAATAAGTTTACCTGGCCAGGAACCTGGTGGGTTGGTAACGATTTTAATTCAACACGAATTCAAGGTACCATGGTGGCCGGCGATTTTAACCATGATGGTTATCACGACGACATTGCGGCCTTATACAATTATATTGACGACTATACCAAGATTTTTGTTTGGACTACCAATAAAAATAAATTCAACTGGCCTTACACATGGTTTGCAATGGAAAACTTTGCTGCAGGCAAAGCAAAAAACAATGTTATTGCCGGCGATTTTAACAACAATGGCTTTGTTGATAATATAGCGGCTCTTTATAGCAACGATGAGTACGCATCGTCAATTTTAGTATTTGAAAGAAATAACCGTGGTTTTAACCAACCCGATATTTGGTGGTATGGAAACGATGAAGCCAATACCCATAGAATGCGCTTGGTTTCGGCCGATTTTAATAGCAATAATTTAAACGACCAAATAACCGGGCTATCCATTATTGATAACGATGCCTCGCTTGCTACCTGGACCGCAGAAAATCGATCTTTTACATTACCTGAAAAAAGCTGGGAAGATATAACTCTAGATATTGAAGATTGCAATGAAAACGGGGGCTGCTTATCAAGTATTAAAACGGGTGATTTCAACCTGTATCCGAACCCGAATAAGGGCAAATTTACTATCGATGTACCCAAAGCTAAAGACGATAACTTAAATATTGTAGTGTACAATGTGCTTGGTAGCCAGGTTTTAAACCTAAAGGCAAAACCCGGTATTGCATTAGCTATTGAACTGCAAGAATTTAAAAGCGGAACCTACATGCTTATAATTACCGGCCGAGATTTTACAATGAATGAAAGTTTTGTTGTGGAATAGCGGAGAAGTCCTTTTAAGGGGTTTGTAATTTTATTTGACTATCTACAAAAATACCTTTTCAAATAATAAACGATAACAAGTCCGATATGCGGACAATGTCAGGTTAATTTTTGCTGCATACGCTCAATTAAACGTGTCATCGTCCTTGGACATGACATTGTTTAACCCAAAATATGCATTTGCATATTCGATTAAGACCAACTAACCTTTTAATCAAGGCTTTATTATATTTGCACAAAAACCAAATAGGTTAAAAGGTAAGTTGCTCTATATCGGGATTAACCGGAGCTTGTCATTAGTTCTTTTAAATCCTAATGGCTAATCCCGGTTTAAAACAAATAAGTACAAAACAGATAGTCATTATGATTTATCATAAATCTCAGAATTCAAGGTAATTTTAAATACCAAACTTAAATTATTGGTTATAATAAAGCCATGCTGTTCATCAACAAATTGAATTTGAATAATATCATGATAATACTCAACAGCAACCCCTTCCTCAGATAAAACAAAATCGGTGGCAGGGTTAAACTCCTTCCAAGTATCAATAATACTATAAGCGGTTTCAATACGTGAAACATTTATGAGCCAACTTGCAACAAACAGCTCGTCGCCAACAAAATACAGCGTGCTATCGGTAGCATAAATGTCATTTAGTGCATGGTTTATTATTTCCAAATTCCAACTTTCGCCACCATCGATTGACACTAAAATTATTCCTTCGCTTTTACGATCGCCTCTACCAATCGCTACCAAATGATCATTATCGAGAGCCAGCAGTTTAACCAAACGAACCGTACCAGAGAAGTAAGTTCCATAGAAGGATGGTATTCTGCTAAACCAACCATGCCAAGCATCGGTAGTTTTAAACAATCCTATTTCATTATCGCTATTACTGATAAAAAAACCGTTTTGTTCGTTAAGCATTAATATTTGCTCAATATCCGATGTGGTTGAAAAAACGGTATCCCATGTTATGCCTGAATTATTCGATTTTACCAGATAACCCAAATCATTTTCGCCCATTAGGGTTGATGCATAAATTATTTCACTATCAAGCATTTGAAAGCTACTGGGTGTGGTATTTTTTACCGGAAAATTATATGTACTCCATTTCGCGGTATCATATAAGTAAGTAGTGTTCTTATTATCGATGCAAAAACCGAATGCTGAATTGTAAAAAAATAAATCTGATAAATGAGAGGCTCCCTCAATATCAATACTTTGCCATGTAGCACCAGCATCATCGCTTTTCACTAACAATCCGTCGTTGGTTGAAACCATGCCCGAATTTTCATTGAAAAACCAGCACGAAGTGGCTTCTGATGTTAAAAATTGAGGCGTAATATTCACGAATTTATTATCGGTATTAAACACTATAGGCTTATCACTTGATTTTGTGCACGAAGTAGCTAAAAAATAAGTAAGTATAAATAGCGGTGAAAATACTCTCATAGTATGTCATTATTTGAAAACACTAAAATCAGCATTTTTTTATTGAATTAAAAGTAAAATCAAATTACAATTCCAAGTATTATGTTTAATTAACATAATATTTTTGATCGAATATCCCAAGAATCCGTCCAAATTTCCCAGAATATCGTCCAAGTATCACAAATTTTAGGATCATAAATAATCTTGAAATAAATTTGATGTATTAAATGAGTAACATCTCAGCAAGCTTAAAAGGTATCAAGTATGGAAAACATAAAATTATAAGCACTAAGCTGCCGGGACTAAAACCAAAAACTATGGAAAAATACCAACTCGACACTTTAGTTAAAGAAAATAAAAGTGCAAATTCAACCCAATTCAAATTTGAGTTGCCTACACGGGTTACAAGGCTTGATCCGGTTTTCTTACTTACATTTAATATTCACAGCTCCGACAATCAAAAGAATACAGTAGATATCGCACTAAATCCGAAACTGGCAGAACAATCAAATAATTTAGATTTAGTAAAACATTACCAATTTAATAGTGATGGAACTTTTGTTTTTAAAGAACAACTATTTAGCAATTATTACCTTGAAGGAGAAATGCAATTGTTAGATTCAGATAACTCAACACCTGAGACGAACTGTTTTGTAAGCATAACCTATGGAAACAAGGATACGGCGCAACATTTTATTAAAGGGAAATTTAAATTAACAGAATAAAAGATTTATGAGATGCCTATAACTTTAAATAACTTGGCCATTGAACTTATGAATTGGTGTGCAAGCGAAATGCCTAAAGAAACCAATTACAGCTGGAATGATGAAGATCAATTAATGACTGATTTTACCAATTATTTAAATAAAAAATCTACATTAAAAGCTGCAAAAGGTATGCCTGCTACCGCTTCACTATCGAAAAATCATTTGTTTTTGTCAGAAAGCGGTGCTGATACAAACGAAGGAATAATTGTTGAATTTTTATATGATGGTAATAAAAAACCCGAGCAGCTTTTTGAGTTGGTAAATGAAACATCGGTAAAGTTAGATAAAAAGAATTTAGAAGAGAGCTTTCAGTCAAGCATACGGTGTATTGTTAGCATATATAACGATTTAAGTAACCGACGTAATTTTCACGATATAGAATTTATTGAAGTTTTTAACGATTTTGGAGTAGGGTGTGCCATAAAACGAATACAATAAACATCCTTTTGGCACATACTAACCTATTTCAATTCATGCTTTCCCATCCCTATTTAAATTGGTTCATGGCGCCCGCCATGGGCCTTTTTTTTGAAGCCTAATTAAAAGAAATATGTATTAACAACTAAAATCACAAAAAGGCATGAAAAAGAATTTATTATAAAAAATTATTTTGTTCTATTTTTGAGTCTTTCGTTGTCAAAAAGGATTGAAGAGTTATTGTTGGTTACTCCACAAATATTCGGATTGAGGAATAGTCAATAAAGATCGTCGCAAGCAGGTATTCAATTGACACCTAAATGTCCGAATGCGACGAAATATTAAAAAGCATACAAAATAATATCGCTAATTTAAACTAGGGCTTAAAATAATTGCACTAATCCAGCAGGCATTAAACCCTAACATATTATTTTAAGCAAGCCTAAAATAATAAAATTAAAACTTAAAACAACTTCTTAGATTGTACGCATTATGGCAAAAAGGTTGTCTTTTCTACTTTTCGATAAAGGAATTTCCTGATCTTGTATTTTAACATGAGAAGGCGAAAATTCGTCGACATGATAAAGATTAACAATGTAGGATTGATGCGTTTGAAAGAAATTTTCGTCGGTTAAAAAACTACTAAAATAGCCCATTGAGCTTCTTATAAGATACTTATGCCCGTCAATACCATATAAATAAAGATAATTACCTTCTGATTTAATAAAAAGTATGTCGGCAAGCTTTATTTTAGTAAAAATATTGTCTTGTTTTATAAACACACAGTCTTTAAGTACAAAGTCTTGATTTTCTGAATCTTCAAGCTTTTGAGTTGCCTCAACCGCACGATTTGCCTCAACCGCTTTCGATAGTGCAATTTCAATTGATGTAAATAAATTGTCACCCTTAAATGGCTTTAATAGGTAGGCATCAGGGTTGGTTTTTTTTGCGCGCTCAACCGTTGCACTATCGCCATAGCTGGTTAAATAAATAAATGGAATTTCAGCTTCGTTTTTTAAAAAATCGCCCAACTCAATTCCATCTTTTTTGCCTTCAATATGAATATCGACTAGTACTAAATCGGGAAGGTTTTGCATAATACTATCAACTGCTTCATTATAACTTACTGCCATACCCGAAACTTCATATCCCAGATTTGTAAGCTGCATGCGAATATCTTCTGCAATTAACAGCTCATCTTCAACAATAAGAATTTTTACTTTGTACATAATATCCGTTTGTTCAGTTTGCCTAAAACCCAAATTGAGCGCTTACGCTCAATCAATTTAGCAAATGTTGTTTTTTCCTACATCGGGCATGTACCTAAGTAATGCACTACTTAGCGGCACAAGTAAAGCTCTACTTAGTCTCAGCAAGAAAACTCCAATAATTTCGTTACTCTTGCATTTCAACCAGTCATCCCGAGATTTCGGGACTCCTGATTTTCAATGCTGCGAAAGCCTCATTCTTGGAGCTTTCTTAT
>JAQICC010000254.1 GCA_027858735.1 Salinivirgaceae bacterium
AACAACATGCACACATGAATACATTTACAAAAAACAACTATTTTGCTGATGTGCAGCTGAAATAACAGCTGTGTAGATAGTGGTTATATTAATACGTACTTGTGGATATATACTAGTTAGCGTTTATGCTAAGCTATCGTTTTGAAAGGTAAAGTCTTCTGATTCGACAACTTTTTTAATAGAAATTTATATTTTTGTATTTGATATATTTTAATTAATAACTTTTAAATTTTATAAATTATGAAAAAGAATATTTTATTGACGATGACTTTTGCATTAATGATAGTTTTATCATCTTGTGGAGGTAATACGGATGTAGTTGATTCTGGTACTTATAATGGTAAAATTAAGAAAATTGAACCAGAGAAGACAGAAATCTATGTTACGTTAGAAAACGGTAAAACAATTGAACTTTATTTTATTGAAGAAACTACTTTGACAAAAAATGGAGAAAATGTTGAATTTTCAGAACTCACCCAAGGTCATGATGTTGAAATAGAGGTGAAAAAAGTTGGTAAAAGATTGGACCCAATTTCTGTAAAAATTAAAGAATGATATGAATGAATTACCTGAATTCTGGCGAACGGAGATTTGGCATCCACTCTTCGTTCATTTCCCTTTAGCAGTTTTGATATTAGGTTCTTTATTTATAGTGATAAGTACTATAATTAAAAAGAATTTCTGGGAAGACATGTCCAAAATACTTTTAGTAATCGGAACTTTTGGAATATGGATAGTGATATATACAGGAAATCTTGCAGATTCAGTTGTTTCACGTCAGATTTGTGACCCAACTGTTCTTAAAACCCATGAAATTAATGCCAACATTGTTGGTTGGATTTTCTCTATAGTTTCAACCATAATTATTTTTGAGTACTTTGGTTTCTTTAAAAAGATTAAAAATCTATTAAAGATTATTTTAATTGTACTTTCAATTATGGGTTCAGGTATTCTAATTTATACTGGTCATTTAGGAGCGACTTTAGTTTATCAACAGGCAGCTGCTGTTCATATTCCTTCTGAAGATTGTAATGAGTTTACCGACTAAAACATACAGCTATAATAAAGCGCGAAACGCTAACATCGTCTTATACCAAATGTGGGGGTAAATATGTAATTGAAAATACAGTACTTTTATTTAACTTTATCTCGGGGTGATAATGATGAGCTTTGAAACCCCACACGACGGCATAACCAAGGAATGTTGGGCATAATAATAACAGAAAAGAAGTGAGATGACAAAAGAAAATAAAAAAATGAATTTCAATGCCACATGGTCAATGGCTGTGGGAGGTATGGTTGGTGGTGGAATTTTTTCAGTTTTAGGAGTAATAATTAGCACCGCCGGACAATGGGCTTGGTTGAGTTTTGTATTAGCCGGACTTGTTGCTCTCATTTCAGCATTGAGTTACAGTCAATTATCTATTAAATATAAAAAAAGTGGCGGTGCTTTTACTTTTCTAAATGAAATCAATCACCAAGGTATAGCAGGAAGTTTATCATGGGTACTCATTATCGGATACATTTTAACAATTTCTGTATATGCGTTTACATTTGGACATTATGTTGCTCATGTTTTTAATCTTGGAAGTTGGTTTCCACGGGTATTAGCATTCACAATAATTGCAGCATTGGCTTTAGTAAATTTGCGAGGTGTGGGAGAATCATCCCGATTAGAAATAATAACCGTGTGGGGAAAATTATTTATTCTTTTGGGCTTATCAATATTTGGAATAGTTCAATGGAGTCCAGAACAACTAACAGCTGGGATTGAACCTAAAAGTTGGAGCACAGCAATTATTGGAGCCGCCACCATATTTATGGCTTTTGAAGGATTTCAGTTATTGTCGTATGATTATGAAGATATTAAAAATCCTACAAAGACATTGCCCAGGGCTACCATATCAGCAGTTATTGCTGTTATTTTTATTTATGTTTTAGTAGCACTAGGTTCTACTATGCTGGTTGGTGCTGAAACATTAATTCAGCAAAAAGAAGTTGCATTATCTATTGCAGGAAAACACGCTTTTGGAATTACAGGATTGGTTTTGGTGACTATTGCCGCTGCTTTTTCAACAGGTTCAGCAATTAATGCCACACTTTTTTCAACGGGCAGGTTAATGGAGACTGTTGCCAAAAAGAAGGATTTACCCCATATTTTTGTTAAAGAAAACAATGCGAATATACCTTATTATGCCATTATTATTATGGCCGGATTGGCAGCTGTTTTAGCAACTATTGGGTCGTTGAGTATGTTAGTTGATGCCGCAAGTCTGATTTTTTTAATCACTTTTGCCATCGTCAATTTTATTAGCTATCAGCAAAAAATGAAATATAGGATACTATCGCTTATTGGTTCTATTGCTTGTTTTATAGCCATACTACTTTCGTCTTATGAACAATTCCAAAACAGACCAATACCCTTAATTATCATATTGGTTTTTATCATTTTCACATTGATAGGAAGGCCATATATTTTAAGGAAAATGAATAACTAGCCTTTGCAAGAAAATCTAAACTCTGCGCTTTTCGCTTCCTCTTTGATAATTTTGCCTCATTGTAATAGATTGATTTGTTGCTTGTTAGATTCATGTTGGCAATTTACAATTCTTCAAAAAATACAATTTCAGTATCATACTTAAAATTTAGAAAATCTTCTTTATCTAACCAATATTTGGAGGTTATCAGCAGATAATTATTATCTTTTATTTTAATTATTTTCCAAATTGTTTTAGCTGCATCAGAGAATAATTCATTTCCGCAAATCTGTTGTTCAAATAATCTTTTTATCAGATTATTATCTTTTAACCCTGCACCCAAGGCTTTAATTAATATCTCTTTATTAATTTCACCATCACCATCACTGTCCGTTATTGGACTTATTTCCATATCGATAATTGAAGCTTCGGTATTAGGAAAAATTCCGTTATAAGCTCTGTGTAAGAGTTGATTGATATTAAAAAGGGCAAAATGCAAGGTTGGTTCAGGATATTCCTCAGCCACTTTATCATTAATCATTTCATGTGATAAAGAATGTATTTGACCTTCATTTAATTCTTTACTCAGCTTGTAGGTTAATAGAATTTGAGCCGCTTCATTGGGTTCAAAGTCGGTAATTGCCATAAGAAGCAAATCTAATAGTTCGGCTTTATTACTTTTTTCCGCATCGAGAAAATCAAATTCTTTAAGCAGGTTTATATAATCTTCTGTTTTCCAATAAAAATCAAATTCATTTACCGTTTTGATTTCATTAATGTTTATTTTTAATTTCATTGTTATTTATTTTTAGGTAAAAAAAACATGGCTGCATACACAGTTATCGTTTAACTATTTGTATTTATCCAGTTACTCAAAAGAATCAACATTAGCAGATACATTTTCTGGCAATTGCGTATCTCAGTTTGTTAAACAAAATATATACGAATTTACTCTCAAGCCTGCTTATTAAATAAGACAGGCGATACGACAATATTGGCAGACCTTAGAGCTAAGTTTGAAATTTTTCATTTTTATTGTTTTCCGAATAATTAAACTTCTACACAAACAAAGGTTATCCTATTAATAGACGAAACCATTGCATTTTTGTGATCTCGGGATAGAAAATCTTACATTTCAACTTGTTGGAATTTTTAGATTTTCTTTATCGAAATGTCATTGTAAACGATTTTTTTACAAAAACTTACAAGTATTATTTCTAATGACCGTCAATAGAAAATAAAAACCAATGACATTTTTGGGTTAATTGCTAAAGAGCTTAGGTTTGTACAATTTTTTTAAAGCCCTAATTAGTTTGTCTATAAAGTCCAACTTCTTCCCCGAAATAATCGGGGGCAGGCTGTTGTCGCTCAAAATCCAAATCCTCATCCCGAATCTGCTTTTTGTTGGTTTTTATATAAAAACCTTACAAAAGCTATATCGGGACTGTGGTTTGAATTTTTCACACGCCTCGAATTTGAACTTTTTAGCTCAAACTCTCGACTTTATGGACAGGCTAATTAAAAACTTAAATTTTTGAAGCAATTCCAAATCTTATAACATTAAGGGTGCGGTTAAAATAAATATTATAGTAGTCTTGTCCATAATAATACTGTACAAACAAGTTTACATTATTCATAAAGAGCGGTTCATACGATAAGGTATATTGAAAAATAAGTCGCTTTTTATCTAACTCTTTTGTATTTGTTAGATAACCGGCAATCCAACCTAACTTAAGTGATTGATTTATTAAAACCTTGCTGTATTTATCCGCTTTGCGGAACACATTAATGATGTTTGATACATTAAGATTGTTTTTAAAATCACCAAATAAACGCAGTCGCCCATAAACCCCATCTAAATTTTCTTCTTGCGAAATATCATATGCAGCATAAAGTTTGAAATAATTTATATTCCCAGATATGGTCTGGTCAGGACGAGAAAAAAAGGCTCCTGCTTCAAGCCAATTTGCTGAAAAATTGCCTGATTTTGTATTTATGGTGTGGCCGTCGGCTAAGTAAAAGTTTCCATCTTGTCCATTCGAATGATGAAATAGAGAAAAATAAGTAAACAAATCTCGCTTTTTATTTTCATTATCAATTAGTTGATAGAAGAAAGTAAACCGAGGCATAAATGAAGGCGTGCGCACGGGATAGGAATCGGTATTATACATGCGCATAATAATTCGTGGCGATAATTCAACACCCCACCTTACATTTTTATTAATACTTAACATAAAATAGGGAATTAGGTCGCCTTCAAAAATAAGGGGTTCCATATTGCCCAATCCACTACCTATAAAAATGGCACTGGGCTCACGAAAGTTGTTAAATGTTGTTATTGCTCCTGGTGAATCTTTTGCAACGATTTGAGCATTTGCTGTTTCGATGCTATAGAAGTAAATTACAAAAACCATAAACCAAAGGTTCCACTTAGAGAATCCTATGGTTTTTATATTTTCGTTAATCATTGTTTTTTTTTGATTCTACTACCAATTTAGTGGATGATTTTATAAGATGTACATATTTAAAATATCTGGTCAACAGCCCGCCTGAGCGATTAGTCGGGCAGGATCCCTGTCTTCAGTCAACAGTCAGGCTGAGAACTGAAGACTGTTGACTATATCCTAATTGATGAAAATCTAGCATTTATGAGTTTTTCCACCAAATCAGTAGTAATACCTATGTTTCTAGAATATATAGCGTATAGATAATGCTCCGCCATCGCCCCAAAAACCTGTATAGCCAACAATATTCATGGCTGGTTTCCAGTCGATACTAAGGTTGATCGGAACTTCTCTAAAATTATACTCCAAGCCTAAAATACCATCGATACCAATAACTGTATAATTTTTGTTGTCATCACCCCAATAGGTGTTATTGCCATCCCAAAAACCGACATGCCCACCAAAACCAATGTACCAGTTCAACCGGTCGGTATGGAAAGCTTGATATGATAATTCATAAAGACCCGTAATTTCAAAGCCACCCCATCGGGTACCTAATATTCCTTCGAGTGCAGACGTTGATCCTATAAAATGTTTAACGGTTAAACCATTTGTATATCCGACCCGTAATCCAATACCTGTATTGTAATCTTGTGCCTTACTAACTGTGGTTAAACACAAAGCTATTAGTGTAATTATTACAATTTTTTTCATGATTTCTATATTTATGTTATTTTACTCGTAATGCTTTTCAGATGCGTCACCTGTAATTATTTCCGTACAGGGCAGATTTAGTTTATTCTACAATTATGGTGTTACCATGGTATTCGCATCAAGAATAACTGTTGTTTGAGCCAATGCTCTTCCTTTAAACGATGCTCCGGTTTTAAAAGTAATCGCTGTCATCGACAATATAACACCTTCAAAGTGCGATGTTGTTCCAAAGCTTGCTTCACCCGCAACCTGCCAGAAAATGTTCTTTGCTTGTGCACCTCCAACAAGCGTTACATTTACTGCATCACTCATTGTTAAGTCTCCTGCTACCTGAAAAATCCAAACATCATCGGCCGAACCTGAAATGCTTATGTCAGATGGCAATGTTACCGTATTTGTCCATTTATAAAGTCCTGGAGCAAGGGTTTTTCCACCAATATTTCCAGTACCTAATTCAATAAAGTCAGGAAAAGAACGTCCAGCGGCATCGTTGTATGCGGTTATCATATTTTCAACAGCAGTAGTTAAATTGGTTGAAGTCGGTGCTACCATATCGGCTGCAAATACTTGTCCTGTTACCTGGGCTGATGTTGCATATCCGGTTGCATTTACTAAATCGAAACCTGTAATGTATGATGTAGCAGCAGGACTTAATCCCATATCACCTGTTATAGCTGAAGTTGGGCTGTTATTGATAGCCGTTTTTGCCAAAATTATATAGTTGCTGGCCGATCCAAGATCTACCGCGGTTAAAACGGTTTCGGTACTTCCTGTTGTAAAACTCCAAACAACATTACTTGTTAGAGCATTACCTTCCAGATTTTTTGCTCCCGTTGTAATGGTTGCTGTATAGTTCGTCGACTTGTCAAATTTGGCTAAAGGCATAAATGTTGCAGTTTCGCCTTCATAAGAAACTGTTCCTTCCACAGCAACTTCACCTTTTTTCAATGTAAATGTTGTGGCATTTACGGTTAATGAATCCATTGCTTGGCTAAAAGTAGCAGTAACTGTTTCATTTAGCGCTGCATCCGTAGCATTATTCGCTGGATAATTGGTAGTTACCACAGGAGATTGAGATGATTCTGGGTTGGTAGTATCGTCATCTTTAGAACAACCCGTTGCAAAAACAACCGTTGCAATTGCAAGTATTGATATTAAATTTTTAATTTTCATATTGCATTTGAATTAATTATGGTGAAAAATATCACCTTACAAAGGTAGTTGTAAGCCTTAGGTATGTGTTATATAACTTTTGCTTTAAGTTGCATTATTCACAGTTACTAAGCCTCACTGAAGTGATTTTTTAGTAAAATCGTAATCTTATTAATGAGATTGAAATGAAAAGTATAGATATAAATCTATAAAGAAAAAGGGGATTGGCTAATATGATAAGGTTGTCTCAAAAAGGACTTTAGTATCCTTAAAATTACATGTTAAAAATAAAAATAGAACACTGATGACACGGACTTTAACTGATAATCACTGGTAATATCTGTTTAGATCATTCTAATCTGTGTTATCTGTGTTCTATTACTTTCAATTTGAAAGTTGCAAATAATTCAATAAAACCTAAAATATGGGTACAATTATAATATCAATACGTCGGTTCTGTTTGCGACCTTCTTTGGTTTCGTTGTTAGCTATAGGGTTGTTTTCGCCATAACCAATTGAACTTATATCGGTGTTTTTAAGATCCATATTGGCTTTCAAATATTTAGTAACTGCATCGGAACGTTCCTGTGAAAGTTTTAAATTCTGCACGTCTCCACCAAATGAATCGGTATATCCCTGCACAATAATTTTACTGTTGGGGAAGGTTTTAATGGCTGTTTGCACTTTGGTTAACAATTCAAAATCGGCAGGCTTTATTTCTGATTTTCCTACCTCAAAGTTAAAACCGTTCATTCTTATAATAATATCTTTTTCGGTACGAGAAACCACAGCCTCTGTGTTATCGAAAATTCCATATACAATATTAAACTTATTGTCTATTCTTGTTTGATGATCGATTTTTAATGCAAGGACTTTCTTTTCATTTTCAATGGCCTTCATCTGTGCAGTCATTTGAGCCGTACGTTTGCCTATTTCAGTTTTGAATTCCTCATTAATCGCATCCCTTTCCTTGTTCAGCACTTCAATGCTGGCTTCCAGTTGCTCATTTTTAGATGACAACTTAATATTTTCCATAAAGAACCTACTGTTTTTTTCTTGTAGATTATTGACATAATCGATTATTGTTTTTTCAGGCATGTCTATCCCTTTATCAAATTGCGCTACAAAACCTATTGCTTCAGCAATATTAATAATTGGCTGTTCGTAATTCAGAATTACATCTTCCATTTCAAGGTTTTCATCGTCAATTTTTATAATGTAATTGTTCAAAAATATGGCGTGTTTGGCTTCATATTTAGCTTGCTTTGCCAATATACGGGGATAATCCCTATCGTAGCGATTGGTTTCAATATCTTTTTCAGATTCTAAGAAAAGCGAGTTTGCTTTTTTCAGGGTTTTTGGTGCTTTTTTATCAACATCCAACTCCTCAGCTTTTTTTAAGTACTTACGTGTTTCATCCAGTAAATCGATTTTTATGGCTAGTAGTTCAGCCTTTCTGTACATTTCTATGGCTTCAACCGATTCCTCATAGGAATCATCTCTATCGCCTTTTTCGAGTTGTTCGGTAGCTTTTACAAATTGTTCTTCTGCTTCTAACCACTGTTCTTTGGCAAATTTATCAGCGCCTGCTGACAAAGCATCTAGTCGTGCATTTAAGGAATTGGCAAATACAAGCTTAGCCGAAACACTAAAGTCTGATGATCTATTAAAGTGAATTACAGCCTCGGCAAGTGTTGCTTCAACTTCTACAATTCCCTTTTCAGCATCAAAGTCCTTTTGAGCATCATTATAGTTATCCAATCCTTCAGCATACTCCATGGGTACAAGAATATCTGCATTCAATGATTTTGCATTTTGCATGGCCAAATTGGCTTGCTCAAATACGCTACTTTTTGTTTTTTGTCCAAAAACACTGGCACTTGCCAATAGAATTGCCATAACAAATGCCATAACAATTTTAGTTTTTGTGTAAAGTAATGTTTTCATGATATTTATTTTTAAGTGTATACTAATAAATTAAAGTTGCTAAGCGCTTAGAATTGCCGCTTTAAATGATTTTTTTTTGTGAAAAATTTAAGCAGTTATCGCTTTTTAGTAGGAACAATAAATAAGGGAATAGCGCTTTCGTGCAGCACTTTCTCAGTAACACTTCCCATAAGAATATTTTCCAACCATTTTTTGCTATGCGATCCCATTACAATAATATCTACATCGTGTTTTTTTGCACTGTTTATTATTGATTCGGCAAAATCACCCTCCTGAACAGTGGTTTTTATAGCCTTATCACCCAAGTGATCTTTTATTTTATCAAGAAAATGGTTCGATGCATTAATTAAACTTTCAACACTGTCAATTTTTACTTGACTCATGTCCATCATACTGGTATATCCCATTATTGGCGAATAGGCAATTGATGAATAATATTTTATGTCAGTAATTACATGCATCAGAATAACTTCGGCTTTCATTGCTGTTGCTAAAGTAAAACCAATTTCAGCTACTTTCTGTGCTGTTGGATCATAATCAAGTGCGATCATGATCTTTCCCATTTTAAGTGTTTTCATTTTCGAGAGTTGTTTTAGTAATAGTTAATATAAATTGGATAACACATCGTTTAGTTATCAATGAAATAATTTTCTATAACAAACAAAGGGCGATTCCTAATTGTAATCGATGTTGAATTGTATCACTATTAAAAATAGGGTTCAGATACAAATTTTAAATTTTTGATGAGTAAATAAAAGGAATCTTAATTAACCGTCAGATCAACAACTTCTGCCTTGGGTGCATTTTTTCTTACGGAATCAATTCCATTGTCTCTCCCCTGCGTTGAAGTGTACATTTGACTTGTGCCAATAACTTGAGTATTCAAAGCCGTCAGATTAAAATAAAAACTACCATCTTTAGCTACTTCTTTAGTAAACATTGTCTTTTTAGAGCAATTACTTTTAACAGACTCTATTCCGTTTTGGCATGAAGATTTTACGGTATAACCCTGACTTGTCATAATAATTTCGCCATTTGAAGCTTTTAGGTTGAACATAAAATGTCCATCGGTTCTGGTTGAAATTTCAAATTTTCCCATGATTGATATATTTTAATTATTTAAATTGCTAAGCCGCTAAAGGGATTTGAAAAATAAGATCAACGCGCTTATTTGCTTGAAATAAATTGATTCTGTGTGTTTTAACTTCCTTTAGTTTGTGCTTTTTTAGTTACATTCTCCTTAAATCCGCAAGCGGATTCTTTGAGGCCACGAATTACACGAATTAACACTAATTTCGTTTTCACCCAATTGGGTGAAAATATATTTCATGTAAGACTGTGCCCATCTATGGTTT
>JAQICC010000275.1 GCA_027858735.1 Salinivirgaceae bacterium
TGTACCATTTACACCCAATATTAGTAAATTAAGTGAGAAAATTGAGCTTTCGCGACCTTTTATGATAAAAGCATTGGAAATATTGGAAAAAGCACATCTAATAATTCAATTACACCAAAGAAATAAAGGTATTAGCCACCTAAGTAAACCCGAAAAGATATATTTACGAAACACCAACCTAATTTATGCAATTGCTGAGGAAAATGCGGTAACAGGAAACTTGAGGGAAACCTTCTTTATAAATCAATTGACATATGATCACAAAATAAATTTGCCAAAAAATGGAGATTTTTTAGTTAATGATCGCTATATCTTTGAAATTGGAGGAAAAAACAAAACCCGACAACAAATAAATACTATAAACAACGCCTATTTAGTAAAAGACAACATTGAAACTGGAATTAAGCAAACTATTCCTTTATGGATATTTGGATTTTTATATTAAACCTGCATTAGCCATTAGAAATGAACTTATGGCAAGCCTCACTAAAGCGGAGCACAGTCAGTTTAACAGTGTCCAAAAAAAAATTTATCCACGAATTACACGAATTTTCACTAATAAAAAAAGATTAAATATTAAACAGAAAGCAAATCAACTGGATATTTTGAAAAATACTGATCTTTCGAAACCAGCGTCAGATTTTCTGAAATGCTTTGAGCAATAATTAATCTATCGAAGGGATCCTGATGGATAAATGCCAACGTTGTATTAACTAAAATATGTTCCGTTGAAATAGGTAAAACTTGGATTCCGCTTTCTTCAATAATTTTAAATAACTCTTCAAGTTTAATTTGAAGTTCTAATCGACCAATCGAATATTTAATACCCACTTCCCATAAACTTGCCATACTTATAAAACAAGTATTACTCTCATCTTCAATAATACGTTTTAAATTTTGGGGTAATTTTGGATTATCGGTTATAAACCAAAGAACAACATGGGTATCTAATAGCAAATTCATGCAATATATTCATTAAATCCCTCAATTGGGTCATCAAAATTCTCCTTAATTTTCAATAGCCCTTTGGCTTTACCAGCTACTCTCTTGCCTTTTGATTTATTGGAGTTCAGCCTTTTACTCTTCAAAAAGTCAATATAATCAGCCACTTCGCTTTTTAGTTTAATGGGTAGTGAAGAAAGTTTTATATATAATTGCAAATCTGACATAAATAAAATATTTAATTCAAAGATAATAAATAATCCTGACTAAGAATAACATTCATTAGGGGCGTTGAACGTTAACAAACAATACTAATATAGTTCTCAATTATATTTATTTTGATAGTAAGGATGCGGATCAGGTAGGTTAGAAAAACTTCAAATATAAAACTATGAATATATGCTAATATCATGTTATATAAATTTTAGCCACGAATTACACGAATTTTCACGAATTATGGAAGGAAATTTTGAATAGATTTATTCCAACAGTAACCATTCAGTAGAAAATCATCAATAAAATAAGAATTAATTGTCCTCATATTAATACGAATTAAAAATAGTCTTAGGATATCAGGGCAAAAGAATTTAAAAATTTAGAAAAAAAAGGAGGCCACGAATTACCTGCCTACCGGCAAGTCAGGCACTAATTTTCAGGAATTATAGAAGACGAATGCAAAAATAACCACGTATATTAACATCAACAATATATTTTATCCTAATTTTGCACACATGTGGAAAGAATTGGGATTATTAAGAAAGAAATACCTCGGCTTGAATCTTACCGAGGTAATTGATTATGAGAAGTTTTCCATGATTTCTATGGTTTACCATTCAACCAAAATTGAAGGCTGTTCGTTAACTGAGAGTGACACTAAAATATTATTGGAAAATGGTATCACTGCAAATGGCAAACCTTTGACAGACCATTTAATGGTAAAAGACCATTATAATGCTTTCTTATTTATTAGAGAAAAAGCCCGGGCAAAAAGCAAACTATCAATTGATTTTTTGAAAGAGACTGCTGCAATGGTAATGCTACATACTGGAGGAATGATTAACTCCATGGGTGGTTCTTTTGATACTTCAAAAGGCGACTTGCGGCTTGCTCAGGTTTATGTGGATAAAAAATATTTTCCTGATTATAAAAAAGTAGACCCCCTGTTGAACCAGTTACTTATAAAAACAAATGACAAACTACCTAATGTTAATGGAAGCGATGTATTAAAATTGGCAGCAGATTTTCATTATAATCTTATTAACATACACCCTTTTGGTGATGGAAATGGAAGAACGGCCCGATTGTTAATGAATTACATTCAACTTTACCATTACGAACCTTTAATAAAGATATTTACGGAAGACCGTGCATCTTATATTGATGCACTAAACAGAACTGAAGAACTTGAAGACCTTTCAATTTTTAGAGATTTTATCTGTCAACAACAATCTAAATATTTTTCGTTGGAACTTGAAAAATACAATAAAAAAGACAAAGGGTTTGCGTTGTTGTTTTAAGATAGATACAAAAGTATTATCTTTGAATATAATCCCTAGAGTATGTTAAATGTAAATAAACAAATTGAATATTGGTTGAATGGTGTCATAGATGCATTGGAAACGGCAAAGGTGCTTATTGAACGGAATAGGTTGCTACATGGTTTGTTTTTTGTCATTTGGTAATTGAAAAGATTTTAAAAGCTCACGTAGTAATAAATACAACAGAGATTGCCCCGCGAACCCACAATTTGATATCTTTAACAGAAAAAGCGAAGATTGAGCTATTGGAACAAGATGAATTATTAGTGGGTATCTTAATGAAATACCAATTGCAAGGAAGGTATCCTGACTACAACCCTGAAATACCAGCAAAAAAAATTATTAATTCCTATTTACAACAAACTAAAAACCTGATGGTATGGCTACAGAAGAAGTTATAAGTTTATTAAAGAAATACATTATTCTATTAAATTCGGAAGGTATTTCGGTAAAGCATGCCTACCTTTTTGGAAGCTATGCAACGGATACCGCCACTGAAAATAGCGATATTGATTTAATGATTGTTTCTGATAATTACAACGAAAACGATGATATAGCCACTGGAAATATGTGGCGCTTAACTAAAAAAGTTAGCACCAAAATAGAACCCTTTTTAATTGGAATTAATAAATTCAATGCTGACCTAGACTCTATCTTTTTAACAGCAATAAAAGAAACCGGCGTAGTTATTATTTAATGGCAGCCTATATTCTTGCACTAAACAGAACTGAAGAACTTGAAGACCTTTCAATTTTTAGAGATTTTATATGTCAACAACAATCAAAATATTTTTCATTGGAACTTGAAAAATACAATAAAAAAGACAAAGGGTTTGCGTTGTTGTTTTAAAACCGTGGCTTAAACCAGAGCCTACCATAATTTATTTTAGCCACGAATTACCTGCCTACCGCCAAGGCCAATGTCAATAAGTTAAGCTTTCTTGCCCGTGCACACCCTTTGCTTTCCGCCGCAGCGGATACCGCGCGCCGTTCTTCCCCTTTAGAGCCTCGTCCCGATTTCTCTGGAGGATTGAGGGGTTTGCGAGAGGGGAAAAACATGTAATTAATTCATTAACTTATTGACATTGACCGGCAAGGCAGGTACGAATTTTCACGAATTTGGAAGGAAAAATGCAGAAATAACATCGGCTTTTTCTATTTTCGATTTATTACATCCTAATTTCACTAAGTATTTTGATACGATTTGAAATGAACTACCTCGCAGCAAGCTGACGAGGTATCAAAAAAAGGCTTCCTTTTTCCAACGATGCAAGCATCGGAGTATTAAACTCATTTATCCCGATACGCTCCGCTCCCGAATTATCGGGACAAGTTATCGGGATTCGTTCAACTTACCCCCGAGTGCTCGGGGTTAATTCATTTCATTCTTAAAACCGGAGTTTCACGAATAAAAGATGACTTTTTAACAATCTTGCCCTTTTTGTTATTATATATTTACAATATTTTAATTTTTTATTAATACTAAATAACATTTATTTGCTATATTTGTAAATGATAAATACCATTATAATGGAGAAATTATTTTTAAAATCAAACCGAAAAATTGAAGAAACAGATTTAACATTTCAACGATTTTTAGTTACAAAAAATTTATTTAAGCATCGCTTAGTTGCTATTAAAGGGGCACGTGGCACAGGTAAAACAACTTTGCTATTACAGTATGCTAAAAAGTTTTTACCTATTGATAATACGGTGCTATATTTTGCTATGGACGATCTATTCTTTACAAGGAATACCTTATACAGTTTGGCCGAACAATTTTTTATAAACAATGGAAAACACTTGCTTATTGATGAAGTTCACAAATA
>JAQICC010000330.1 GCA_027858735.1 Salinivirgaceae bacterium
GTTTGTATCGGCACAAGCTCAGAATTCTGCTAAAATTGAAAAAAAGCTTGAAAAAAAATTTCAAAAAGGGAAAATCGAGAAAGTTGAAAAGAAAGCGAATAAATTAAAAAAGAAGTATCCACAGCTACCGATTTCCTATTATTTTTTATCAAAAGTTGAAATAATTAAGTATGGTCGGTTTGCTGAAGTACCGAATAAAAAACAGTGGAATTATTTAAGTAAGGCATCTGTATATACTAAGAAGTTGGGTAGCGAGTATGCTTTCTGGAAGGATTCAATTATGCTTACATACAATCAGTACATTAATAGTTGGGATGACGATAAATATGAGTCGAATCATCTTAAAAAAGTGGTTAAAACCTATTCTAAGCATACTGGTGACACATTGTTATATTACTATAAATATTATGGTGGAAAACAGGTAAATATTTCCAAAATTTCACACAAAATTCCTGTAACCGATTCACTTAGAACTGCATTAATTAAATTTGCTTCCGATTTGGTTGGTATTCCTTATAAATATGCGGGTGAAACACCTGAAATAGGATTCGACTGTTCTGGATTTGTGAAATATGTGTATAAAAGTATTGATATTGAACTACCACATAATGCACATATGCAAAGTCAACTAGAAGGTGAAATAATTAGTTTGGAAGATGCGCAACCTGGCGATCTAATATTTTTTGGCAGCAAAAATGGTAGAAAATGGAGTACACAGCATGCCGGTATTGTATATGAGTATAAAGAGGATGAACCCAAAGTAATTCATTGTGTTTCTCGTGGAGTTAGCATTGATGGTAATAATACAAGTTGGGACAGTTATTGGAAGGAGAAAATACTTTTTGTTAAACGATTGCCAGAATTGAAATAATTTTGGAATTTTTATTTGTTTTTGGCACTTTTCAAAGCACATTTGCCACACTTGATGGGTATGAAGAAGTTGGTAACGGTTTTAAAATCAAACGAATATATTCGTAAATTGATTACAGCATTTGATACTTAAAAAGAAATTATTTGTAACGCAGAAACTTTGTTAACGCAGCGTTAATGCTTAAGGTTAGTTAATGCATTATTATTAACTTCGCCTTTATGCGCGTTAAACAGATTCGGTTTACCATTATACTTGGCTTAATTTCATTGATTGGAATTGTGGTCATTCAAATTTATTGGCTGTTTACTACATGGCATATGCAGCAAGAAAAGCTCGATGAAAATATTCATTTGGCCTTAAAAGAAGTTACTACAGAAATTAATTTACTTCATAATTGCATGCCAAATGAAGTTAATCCTGTGGAACAGCTTTCAGAAACTTGCTATTTGGTAGATGCTTCCTGCGATTTTAATCAAACCAATCTTGAATTTTTAGTTCGATCAAAATTTAATAAGCGTAATGTAAACATTGAGCATGAAATTGCCATTTACGATTGTCAAGCAAATTCTTTGAATTATACAGGAAGGTTTTCTGCATCAGGCGAAAAATTATCGACAAGTGGAGATTTGAATTTTTGTAACGACTATCTAGAAAAATTACCGGTATACTATTTTTATATAAACATATCGGGTCGTAATGTTTATTTGCTTAAAAAAATGCAATTATGGTTGTTGCTTTCCACTATGGTGATAATAATAGTAAGCTTCTTTGCTTATACAATATTTTCATTTTTCAGACAAAAACAATTGGCCGAATTACAGAAAGATTTTATTAATAATATGACTCATGAATTTAAGACTCCTATTTCATCTATTGGAATAGCAAGTGAAGTATTAAGGAATTTCAAAAGGGGCGATTCTGTAGAAAGGCTTCATAATTATGCGCAAATAATAAAGCAAGAGAATACAAGATTAAACAAACAAGTTGAAAATGTATTAAAAGCAGCCCGAATTGAAAAGGGTAAAACAGTAATGGATATTGAAAAGGTTGATTTGCAAGACATTATAAATGGTGTTTTTTCTGAAAATGGCTTTATATCCGACCATAAAAAGGTTGATATTAACTTGCAATTAACTGCTCAACCTTATATTATTATGGCGGATAAATTGCATTTAACGAATATTCTTTTTAACCTGATTGATAATGCTATAAAGTATAATGATGATAAGGTTGAAATTAATATTGAAACACATATTAGAGGAAATAAAATTGAGCTTATAATAGCTGATAATGGATGGGGAATACCCAAAAACTATTTTAAAAAGGTTTTTAAAAAATTCGTACGTGTTCCGACAGGAAATTTACATGATGTAAAAGGTTTTGGACTGGGGCTTTTTTATGTGAAACAAGTGTGTGAATCGCATAATTGGAAAATAAGCGTTTCTAGTGAACTACAAAAAGGTTCTCAATTTACAATAGTTATACCGTTTGTTTAAATGAATGATGTAAAAGAACATAATAAGAGTATATTATATGTTGAAGATGATCCTGCTTTAGCATTTGTTACTAAAGATAATTTGGAACAATTTGGCTATAAAGTAATGCATTTTGATAATGGACAATTAGCTTTAAATAATTTTGCGCAACATGAATTTAATTTATGTGTGTTGGATATTATGCTCCCCAAAATGGATGGATATGAGTTGGCAAAACGAATTCGTGAAATTAATACTGAAATCCCTATTCTATTTTTATCAGCTAAATCGCAAACCGAAGATAAAATTCACGGATTAAAAATTGGGGCCGATGATTATATTACCAAGCCTTTTAACATGGAGGAGCTGAGATTAAAGGTTGAAGTGTTTTTAAAGCGACAAAAAATTATTGAAGTTGAAGAAAAGCAACAACTAATTAAAGTGGGTAAATATACTTTGGATTTGAGTAATCAATTATTGGCTCACGAAAAAGCGGAGAAAAAACTTACTTTGAGAGAAACAACGCTATTAAAAATGCTATTTATGAACAGCAATACCATTTTGAAAAGAAACGAAATTTTAAAAAAAATATGGGGTGACGATAGTTATTTTAATGGGCGAAGTTTGGATGTGTTTATGTCACGGATAAGAAAATATTTGGCATATGATGAAAAGCTGCAGGTTGAAAATATAAGAAGCATTGGCTTTAGACTAAACGTTCTTGAATAAGGTTAAATTATCCTTTTAAATTTGTTGAATTACTTAAATTTATAGAATCAATTTTTGTTAGTTTTACCTCATGAGCAAACGGGAACTTAAAAAGTATGTTAGTGAATTAACAAAAGCACAACTTCAAGAGCAGATAATTGATTTGTATGAACGGTTTAGAGACGTAAAACAATACTATGATTTTGCTTTTAACCCGAACGAAAATAAGCTTTTGGACGAATGCAAGTTTAAAATCAGCAAAGAATATTTTCCTGTAAATAGACGCAAACCAAAAATGCGCCGATCGGTGGCTCAAAAGTATATCAAGCATTTTAAAACCTTAGGTGTTGAACCGGCTATAATTGCCGATGTAATGCTTTACAATATTGAAATTGCTCAGGCGTTTTGTGCCGATAAACCTATAAAAACAGATGGTTTTTATACCAGCATGCTAAAATCATTTTCTGAGGCTGTTACCTATATTTTCGATAATGGTTTGAGCAAAACCATGCAGCTACGAATGGATAAAATTGTTGATGAAACGATTGACCAAAATTGGTTTAATAGCAAAGGATTTGAGATGGCTATTATGTAAAAAGCTTATGGTGTAACAATAAACCTTTCCGAAAAACACAATTCGGTTGTCTCTACGCTAATGAAATAGGCACCAGAATTACGTGCATTCCAAATAACGGTATTCGATTCATTTAAGGCTAGGATTTCTATTATAGTGCCATTTATATTCAGTATTTTAACAGAGTTTACATCAATATTTGGAGATATCTCAAATATCACTTTTTCAGTTGATGGATTAGGGTAAAATTTAATGGGGTTTGGTGCTATATTTTCTCCTGTTCCAGTTGTAATATTTCGTATTCTAAAAACAGAATTTCCTGCTGTAATATACATAGTAGGTTCATCATTTTCACTGCCCCAACAACAATTGCTTGGGCCGTTTGATCCAAATGTAACCTTATTCACAAGTTCGCCCTCTGCTGATAAAATACTTAATCCATTATTGGCTGTTGCGTAAAGAAAACCAAATTCGTCAACTTTCATTCCATCTCCCCATTGGCCAGGGTTGTCATAAAACAATGTTTTATTTGTAAATGTGGTATCATCAACCACATCCCACACATAAATATCGGCAATTTGCGAGTCAACTACATAAAGTTTGCTTTCATCGGGTGAAAAACAAATCCCGTTTGGGTATTGCATGCTTTTGTCAATCAAATGAAGTTTACCATCGGCAGTTAGGCAATATATGCCTGCATATCCGAGGTCAGAAGTTAGTCCTTCGTCGTTCAAGCCAAATGGAGGGTCGGTAAAATAAATTGTACCCGATGATTTAACTACCAAATCATTTGGACTGTTTAATCTTTTGTCTTCAAATTCTGAAACAACGGTTTCTATTGCCCCGTCTTTGTATATACCAATTTGTCTGTCAAAATGCTGGCAGAGTAACAAATTTCCATCATTATTTATAGCTAAGCCATTTGATTTGCCGGAAGGATTTATATATTCAGAAACTACGGAATCGGTATCTAAAAGGTAAACTTTGTTTTCCGGAATATCGCTAAATAGCAGTCCTTGATTTTCAACCCAAACAGGACCTTCAGTAAAGTTAAATCCAGAGGCAATTTTTTCAACGCTTGGGTTACTCAGAGCAGGAGATTGGGCATTTAAAACATTTAGCCCATTAACAAATAAGATTATTGCAAATAGATATTTCATTTGAAAAGGTTTTTAGGGTAAAAATTCGAAGATACTACTATTCGTTTTAATTATTAAATTATTCTGATTAGTTTAAGCCAAAATAATTTACCGGCGAAACTCCTTCAAAGGAACCGTTCCCAATTAACAATTCAACAAGTGCTTTTTGTGAATTAATGTCGGCATTGTAACAATTAATGCGACACCAGGTGCGCGACATATATATGAGATTCTTATACGGATCGCCAAAGCCAATGCTTAATACTTTTTCGAAGGGTAATTTGTTTGCGAGCCACATGGTTCCGGCCTCATCGGTATTCAGGCTTAAAGTTCCCCATGGGTTTCCGGGGCTGCTATAAAAAACAAATAGAATTTTGTCATAGTCCTCAATTACCTTTGGAATTTCGTGTCCGTTGGTGAAGAAAGACATGGAGTTGTGAAAATCTACATTAAATCCTTGTGTTTTTAACGCTGATAATAAGGGATTAAAAGTTTTAACATGATCGACTTCTGAAACAAGAACGACTAGCAAATTTTTGTCTGTTTTAGCATTAATCGGTAATATTTTTCCCTTATCAGAAATCAGAGTTAGAGATTTTTTTGCAATTTCGTAAGCTTGTTTTCTATGTTCTGCCAGTTGCTCATTAGAAAGTGGAATAATGTGTTTATAATGAGCGTCAAATAGGCCAAGTTGTTTCTTAAGATTCCATACTCTGCTTACGGCATCATTTAATCGTTCGATGGGAATTTCACGGCGTAAAATTCGTGCTTCCAAGGTGTCAATAAAGTCAAGTCCGGGCCAAAGCAACACATCTGCTCCGGCTTTAAAGCATTCTATTTCGGTTTCAAGCTGGTTTTCGTAATAATTGGCAATACCAGCCATTTCAAGAGCATCCGAAACTATTACTCCTTTAAATCCCATATCGCCTTTTAAAAGGTTGGTCATAAGTTCTTTTGATAGCGTGGCAGGCAAATATTCATCATTTAGCAGTTCTTGCTGGTAGGCTGGAAAAGAGATATGTCCGGGCATAATGCACATCACACCACTATCAATAAGCGTTTTAAAAACTTTACCGTGCTGCTGAAACCAATCGTCGTAAGTTAGTTGGTAGGTTGAGGTTTTAAAATGCTGGTTAATTACATCGGTGCCATCGCCAGGAAAATGTTTGGCTGTTGCAGCCACTCCTAACCCTTGCATAGCTTTAATTTGATGAGGCAGAAGTTTAATGGCAAGTTCGGCATCATCGGCAATGGAGCGAATATTGGTAATATGATTAAAAGGGTTCATATTTAAATCAGCCACGGGGTGTAACAACCAATTTATACCAATGCTTCGTGCTTCGCTGGCTAAAATATTTCCAAATATCCGATTAAGTTCAGGTGAATTTGCTGCACCTAACCCCATTTCAGCTGTAAGAGGTGTGTATTTTGAAATGCTTGTACCTATTCCTGTTTCAAAATCTTCAACAAATAAAAGAGGTGTTTTTGATGAGTTAGAAAACTCAGTAACAAGCGAGCGATACAAATGCTCAAGAGAATCTTGGCTGGTCATACCAGAGAGATTCCAACTGGCCAAAAATAATGCTCCAACAGGATAATCCTTTAAAAATTGCTCGACTGTTCCATCCTTATAATTTAGAATTTGTTGTTGAGAAAAATTCAGACAAACAACTTGGCCAATTTTCTCACGAAGGCTTAGTTTTGTCCAGGCACTATCGGTTTTAATAGTTTGCGAAACTTTTAGTTCACTCTTTGAATTGTTGCATGAAGCCAATAGTGTAATGGTTATAAGTACTATGAAGTGTCTTTTGCAAGATCTTATCCTTTTCATATAAATGTGTTTAAGGTTTATCAACGTTAAAAGTAAAGTAACTTTCTGAGTTCCGAATCCAGAAAGCAAAAAATATGGATTGTTCTACACTACTTAAAAATCCTTATGCTTAAAATAGGACTAGTTGAAAAAATAACTTTTTTAATGAAAAGAATAATAGCAATAGTTGCCATTATTTATGTGGTTTTAATATCGTGCTCTGATAAAACAAATGAGAATACTACGGTATTTCAAAATCAATTTGAATATCCGGTATTAAAACTAAAAAATGTTAATAATGTATTGCAAATTAACGTTCAACTTCTTGATACTACACTAGGTTTGTTTGTTAATGAATTTATTATTAGCACTTTGGGTACGTCAGAAATTAGAGCCATAGAATCGGCTGCTATATATTTAATGCCGATAATAGTAGTACAATTAATGATCATTTAGGAGTATTGTATGAATGCAGTCAGGCACAATTGGGTTTTCAGAAATTTTGCATGCGTGATTTGTTGTTAGAATAACGGTGCCTTTTTAATTTGCATCTTTTTAGAAGAATTTGTACGAATCTCTGCCATTTTTTATCTGTTCTATACAATCAATTCATAGGGTTCCTAGCTTATCTTAATGTCGGAATGACTATATTTGACAGACTGTTTTACTAATAATATAAAATGTAATTTATGAAAAGTATATTGATACTATTTTTAATGATTGGTTTTGGCTTTTCGCTTTTAGCACAAACTGAAACGGCAAAGTACAAAGATACTTCACTCGATTTTGAAATCAGAGCCAAAGACTTAGTTGAACAAATGACTCTTGAAGAAAAGATTTCTCAACTGGGAAATACCTCAGCAGCAATTTCGCGCTTAGGAATTGATAAATACGATTGGTGGAATGAATGTTTGCATGGTGTAGCTCGGGCAGGAAAAGCTACGGTTTTTCCCCAAGCCATTGGTATGGCGGCAACTTTCGATACGAGCTATATGTATAAAGTGGCAACAACCATTAGTGATGAAGCCAGAGCCAAGCATCATGAAGCATTGCGAAACAAGGATTATGGCCGCTATAAAGGATTAACCATGTGGTCGCCAAATATCAATATTTTTCGCGATCCTCGTTGGGGACGTGGCCATGAAACTTATGGTGAAGACCCCTTCTTAACTGGGCAAATGGGAATGCAATTTGTTAAAGGCTTGCAAGGGAATGATCCGAAATACATGAAGGTTGTAGCTACAGCCAAGCATTTTGCCGTACATAATGGTCCTGAGCCCGAAAGGCATACTT
The DNA here is from genome assembly GCA_027858735.1 of Salinivirgaceae bacterium. Taxonomy (GTDB): domain Bacteria; phylum Bacteroidota; class Bacteroidia; order Bacteroidales; family SZUA-534; genus GH45. Next base: position 7,871 of record JAQICC010000330.1, read on the forward strand.
TTAATGTAACACCAAACACCCGCGATTTATGGGAAACTTATTTGCCAGCCTTCAAAAATTTAATGGTTGATGCCAAGGCGTACTCTATTATGGGAGCCTACAATAGGGTTGATGGTGAATCGGCAAGTGCAAGTTGGCTGTTATTGGAGGATATTTTAAGAAATCAATGGGATTTTGATGGCTTTGTGGTTTCAGATTGTGGTGCTATTAATGATATTTATGCGAATCATAAAATAGTAAATTCAGCGGAAGAAGCTGCAGCAATTGGAATACGAAAAGGTTGCGATCTAAACTGTGGAGGAGTTTACCAAACGGCATTGTTAAAAGCCGTTACAGAAGGATTAATTGATGAAGGGGAAATAGATTTATCGGTTTACCGCTTAATGTTAGCACGCATGAAACTAGGTATGTTCGATCCGGTTGATATGGTAAAATATGCACAAATACCGTATGTTGTTAACGAACGTGCAGCGCACGATGAATTGGCCTTAACAATGGCGCAAAAATCAATGACCCTGTTAAAAAACGATGGTTTATTGCCTTTAAATAAAAGCAAATTAAAAAAAGTTGCTGTTGTGGGGCCAAATGCAAATAGTATAGCAGCTTTATATGCTAATTACCATGGTACTGCTTCAAATCCGGTAAATGTGTTAAACGGAATTAAAAATACTATTGGAGCTAATGTTGAAGTACAATACTTTGAAGGTTGTCCCTTAGTAATAAATGAGCTATCTGACGATGATTTTGAAGTTATTGGTGGTGATTATCTGTTTGTTTTTGATGCGAACGGTAAAAAAGTTTCTGGTTTAAAAGGAGAATATTATAAAGGTATAGAACTAACCGGAAAACCAGTGCTAGTGAAAACCGATACTGAAATAAACTTCTTATATGATACCGATTCACCTACTTCAACCGATCTTGCACAAGGGATAATTACACCAGAACAAGCTTTAGAAGCCGATAATTTTTCGATTCGATGGACAGGAAAACTTGAAGCGCCCAGCACAGGGGAATTTAATATTGGTTTACGATCAGATGATGGAGGCAGATTATGGATTAATGATCAATTAATAGCCGAAGATTGGTCAAATCATGGAATGCAGGCATATTTAGGTAAAATTAATTTAGAAAAAGGGAAAGCCTACGATATAAAAATTGAGTTTTACGAAGCTGCACAAGGAGCCGGGATTCAGTTAATTTGGTCTGTTCCAAATGAAGAAGCAGCCGATGATGATGATCCGCTTGCGCTATCAAAAAAGGAGCTGGCTTTCATTAAAAGTGCCGATGTGGCAATTTTTGTTGGAGGCTTGGATGCAACTTGGGAAGGTGAAGAAATGGGAGGCCGCACTAATATTGAGGGCTTTAATCGTGGAGATAGAACGAAAATTGAATTACCGGCGGTTCAGCAACAAGCTTTAAAAGACATGATGGACACCGGAACACCGGTTGTTTTTGTGATGATGGCTGGCAGTGCCATTTCGTTTGATGGATTAAATGAGAAATTACCAGCCATATTAATGGGTTGGTATCCAGGTCAGCGAGGTGGCGATGCAATTGCCGATGTTTTGTTTGGCGATTATAATCCAGCAGGACGCTTGCCCGTTACTTTTTATACATCGACGGATGAATTGGCCGATTTTAAAGACTACAATATGCGAGCAGGTAAAGGTTTTACCTATAGGTATTACGAAGGAAAAGCCCTATTTCCGTTTGGACATGGTTTAAGCTACACGAAGTTTGAATATTCCGATATTAAAATTGATAATATCAAAATTTGTGCTGAAGACGAATTTACAGTTTCGGTAAAAGTTAAGAACACAGGCAAAACCGATGGGGAGGAAGTGGTTCAGTTATATGTGAAGGATGTTAAATCGGACATTTGGATGCCGATTAAGCAACTTAGAAAATTTGAACGCATAGCTCTTGCAAAAGGGGAAGAAAAAACCATTGAATTTACTTTGAAAGCAGATAAAGATTTACGCTACTATGATTCTATGCGTCGCAGCTATATGGTTGAACCAGGTGATTTTGAAATTCAGGTGGGAGCTTCAAGCGAAGATATTAGGTTAAAAGGATTGGTTACCGTTGAATAATTGTAATAATTGAGAGCGTGTGGGTTTGATTTATTAAAAAATAAGGTATTTGAATTAATGCTTTGATATGTTTCTGGATGTTGCTGATCTTCAGCAAAATATATGACATGCGTTAATGTTTACAATTGACTTATTTTGAGATGATTGTAGGCAAATTGAAAAGGTTGTTCAATTATTGAAATTATACCGTGGAAGCGATAGTAAAAATTGATTTTTGCGCATCAATTTTTTCAAAATGGAATTCAAATTTTCTTAGGCTTATTTGGGCTAAATTAATGAGACCCAAACCAGAGTTATCTGATTCATTGTCAAGATCATTCATAAGTATTTCAGAATACAATAGTTCCAATTCATCTTTATTTAAAGAGTTTATTTTATCTAAATGACTCTTTAATGCTGTAACTTTATCGTTTTCAATATAATTGCCAGTGCAAACCATAAAGTTTTTCTGCTTTTTCGATAGGGTAAAGATTCCATCTCTAATCTCGTTTGTACTAAAAGTATGCTTACTTATATTTTGCAACAGCTCAACCATAGCAATATAAACATTCTTCATTTTCATTGATTTAGAACCTTTACTTAGAATACTGTTTTCAATAATATTTAATACGGGTAAAATTGATTCTTGTGAAAAATCGCCTTTTTGTATCATCAATATATTTTCGTGTCTAAGCAATTCATGAAAAACGCTAGCACTTTCAATACCAAGTTTATTATCATTTTCCGTTGTGGTTTGCTCAAATTCAGACTGCAACACAATTTGATTATAGAATATTGAAGAATCTTTGCTAAAGTCAACGAAAGAGTATCCAAGTTCGTGACCCGATTTTCGAGCCATTTCAATTAAACCTAAACCGGCTCCACCTTTATCCGATATTTCTCCGTAGCGAATAACTTTTTTATATAGTGTTTTTAACTCTTCTTCGTCAAGTTTATTTAACTGATCAAGTTGTTGTTTTAAATCTTCAATGTTATCATTCTTTATTAAGTTAGCTGAAATTATATAATACTTACCTGAGGAATATCGTGTCATAAAAAAGCTCGTCTCATCTTGCGAATCCTTTTGAATTAATTCCTTTTCGCCATGACGAATAATATTCTGAAAACATTCAGCCATTAAATAAGAAACTCTTCGCTGAGTTTTCATTCCTTCATTATAGTTTTTCAGATTGGCTTCACTAAGGGTTACTAACTTAAAGGTAACATCATCGCTAAAACTCCCATTGTAGAGCAGGCACTGGTTATCATTTTTTAGCTTTGTGAAAAACCAATTGACTGATGCACTATTCATTTTTAATTAAATAACTGTTTAGTTGAGGTGAATATTTTAGTAATTAAAATTAGAGCAATTTACAAATAAAACCAATTCAAAAATAGAATGAGGTTCAAATTGAATATGAATTAAGTACTGACTTTTTTTCTTCACAAAACCAACATTAAAAGTAATTCCGTCATTAATAGTGTTTTAATAAAGGAAAGAATACCTTTACATGCTAAGGTGAAAGATTTAGTATATACTAAAAACTCGAAAGGGATTATTTCAAAAGTATAATCCGCTCTCTTCTCTGTATTTTTTTCAAAGTTATAAAAATACTTCCTTCTTCTACTTAGTATTGCCCAGATAAGGCAATGCTTTTTTCATTAGTTACATATTTAGTTAGAGCATTATGAATGCGTATTTTAGCTATTTAAACGATTTTATTACAAAGCATAAAATCGCCTATAGCAACTATCCAGAAATTAAATGGTTAAGCCCTTATGAAGTGGCTGATTTTCAAGAAAAACGCGATGAATTATTAATTGCGTTTAAAGATTCGACCTTGTTTAAAGGAACCAAACCCTTTTTAAATGGAATATCGAAAGGCTGTGAGCTTTGTGGTAAAGGGTTATGGAGCTGTTTGTTTATTACAGGAAAATGCAATGCCTCTTGTTTTTATTGTCCCTCGGCTCAAGATGCCGATGATTTACCCGAATCGCAAGGAATGACTTTTGCAACGCCAGAATCGTACACAGAATATATTAAACATTTTAAATTTAAAGGAGTAGGATTTAGTGGTGGAGAACCTTTATTGGTAAAAGAACGGGTTTTGGCCTATTTAAAAAGTTTGCGACAAAACGGCGATCCAGATTTGTATATATGGATGTACACCAATGGTATTTTGGGCAATAAAGAAATATTTGCTCAACTGGCAGATGCAGGGCTAAATGAAGTGCGTTTTGATATTGGAGCCACCAATTTTAAGCTTGATGCCATAGCCAATGCTGGAAGCTATTTTGATAATATTACCATTGAAATACCGGCGGTTCCTGAAGAAGCCGAAAAACTTAAAATATTACTTCCTGAAATGGTTGAGGCTGGAGTTACCCGACTTAATCTGCATCAAATGCGATTAACACCTTACAATGTTAAAAAAATGATAACACGCAATTATACGTTCATTCCAGCCGAACAACCCATTGTTCTTGAGTCGGAATTAGCAGCACTCGAAATAATGAATTATGCTAAGCTGAATAATATTCCTATCGCCATTAATTATTGCTCTTTCTTTTTTAAAAATCGTTTTCAAAAAGCTGGATTTAAGACAATGATGGCTAAAACGCTTGGAGCAAAAGAAGCTAAAATATCAGAAAAAGGTTATATCCGCAATAATAATGAAAATGGAATTCGCTATGATGGTATTTTTATTGCTGATAAAGGAAGGTTGAATGGAAATTTATCATCGTTGATTTTACCTAATAAAAGCTACGATTATCAACAAACCAATGCTTTTACACAAACAGTAACAAGTAGTGATTATAAAAATCTTTTAATGATTGAACCGGCTGAAATACCTCAGAAAAAGGAGTTGTATGATATTTGGAATCATGAATATATTGAAAAGGGATTGAGAGAATATTAACGAAAAGCGCTTGGTTTCCCAAACGCTTTTTTACTATTATTAATAATGTGATAATTTTAATAATTTTCTTCGCGAACTTGCATATAACTTTTTGGATGTAAACAAGCTGGACACGTTTCCAGTGCCTTTTCACTTTCGTATACATAACCGCAGTTTAGGCATTTCCACCAAACCTTACCGTCTTTCATAAACACTTTATCTTCCGAAATATTTTGAAGAAGTTTCAGGTAACGGCGTTCGTGTTCGGCCTCTACTTTCGAAATCATTTTAAAGGCTACAGCTACTGCTTTAAAACCTTCTTCTTCAGCTATTTTTGCAAATTCAGGATACAAATCCGTCCACTCTTCATTTTCACCTTCAGCAGCTGCTTTAAGGTTTTCTTTAGTGGTGCCTATTATACCGGCAGGATAAGTAGCTGTTATTTCAGCATTGCCCCCTTCAAGAAAATTAAAGAAACGCTTGGCATGCTCTTTTTCCTGCAAAGCAGTTTCCATAAAAATGGCAGAAATTTGCTCGTAACCCTCTTTTTTCGCTTGCTTGGCAAAAAACTCGTAGCGATTGCGTGCTTGCGATTCACCAGCAAAGGCCTTTAATAAATTTAGTTCGGTTTGGGTACCTTTTATTGATTTTTCCATAGTGTAAATATTATGAATTAACGTTTATTTTTTTGTTGGGATGAATTGCCATAGATTTTCAGATTAATAAAAAAAGAAAATTATGTCTTTAAAAAATCTGTGAATCTGTGGCCTCTATATCTGAATAAAATCACTTTTTTCTGCCCCACAAGCCGGGCATGTCCAATCATCAGGTAATTCTTTGAATGGTACTTGTTCATCAGCATCGTCATAAATGTATTTGCATACAATACATTGGTGTCTTTCTTTACTTTCACTCATAGTTTTATCTTCTAGTTTCGATTTATCAATATAGGTGGGAGCATTTTTAGGTGCTACACCATTTTTCACTGTTCTGTAATATGCATAGGTTAATGGTTCGTTGTTTTCATCCAAAACTTCCGACTGAACCAATTCACCAATAAACATAAGGTGGCTACCCAAGTCAATGGTTTCAACAACTTTACATTCAATATAGGCAATGGCATCGTTTTTAACTATGGGTACTCCGGTTTTACCATAAATTATATCCATTCCTTTCATTTTGTCAACATCTTTACCACTCTTATAGCCAAATGTACCATAAATATTGGATGCTGTTTCTTGCTGTAGTATTGATGCTGCGAAAGCTCCAGTATTTTTAATGATGTCAGCGCTATAATTATTTTTATTGCAGCAGGCTGCAAACTTTGCAGGCTCAGAAGTTACTTGAAATACGGTATTTGAAATAAAACCATTTCCTTTGTTTTTATCACCTGAGCTTACTAGGTATAAGCCATATGAAATTTTGAAGAGTGCTTTAAAATCAACCATCGCTAATTTATTATTATTTTTATTTAAGTTAAAGTTACGTATTATGTACGGGAAAATAGAGCTTGTTAAATAGTTTAGAACCATTCAAAATAACCTTACTAAAACTCGATTAACCCTCGAAAAGCTTTAGTAGAGCTGGTACCATTTTCTCCTTCAAAAGAACAAACATTTTCGCAATTACTGCGAGTAAGTTTAAGAATTTCAGTCGGCAATGTTTCTTTTAAATAATTAATAACAAGCTTTTTAGGATAATTGTTTTTGTGAAAATCTATATCAAAAGTATCCATCATCCAATCAATATATCGGGTTGCTGTTACATGTTGGTTTAAATCAATATCGGAGTAGCGGGCTTTATTTTTGAAAATGTCGCCTTGTTTAACGGGCATTAGTTTTCCTGGAAATTGAGCAATGGCATGTTTCTCCTTTAACTGGCTAAATATTTCGGAGGTCGATCCCTCTATTACTTTTGGACGGCGGCGTTCAATGTCAATAGCCAGCCAGCCCGATGTGGCTTTAGCCATTATTTTTCCCGAAGCGTTACGAACTACAAAATCTCTGATGTAAAGAATTTTATCAAGGTCTTTAGGCCACGTTTCAACCACAATCTGCTCCGACCATTTAATGGGCTTGTAAATTTCAACATTTATGCGGCTTAGCACCCATGCCAGATTTTGCTTGTTTAGATTCTCGAATCCGAGACCCAGATTGTCTGCTGAATTTATTGCTGATTGTAATAACAAATTAACCAAAGATCCTATTCGCAAACGATGGTGCATATCAGTGTCGGCAGTGGTTATTTTAAATGGGCTGAGGAGCGTAAGTTTGTTTTGTGGCATGTTACATTTTAACTTTGTGAAACTCTGTGTTGGTTCTATGAAACTCTGTGTTACAAATATGGGCTTATAATACTGAGTTTCATAGAGAAGTCTCAAAGGTACTTATAAAAGTAAAAGTTCTACTATCAATTTTGTGGGTGTTTTTATACGATGTACATATTTTGATTTTCAGGTTAATAGCCCGCCTGAACAATTAGTCGGGCAGGTTCTCAGTTTTTAGTCCACAGTCAATATACCGATTGAGAACTAAAGACTGTCGACTATATCCCATGGGAAAAATGTACTGGTTATAGGTTTTTCCACTATATTCGTAGTTATCCCATAATTTAATGCATTTTTCGTGGAACAATCATATTTTCAGGAGCTAATACATTTTTTAGTTCATCTTCGGAAAGCAGCTTTTGTTCCAAAACCAAATCGTAAACACTTCGGCCTGTTTTTAAAGCTTCTTTGGCCAAGTTACTACAAATCTCATAACCCAATACTGGGTTTAGTGCAGTTACAATACCTATGCTATGATGCACCAAGTTTTTGCAATGCTCAACATTGGCAGTTATGCCATCAATACATCTGAATTTAAGTACTTCCATGCCATTTTTCAGCATTTCAACACTTTCAAAAATGCTTTGTACTATTACGGGTTCCATTACATTTAATTCGAGTTGCCCGGCTTCTGAAGCCATGGTAACCGTAATATCGTTGCCAATTACTTTAAAGGCTATTTGGTTTACCACTTCGGGTATTACCGGATTAACCTTGCCTGGCATAATGCTTGAACCGGGTTGCATTGGTGGTAGGTTAATTTCGTTTAAACCGGTTCGCGGCCCTGATGAAAGCAAGCGCAAATCGTTACAAATTTTTGAAAGCTTTACTGCCAAACGTTTAATAGCCGATGAATACATAACAAACGAACCAGTATCCTGTGTGGCTTCAACCAGATTTCCGGCTAGAACGATATCCAACTCGGTAATATTACGCAAATGTTTTATGCAGCTTTCGCTATAGCCAGGTTCTGCATTTATGCCTGTACCAATGGCTGTTGCCCCCATATTTACTTCTAAAAATAGTTTGGCATTTTCATTAAGGCGTTCTATTTCTTCTCCAAGTGTTACGGCATAGGCTTCAAATTCCTGGCCTAGTGTCATGGGCACTGCGTCTTGCAGCTGGGTACGGCCCATTTTAATTACATCACGAAAATCGTGGGCCTTGTCTCTAAACGATTGTACTAATTCTTCAAGTACATCGGTAAGCCGATCGTTATTTTTATACAAGGCTACTTTAACCGAAGTTGGGTAGGCATCATTGGTAGATTGCGATAAATTAACGTGATTGTTGGGGTGGCAATGCTCATACTGACCTTTATCGTAGCCCAAAATCTCCAAGGCTCGGTTTGCAATTACCTCATTGGCAGCCATATTGGTCGATGTTCCTGCGCCACCTTGAATCATGTCTACTGAGAAGTTGCTATGATATTTTCCTTTTATAATCTCTTCGCAAGCCTGGTCAATGGCTTGTTGTAACTCATTGTTTAACATACCTATTTCATTGTTTGCGCGCGCTGCAGCCTTTTTAACCATAGCCAAGGAAGTTATAAAAACGGGATAAAAGTTAAGTGTTACACCACTTATGTTAAAGTTTTCCTTAGCACGTAAAGTTTGTATTCCATAATACGCTTCTGAAGGCACTTCTCTATCGCCCAATAAATCATGTTCGCTGCGTGTTTGGCCCGAAATATATTGAGCTCCTGCGTTCACCAAATTTACATTAGCTTGATTCATACGGCGTGTTATAACTTTTGCAAGATGGCGGTATATTTTCAGAGCAATGCTTGGGTGTTCATCAAATAGTTTTTTTAGTGCGGGGTGAGGCAATGCAAGGAGCTCTGAATTTGTCATAGCACGAGCAGAGGTGGAGTGTGGATAGTTATCCATTAGGGAACCTTCGCCCAAAAAATCTTTACTTCGGAAGAAAGATAAACGCTTTTCCTCGCCGAAGGGGGTGCGTTTTATTAATTCTATCTCGCCTGAGCATATAATGAAAACCGAGTTTCTTGGACTATGTTCTTTGAAAATATAGCTTCCTTTCTCGTAAGATCTCTGCATAAAAAAGCCAGACAGAGTTTCAAGCTCTTTATTATCAAGTGTTTTAAATAGATTTACGTGTTTTATAAAGTCAATTATTGCTGATTTTTTCATATTGTTATTTATTGATTATTTAGAAATGAAAGTTCACCAATATTTTAAGGTTTGACAAGCGTATTCGTTGACGAAATTTGTTTTGTTAAGCATATTTTGTGGTGAAGTCCTCAGTCTCCAGTTCTCAGTCAGCAGAACCTCAGACCCAAGATGTCCCCATCATGTAGCAAAACTTGGTTTATTAATTGCTTCATAATCAAAGCGAAATCATTTTGTTGATAATAGACCGATGCTACCATATGACTGGCGACTGTGGCCTGTTGACTTTTTAGTTTAGAACGCGAATAATTTTTAACCGATGAGTGTTCAATTCAGAATACATATCTTTAGCGGAAAAATAAACAATGTTTGAAACCCATTTAGGCGAAATTATATCATTAGGCACTGCAGTGTGTTGGACGGCTACAGCATTAGCTTTTCAGCAAGCTACCCGTAAAGCAGGTTCGCTTTCAGTCAATATTATTCGTTTGCTTATTGCTTTTGCAATTTATGCAGTGGTTTCATTTTTTGTACGAGGACGGTTTTTTCCGACAGACGCATCGCAGTTTAACTGGATATGGATGAGTATTTCTGGATTGGTGGGTTTTGTATTTGGAGATTACTTTTTGTTTAAATCCTATGAACTTATAAGCGCTCGAATTTCCATGTTGGTATTTTCGCTAAGTCCACCTTTTGCAGCCATTATAAGTTGGGCTGTATTGGGCGAAACCATGGCCACGAAATCACTTTTAGCCATGGCGGTTACTTTGGGAGGAATTATATTAGTGGTAACTGAAAAGAAAAAGCTCGACGATCAAAAGAAGGGAAAGCGGAACAATATAAAATTTGCCTTTCCTGTTAAAGGACTTTTGTTTGCATTGTTGGGCACTATAGGACAATCAACAGGATTGGTGTTAAGTAAATACGGAATGGGCGACTACAATGTTTTTGCGGCAACCCAAATACGTATTATTACCGGAACTATTGGGTTTGTAATTCTTATATCGATAATTCGACGTTGGGGAAAAGTGAAAGAAGCGGCAACAAATGTTTCTGCCATGAAGTTTATTTCTATTGGAGCATTTTTTGGACCTTTTATTGGTGTTTATCTTTCATTATTGGCTGTAAAATTTACTACAGTTGGTATAGCATCAACTATTATGGCTATAATTCCGGTATTAATAATTGCTCCTGCAATACTTCTTTATAAAGAGAAAGTAACGTTGAAAGAAGTTATTGGTGCTTTTATTACTGTGGGTGGGGTAGTGTTGTTTTTTGTGTAAAGAAAAGTCACAGATTCGCAGATTGTTATTTAAAATAAACTTGTGATTTAATATTAATGCTATTTTGTAAATTCCTCCATCAAAATCTACTGTAAAGTTTGGTAGTTACTCGTCATCATTTGTTGGATTGTATACCTCAACCGAGTTCAGCCAAATGCCATGGTTAAATCCACTAATGACATATATTTTGCCATCAATTTGGCAACAACCGGCTTCGGAACGAGGGCTTAGCATAGGTGTCTTTTCAATCCATGTATCTGTTTTTGGGGAATATTCTGATACGGAATTAGAGGAAAGCTCACTTTCCCAGTTCCATCCGCCAACCGTATATATTTTTTCATTCACAACACTGCTTTTTAAGAAACATAGTGATGACGGCATTGAAGCTTTTTCAGTCCAGATATCTGTTAATGGATCGTATTCTGATACCGTTTTCAATTTTTCTGAACCGTTCCATCCACCAATAACATATATTTTATTATTTACAACACTGCTCGTATGGCCAGTTCTTGGTGTAGGCATGGGTGTTCTTTGTGTCCACGTATCATTAATTGGATTCTTCTACAATTGTATGGTACGACGAAATTGAGCGATTATTATTATCCCATCCGCCGATAATATAAATCTTATTATTTACAGCACTGCATGTAAGTAAACTATTGCAACGATCAACAGTTTAAAAAAAATCATATAGTTTTCTTTTTGAATGAATTAGAATGGTTGTTATGATTTCGTAAATATCGTAAAAAATGCATTATGAGAAATAAATGAACAAATTGGTACTTTTCAATTAGTTTTATGCATTGCTTAATCTTAAGTCTTCCTTGAATATGCAAATCTGAAGCATCAATATAAATAGAGAGATTCTTAAAAATTAACAATAGGGGTAAATTTTTTTTCAATTGTCATGAAATTAGGGTTGCATTTAGAGTAAATTTCTGAAAAAACTTTACTCTAAATGCAACCCTTAATTTTTTATCTTGTCTTTAATAAACAGAAAACAAAAAGAAATTGGAAATATCGCAACATAATATACTTGGCAACACAATTGAGCGCGCTAAAAAAGGAAATGCAAAGGCCATGCAAACCCTGTATAATGAATATGCTAAGGCAATGTTTAATATTTGTATGCGAATGACCAATTCGAGGGAAGATGCCGAAGATATATTGCAAGAGGCATTCACCAACGCTTTTCAGAATTTAAGTTCTTATAAATACGAAGCAACTTTTGGGGCATGGTTAAAACGAATTGTTGTAAACCGATGCATTAATACTTTAAATAGAAGAAAGGTTGAATTAATATTTAACGATACCGAGAACGAAACTATAAGCGATGAGGATATTGATTATAGTAGCATTGAACTGCAAGTAGCAAAAGTGCACAAAGCCATAATGGAACTTCCGGATGGTTACCGTTTGGTTTGTTCGCTATATCTGCTTGAAGGATATGATCATAAAGAGATTGCACAAATATTGGATATCAATGAATCGACATCGAAAAGTCAATATATGCGAGGAAAGAAGAGGATTTTGGAAATGCTGACAGTCTCCAGTAGGCAGTAGGCAGTTAACAGTCAGCAGTGAGTGGACTGAAGACTGTGGACTGAAGACTATAATTAAAAAATATAGATATGAACAAGCAACTTGAAAATTTCGTGCAAAAGAACAAGGAGGCTTTTGATATATATGAGCCAAGCCCCAAAGTTTGGAACGCTATTCATAAAAATACAGTGAAACCAAAAATAAGGCCTTTAACATTTGTGAAGTATGCTGCCGCAATATTAATTTTTGCCGTAGGTTTTGCTTTAGGTACAAATTATAGCAAATGGGGTAGTGGTGAAAAACTGGCAAAAAATAGCCAGCAAAAATTTGAAGAACAGGCGCAATTAATTGAAAGTGAATATTATTATTTAACCAAAATTAATGAAAAAATGGTTGAGCTTGAACCTTTTTTTGCTGGCGATCCGCAATTAGAAAAAGATATTCAGATTGATTTTAAAGAGCTCGATGCTTTTTATAAACAATTAAAGTCTGATTTGGACGATGATATTAATAACAAGAATGTTATTGAGGCGATGATTCAGAGTTATCAAATGAAACTTGAAATTTTAGAGACCCTTCTTCAACAATTAAAACCGAACGACAATGAAGAAATTGAATATGATGTATAGTCTTTGCAAAAAAGTGTCAAATACTGCGTTATCCTTGTTTTTGAAATGGGTATTTACAATGGGTAAACTTCCTAACTTTAAAAATATAGAAAACTCCCGAATTGAAATCGGGGAAGGCCTTGACTTTAACACTATTTTATCAAAGGCTCCGAAAAAAATTGGTGTAAGCACACTGTTTATTTTTATAAGCTTACTGTTACTTAATAGCAATTTGCTTATGGGACAAACCTATGCAGAACGAACCCTTTACAGCGAAACGTTCTCGGCAAATGAAATTGCTGCACTCGAGCTTATAAATAAATACGGCAGTATACATGTTAAAAATTGGGATAAAGATTCCATAAAAATTACAACAGATGTATATCTTTCATCAACATCGCGTAGTAAACTCGAAAAACTTAAAGATGGTGTTCGAATAAAATATTCAAAGCACAATAAAATGATTTTGGCACAAACCCTTTTGGGTGATAATCAAACGTCATTGCTTCAAGAGTTGCAATATATTACACGAAATTTTGCAAAGGCTTCAGAAAAACGTATTGAAATAAATTATGAAGTCTTTATTCCGAAAGGAGTTGCAGTGGAAATTAAAAACCAGTATGGCGATGTTTTTATGGGCAATTTTGATAGTCGATTAAAAATTGAACAATCAAATGGCTCGTTTAAAGCCGATAATTTAAATGGAGAAGTGAACCTAAAATTTAGTTTTGTAAATGCCATGGCTAATGAAATTAAAGATGGGGTACTTGAACTTAATTACTCAAACATTAATTTGAATAAATCGGTTAATTTCAATTGTACTTCTAAATCTTCAGAAATATATGTCGATGCCATAGGTGTGCTTAAACTAAAATCGAGCCGCGATAAAATTAATATTGGAAAGCTTGACTATGTATACGGTTCGGCCAGTTATACCAATTTTAAAATACTGCAACTGAATAAAGAAATTGATGGCTATTTTACCTATGGTCAAATTAGCATCGATAAAATGGATAAACAAGTTTCGCTCATTGATATTGATTCGGAACGAACAGATATTAAACTATTTGTACCTAAAAGCATCAGCTATAGCTACGACATTTTATATAATGAAGATGCTGATATATTGCTCCCCGAAAAGGATATTAAAGTAACCAACAGTATGGAGATGGAGGAGATGAAAGCCATGAAAGGAAGAGTGGGTTCAAATCCAACCTTAGACATTAGAATACGAGCACTTAAACGATGCTTAATACAAATTTCACATGTAAGTGAAAATTAACCCTTTATAAACTTAAATTTATTAAAAATGAAAAAATCTACTTTAGTAATTATTGCAACGCTATTATTGCAATTATCATACGGTCAAGTCGTAATTAAGCGCGATACCATCTATCCTCCAGAGGAAGACAAGAAAGAAGTTGTTGAGTCGAAACAAGAATCTTATCCAAGGGTGGAAACCTTGTTTCAAAACCAAAAAAGTTTTGGTGGTTATTTAGGTATATCAATGGGCTATACTCAAATTGATGGCGAAGAAGCTTTTACGGTCGGAGGTAGAACCATGTTCGTGGCTAACCATTACATAGGGATTGGTTTTGGAGGCAAAGGGTTTATGACGATGCCGAGATCGGACAGTTTGCATACTTATAATGGCGATAATTATTATGGAAGCAAAACATATATTGCAAATGCTGGAGGTTATGGCGGTATATATATAGAGCCTGTAGTTTTAAGTTTAAAACCTATACATGTATCATTGCCTGTATTGCTTGGGGCAGGTGGCATAGTAAATGAAATATGGACTGATGGTTCTGATCCTTCTACAACATCAAGTTCAGCATTTTTTATTTGTGAGCCAGGTCTTGATGTTGAATTTAATATAGCTACCTGGTTTAGAATTGGTGTAGGAGCCAGCTACCGTTTTACTTCAAAAATTGAAGGTTTGGCAGAAGCATCCCCATATTTACTAGAGGGTGCTAATTATGGTATAACCTTTAAATTTGGTTGGTTTTAAAAAATAACATTCAGTCTTCAGTCCGCAGTCTTCAGAATAACTGTCAACTGTGGACTGAAGATTGTTGACTATATAAACAATCTTAGCCTTATTTCACCGAGTATCGTTACCACTTAGCCGATATTTATTGAACGAAGAAATTAAATGTTATTATTTTTGGGGCGTTATACAATAAACAAAGATTAACAAGTGTTATTAAATAATAATGGTTTTCCCGAAAACATTTAAACTATGTCAAAAGATATTTTAATTGGCACTTACAAAATTTTCAGAAAAATGGGTGCCGGCCAAGATGAGATTTTACCTGAAACACATTTAACAAGTGATTTGTTTTTTGATGATACTGACAGAACATGCCTGTTGTTTTTTATGGAATCGCGATTTAAAATTGATGTACCCGATCAAGAAGCTGCAAAAATGGAAACCATTAATGATGTTTTAGAAATTGTGGAGAAACACAAAGCTGCTTTACTGAATTAATACTACATTGTTGAATCACGCGAGCTTTCTAGAGCATAAAACTTATTTAAAAAATCGCGAACTAAAAGGGTAATGTCGTACTCTAAAATATGGTATTTATTTTGTTCCGCCCTTCCATGACGGGTTTTAAAAGCTATCCATTCCTCTAAAATTTCATTGTCAGTTACCTGATTGGGATTTTCAAATTCTTCGAGAATTATAAAAATCTGCTTTAATAGTTCATATTCCTTAACTTTCAGATCAGGTTGGTAAAAAATATTAACAGATCGCTCAGGGTATTGGCTCATGGCATTCCTAAGTTTTATAATATAGGAATAGAAATCTTTGTCTAAAGCACTTAAATTGCCCTTACAATCTTCTAATGCTTGCTGGCCTTTTTCAATTTCAAACAATAGTGAATCAACTTTCACGGAGTTATTAATAGCTTCAATAATAATCTGAGTATCCTCATGCAAGTCACCCGTTTCGGCAAGATTGGTTTTTTCAAATATTTTTTCAGGAATTTTCTGCATATTTTCAATATCTATACCCTTAAAAACACCTAGAACAGCACCAATTACCTCAATTATTAACGCTGTAAATAAAGCATTTAGGTATTTGTCTTTTATGGATTTAATTACTCCTGTTATACCTAAGAGTGTAATAATTGCTGTTAACGAGAAAATAGCAATAAATATCCAAACAAGAATTTGTAGGTTCATATGTGGTTGTTAAATAGTTTGTGGCAAATATAAAAAACCATGCGAAACTTTTAACTATTTAACAAAAATATTGTTGGAGCAATACTATTTTAACATCCAAAGAGTCAATGTTTGCTATTGTCTTTAACACCATTATGAATTTATTATTTGAAAGAATAGGATTTTTTCAATTAGTGATGCAACTAACAAGAGTTTTTATCATGTTAATAAAAGGGAAAACTATTTTAACTATTTTAAGCACTTTATTTTTAATAAATAGTCTAGTTTTGTATACCATCAAACCTCTTTATCATGTTTAATAAGTTAATTATTGTAATATCAGTTTTATTTTTATCCAGCTTCCTATCCTTTAGTCAATATCAAAAATTTGCCGATTCGTACGGTATTTTATCTACAGTTGCCGGCCAAGGTGAAACCGATGCAGGAACTGTTGAATGGCAGCCTGATTTTGAAGGTGGATTGGCTATTAATGCTGAATTGGCAAGGCCTCATTTTGCAATGGCCGATACTGCTGGTAATATTTATATTGCCGATAAAGAAAGTCATGGAATTAGAAAAGTAAATACTGATGGAATGATTCAGACCTTTGCCGGTACTAATGTTGCTGGCGATAATGGAGATGGTATTGCAACTGAATGCCAGCTTAACAATCCAAATGGTTTATGGGTTAGAGAAGATGGAACGGTTTATATCCTTGATTTAGGAAATAATAAAATTAGAAGAGTAAACACCGATGGCATGCTTGAAACTATAGTTGATGATGATAATGGAATTTCCTTAGGTAGAGGTTTGTGGGTAAGTAAAAATGAAGATTCTATTTTTTATGCAAACGCATCGAAGATTAAACTATGGACAGCAAATAAGGGCATTGAAGATTATGCAACGGGTTTTAGTGGAATTGGAAATATTGTACAAGATAAAAACGGCTATTTGGTAGTTACCGCTAGAAGCGCAAATCGTGTTTATCGTATTAGTAAAGATGGGCTAAGCAAAGAAGTAATTGCAGGTAATGGTTCTGGAACGGGTGGTGGTGATGGAATGTTGGCTACAGAAACTGGAATTGAGGGAGTACGTGGCGTATGGTTTTTAGACGATAATACCTACTTTTTAGCAACTCATGAAGGAAGCCAAATTTGGTATGTCGATTATCAAGGAATTATTCATTTGTTTTTAAATGGCGAAGATGATGATGACAGCCATTTTGGTGATGGGGACAATTACAATACACCGGGCTATAAAATATCAGAGGCTCGGAGTGTTTCAGTTGATTACGATGGCAATTTAATTATTTGTGAAAATGACATGGGATTTATTCGAAAGATTGAAAATAAATATACGTATTATTATACAAGCCTTTTCAGCAAAAAAGAGAATGCAATTACTTTAAACGCTTATCCAAATCCTGCTAAAAATTATGTACAAATTCAATTCGAACTTCCCAAGCCTCAAAATGCTGTAATTTTGATATATAATAGTATTGGGGAGCAAGTTAAATGTGTTCATATTGGACAACAAAAATCTGGAAAGAAAAGTATTGAGCTTAATGTTTCAGATCTTGAAAATGGGGTTTATTTTTTTACCTTAAAAACAAGTTTGGAAACGATTAGTAAACAATTGTTTGTTAGTAGGTTGAACTAACTTTATGAAGATTTAGAATCCGGCAAGATTAGGCAATACTTTTTCAATTAAGATACCGAGGCTTTAAAAAGTTTATTGAATAAAAGTTCTCGAATTTACCGCTCTAAAATTTCATCCAAGGCTCGTTCAATTACTTCGTCTGTTGTTAAATCGGTCCAGTCAAAAAGAGCAACAATATCAGGTGGCACCCCTTTTTCGTAACTATTATTTTTGTCCAGTGTTAATGTTTGTGTAATTGAAAAGCGATAATTCCACCCATTGGGTAATTGACCACCATTGGGTAAACCCAAACCTCCACCTGTGGTATCTCCCACAAGAATAACATTTGGCAAAGCCTTTGTGGCTAGCGATGTAAATGATCCTGCACTGTATGTTCCTCTATCGGTGAGTATTATTACTTTATTGGTATATCGTATGCCATTATAAGGTTTTAGGTAGCCAGGTACATCATTGGTAAAATTATCATGCTCCGCACCATTTTTAAGTCTTGAATAATACATCAAGGTTTTTTCTTCAATAAATCGACCCAGTATATTAAAAAAGTCCATAGGGTCGCCTCCGCCGTTTTCGCGAATATCAATAATTAAGCCTTTGGTATCTTTATAACGTTCTATAATAAAATCAAGGTTTTCATCATCTACCAACCCTGAGAATTCACTAAATCGAATATAACCTACTTGCTTATCAGCGATAAATTCATGACTAAAAGGACCGGTATTGTAATAATTCGGTGGTAGATAATAATCGGTTATCACTCGAGGCTCAAAATTATCTTGACCTAAGCCATAAATATTAAAATACGATACGTTAAAATCTGAAATCAAATTCACATGACCATCTTTTAATTCTAATAACATATTGCGCATTACTTTAAATAGCGAATCTTCTGTCATATCTTCATAAAGCTGAGCTGCGTATTTTTCATGCACCTTATTCCAATCTACATTTTTAAGTTCAAAATATGAATATTTGCGATCGCATTCGTTCCACAAATACTCAAAATTATCAAGCGGATTAGTTGAGGTATAATCTTTATCAAACATAATTTCTTCGCAAGAAATTAGTGCAGTAACAGTTAAAACTAAAAATATTATGTTTTTCATGATAGAATCTTATTTGGTGTTGAATAAAAGTGAAAATTTAAAAGTATGATGTGCCATCTCAAATTTATCTAGATCGCCTCCTGTTTTATAGGCATCCCATAAATAGGTGAATTGCAAAGCATTTTTATTCTTTAAAAAATAGGTGTAGTCAAGGCTAGAGCTCATTCGGTAACCAGAGAAAATTTTAAACTTATAGTTGTCAAACGACTTTAAATCGTTTACCAAATAAGCTTGACCATTATATGCATATCCATTTCGATAGGTATTGTTCATTAGTGCCAGATTTAACCGAAAGGATAATGCTTGTTTTCTTGGTTTAAGACTGTATTTTACGAACCAAATCTTTTTCTGCTTGAGCTCATCTCTTGTGATATCTTTGGTAGCTATACCGGAAGCAAATAAGGTTGCAAATAGTTCTGATCCACCACTATTATTACCTAAACCTTCATTATATCGCAAACTGAAAGTAGCATCCACCATTCCACCGGCTTTAACATTCCAATTTTTAACCGATAATTTCTTTAGTTGGTAAAGACGGGAATAATTGGTTCCGATAATGTGGGCTAAACCCTTTCCTACAGTACTTTCAACATAAGCAGAATAAAAACCAAACGAATAATAAACTCCAAACTCATATTCTCTTTTGTCATCTAATTTAAGATGTGCAATTGAACCATCTATTGGTAGGCCAACATAATTGAGTGGCGAAGTGGCAAAATCACGAAAATAAGAAAAGCCACTACCAAGGCCTGTTTTTATATATGTAGGCCGCTGTTTTCTTATTTGTTTTTTACTTAATGTGTCATTCTGGCAAAATACCAACATTGGAATGAATGCAAAAATGAGCAGAGCTGTTTTGTTAAATTTCATAGGTGTTTTATAATTTGGGTTTCTGAACAAAGGTAAGACTCATTATTTTATGCTTCACAAACACCATCGGTTAATTGCAAAGGGTCGCGCGGATCAACTGGATAGAACCAATGCAAGGCTCGTAACTTTAGGGCTGTTCCAAAATCGATTTTTGGAGTCCAACTCTGAGTTCAAATTGATCGGTGGAATACTTTCCCCAAATTCGATAGGGGTTTATATCGCCCTTTAATTTTGTTGGATCAAAAAAATGAATGCCGGCATTACCCGCTAAATTAGCCGAAATTTCAAAATCAACCATTCCTTTTTTTTGGGAACTTGAGTTTCATAATTTAGTTAAGGAATGTAGCGTCCTCTCAAATAAAGTGGATAAGGGTTATTGCGATTGAAATGACCCCAAGTTAAAAGTTGCCTTTAAAAATTGAATTCGGTTCTTGCAGTTGAAGTACTATACTGTGCAAACATTTGATGGACAATACATACAAAAATTGGAAAAATTTGTAACCTTAAAAGCAGACTATTATTTTTTGCACATCTAATTTACCCATTTTATTCTACTAACTTCTTTTTCAGTATTCGTTAATAAATTGTTTTGCGACAGAAATTAGCTCTAATTATTATGAAACTTGCATCTTTAAAAAGTACCTTTGCAGCAAATATTAAAATATATAATTTTGAATTTTAGCGATTTAAATTTGAGCACCCCTTTGTTAAATGCACTTGATGACCAAGGGATTACCACACCTACACTTATTCAAGAAAGAGCATTTTCACCTATAATGTCGGGTAAAGACTTGGTGGGAGTTGCCCAAACAGGTACAGGTAAAACATTGGCATACCTTTTACCATGTTTGCGTCAGTGGAAGTTTCAGAAAGATAAGGCTCCTCAAATTTTAATAATTGTACCCACACGAGAGTTGGTAATGCAAGTGGTTGGTGAAGTTGAGAAACTAACAACTTACATGAATGCTACTGTACTGGGAATATATGGGGGCACAAACATTAAAACTCAAACCAAAGCTGTTTATGCCGGATGCGATGTTTTGGTCGCTACTCCTGGACGCTTATTTGACATTATGGTGTTAGGCGTGTTGAAGCTTAAATCTATTAAAAAGCTGGTGGTTGATGAAATGGATGAAATGCTAAATCTTGGTTTTCGCCCACAAATAATCAGTATTCTTGATATTTTACCTCAGAAACGCCAAAATTTATTGTTTTCAGCAACTCTAACTGAAGATGTTGAAAGTTTTATTAATGAATATTTTTATACTCCCGATAAAATTGAGGCAGCACCTTCAGGCACTCCATTGAAAGATATAGTTCAAAGTTGCTATGAACTTCCAAATTTCTATACCAAGGTTAACTTGCTGAAACTTTTAATAACAGAAGAAGGTTTTGATAAAGTTTTGATTTTTGCGGCAACCAAAAAGTTGGCTGATCAATTGTTTGAAGAAGTTGAGGATATTTTTCCTGATGAAATTGGGGTTATTCACTCGAACAAATCACAAAATAATCGTTTTAAAACGGTAGATAAATTTCATACCGGTGAGTATAGAATTCTTATTGCTACAGATATTGTGGCTCGTGGAGTTGATATTTCAGAGGTTACGCATGTAATTAACTTTGATGTTCCGGAAGTACCCGAAAATTATATTCATAGAATTGGGCGTACAGGTAGGGCCGATAAAAAAGGGAATGCCATTCTGTTCACAACGGCAAAGGATGCTGGTAATTTAGTGAATATTGAAGGAATGATGAAGCAAACAATAGCGCTTGTTTCATTACCTGAAGAGCTTGAAATATCAGAAATGCTTGCGGCCGATGAAATACCCCAAATTTCTGAAAAGGAAATTAACGTAAAAGCTCCAAAGAAGGAAGATGTGGGGTCTGCATTTCATGAAAAGTTAGAAAAGAATTTGAAAACAAGAATTAAGATTACCCGAAATCAGGCGATGAAAAAAAAATATAAAAGGCCAAAAACACGCGGGCAGAAACGTAAATAAAGTATGTTTTCTAAAGACAAAATAAGAATACGATATAGCAGGCTTTTTAAAAGCTTTTTTTTTCATACTGCATTTTGGGCTTTGGCATTTATGCTATTTAGTTTTTTAGTAACTGATAATTATTTACTTCAGGTTTTCGATAACATAAATTTAAGACAGACTTACAGTACTTTTATTATATTAATTAGTGTTGCTATTGCCATTATTTTCTCCTTTGTCGATTTTATTTTTACCGATAGAGTGGTTCGTTTTTTCCCCATACAATTAACACTGTTTTTTAAATCGCTTCTAAATTTTGCCATTGCTTTCGTAATAATTTGGGCTGCAGAAACGCAAACCTTCCATACAATATCTCTCGAAGAAGTTAACGATATTTTAATTACAATTACTGAGGCAAACATTCATTTGATTCGATTCTTGGTATATTTTTATCTGCTTTGTTTCTTGAATAATTTTATTGTTGAGACCTTGAAAAAGGTAGGAGCCGGTAATCTTAATAGCTGGGTATCTGGTGTATTAAATAAGCCTCATGAGCAAGAGCGAATTTTTATGTTTATCGATTTAAAATCGTCAACTACTATTGCAGAGAAATTGGGACACAAAAAATTTAGCCATTTAGTACAAGATGTTTTTAACGATATGGCAGTAGTTGATAACTACGGAGGCGAAATATACAACTATATGGGCGATGGTGCCATAGTAAGTTGGAATGTTCGAAAAGGGGTGAAGCGAGGGAATTGCATGAAGGCTTTTTATGCGGTTTTACATGTAGTGGATAGTAGAAAGCGATATTATAAAAGAAAATACGGATTTGAACCAAAGTTTAAGGCAGGAATTCATATAGGCAAGGTTATGGTACTGCAGGTGGGGCAGATAAGGCGTGATATTTCTTATAATGGAGATACCATGAATACAGCTGCCCGAATTGAATCGCAATGCAATGAATTACGTCAGAGTTTACTTATTTCTGGTGATTTGCACAATTTGTTACACGATAATAAGAACTTTCGGTTCAAAAATGTTGGGAATATAAAGCTTAAGGGTAAAGCTAAGGGAATTGATATTTTTGGAGTTAAGGAGAAAGTATAAAACAGAACAATTTTTTGATACTGATATGATAAAACTTGAAAATAGATTATTGCAAATCACTCAGAATGGAATGGGAAACGGTGATGAGGGACTTGGATTACAATTAGTTGTGAACTACTTAAAACTAATTGTTGAGGAAAAACGTATTCCAAAATTTATAGCACTTTATAACGCCGGAGTAAAATTAATATGTGAGGGTTCACCAGCAGTTGAGGCTTTTAAAACTATCGAGGGTAAGGGAACAAAAATTATTGCTTGTAAAACCTGCTTAAATCATTTCAATTTAATTGATAAAGTTGAGGTTGGAATTGAAGGTTCTATGATAGATATTATTGAGCTACAAGGTTTGGCGAGTAAAGTTATTAACTTGTAACCCTTTATTAAAAGAGATAAGCTGATAGCAATTTTTCTTACTATGTTGTATATTTATCTTCATATTACAGATTAAAATAGAATTGAAAAAACGTTTACTCTATATAGCTCCTCATCGACCGGGTAGGTCACCAGGCCAACGGTTTAGGTTTGAACAGTTCCAGAATCATCTTGAACAGAACAGTTTTGAAATTACTTATTCCTATATTCTAAATCCGTGGGATGATAGGGTTTTCTATACAAAAGGCAAATACTTGCTTAAAATATTTATTGGTATTAAGGCTTTTTTTATCAGGATGCGGGATGTTTATAGGGCAAATAATTATGATATTATTCTTGTTTATAGAGAGGCTCATTTTATTGGAACGACTTTCTTCGAAACTCTATTCGCTAAAAGTAAGGCCAAATTGGTATTTGATTTTGATGATGCCATTTGGCTGAATGACACCAGTGATGCCAACAGCAATTTAAAATGGATGAAAAAACCTGCCAAGACAGGTAAAATTGCATCGCTTTGCGATAAAGTAATTGTAGGGAATGAATTTTTAGCTGATTATGCCAAAAGATACTCAGATAATGTGGTAATTATTCCAACGGTGATTAACACCGATTTTTATAAAACAAAGAAGGCTTCTTTATCAAATCCTATATGCATTGGATGGACAGGCAGTTCAACAACCATAAAACATTTTGAGCTTGCTGTACCATTTTTAACCTTTCTAAATAAAAAGTATCCAAATAAATTAAGATTTAAACTTATTGTTGATGTAAATTATAAACATAATTCATTAAAAATTGAACATACTCCTTGGAATAAAGCGCGTGAAGTGGATGATTTAGATGAAATTGATATTGGTATAATGCCCTTACCTGATGATAATTGGAGCAAAGGAAAATGTGGATTTAAAGGTATACAATACATGGGTTTAGGCAAAGCTGCTGTTATGAGTCCTGTGGGTGTTAATACTGAAATTATTCATGATGGTGTAAATGGGTATCTGGCAAAAACTGATGAAGAGTGGATTGAAAAACTTTCAGCTTTGATTGATTCGGAAAATCTTAGAAAACAAATTGGCGAGGCAGGTAGAAAAACGATTGAGGAACGTTATTCATTAGATTCGCAAAAGAATGTTTTGCTTGAAACTCTTAATAACTTTTAAAGTTAGTTTCGACAAATTCCCTTTTTATTCTTTCGACATCTCCCTTAGGGGAGAACACAATACACAAGTTTCAGTACAAAAGAAAAAGCCTAAGGACTTGTAATATTTTTACTTTAATTGTCCTCTTCTGAGAGAGGTGACAACAGGCGGAGAGGAATTAAGCAAATTGAAAATTAGTGATATGCATAAGCACTTACAAGCTTTGATTCAAATAACTTCTGTTTGTTAGTTTTTCTGCTAAACTTTCCTTAAGCTTATATTTTTTCAACATCTCCATTTGGCTAACATTATGCAAATCAGTACCCAACCATTCTACAAAGTTGTTGTTGATTAATGTTTCCCCCATTATGGCTGATTCCACTCCATAAACTCCCATTAAGGATAGCAGATTAATTTGGAACAGAATATCACGCTCCTTTAAATCGAACAGTACTTTTGGTGTTTTATACCAGTATATATAGCGCTCAGGGTGAGCTAAAACTGGTTTGTAACCATTGGTTTGCAAAGCAAATAATGCGTCGTTACATGATAGGGGAGCTTGCATAAAGGAGAATTCTACCAATATATAATTATCGCCAAATGTAAGCAGTTCTTCTTTGCCAATTTTTGATACAAAATCGTAGTCAATGTAATATTCTGCCGCACAGTTTACCTCTAAAGAAATATTGTTCTTTAAAAAGGATTGATTGATTTCTGCTAAGCCGGAGCGAATTATATCAGGAGTATTTCGGTAATAATCGCTCATAATATGGGGCGTTGTAATGGCCTTTTTATAACCTAAATCTACTAAGCCTTGAGCCAGAGCATTACTATCTCCCATAGCTTTTGCTCCATCATCAATATCAGGAATTAAATGAGAATGTATATCAGTACCCAAAAAAGATAAATCAACAGGAACCAAGTCCTCTTTCTTTTTGAATATATTTTTGAATAATGACATAGTTCGTTATTTAAAATTCAAAAGAAGGTAATAGGATTATTCTTATTACCTTCTTATATTATTAATTTTCCAGTTTCCTGTCTTTTTTATACTTAATCCGTTTATGAATTGTACATTTTATCGTAATAAGCTTCGTACGCTCCTGAAACAATGCGTTCCATCCAAGCCTCGTTTTCTAAGTACCAATCTACTGTTTTTTCCATTCCAACTTCAAAAGTTAAAGAAGGAGTCCAACCCAACTCTTTCTCAATTAAAGAAGCATCAATGGCGTAGCGCATATCGTGTCCGGCGCGATCAGTCACGTAGGTAATTAGTTTTTCTGATGTCCCTTCTTCGCGGTCAAGTTTGTTATCCATTATTTTACACAACATACGAATCAGGTCAATGTTTGTCCATTCGTTGTGTCCACCAATGTTGTAGGTCTTTCCATTTTCAGCTTTGTGGTAAATTAGATCGATAGCTTTGGCATGATCATGCACAAATAACCAATCGCGAATATTTTCGCCCTTACCGTAAATTGGAATGGGTTTGCTGTTTTTAATATTGTTAATGGCCAAAGGTAGCAGCTTTTCAGGGAACTGATTTGGCCCGTAATTATTTGAGCAGTTGCTAACTACAAAAGGTAATTTATACGTATTTCCATAGGCACGTACAAAGTGATCACTTGATGCTTTTGAAGCAGAGTAAGGACTTTGCGGATCATAAGCCGTATTTTCCAGAAAAAATCCGGTGTCGCCTAATGCTCCATATACCTCATCGGTTGAAATATGGTAAAAACGCTTTCCTTCAAAATTATCTTTCCAACTTTCTTTAGCAGCCATTAACAGATTAATGGTTCCTAAGACATTGGTATTGATAAAAGCCACAGGGTCTGTAATAGAACGATCTACATGACTTTCAGCTGCCAAATGAATTACTCCATCAAAACTATAATCAGTAAATAGTTTATTGATAAAATCAGCATCAACAATGTTACCTTTTACAAAAGTGTAATTTGGCTTGTTTTCTATTTCCTTTAGATTTTCAAGATTCCCGGCATAAGTCAAATTATCTAAATTAATAATTTGATAATCAGGATATTTCTCAACAAATAGTTGAACCACATGTGAACCGATAAAACCTGCTCCGCCGGTAATTAAAATAGTCTTATTCATATTATTCTGTTACTATGTTTTGCCATGAAAATGGCTGAATAATTCAGCACCAATAAATTAAGACTGCAAACATACATAATTTAAAAGGCATAGGAAATTGAAACCATTGAATATTTTATTAATTTTGTAACATATCAGCACCCTTATGCACGATTTAAATAAATACGTTAGCGGATTACTTTTTATACACGATTGTGTTATTCTTCCCGGCTTTGGCGGGTTGGTAACCAATTATCATAATGCGGAGCATAATGAGCTAAGCTCTACCTTCTATCCGCCCAAGAAAGATGTTTTGTTTAATAAAAATTTGACGTATAACGATGGTTTGCTGATTAATTATCTTGCAAAAAACCTTGATATAAGCTATGAGGAGGCAGAGAAAAGAATAAAGGAGGAGGTTCAAAAATCGTGGTTAAAGCTTGATAAAGGACAACAAGTTAGTTTTGATGGAGTGGGTTCGTTTCGGTATGATAAAGATCAAAATATGGTTTTTACTCCTGAGGATTCTGAAAATTTTCTGACGGATGCCTATGGTTTATCCTCTTTTAGATTTCCACCATTAAACTACCAAAAAAACGTTCATAATATTATTCCACTACATAAACATACACATATGGACGAGGACGTTAAAACAACTTTAAAATGGGTGGCTGCTGCGGTGGCTATTGTGGCCATTGCAATTTTATCATTAATTCCATATCAAAAAAATAAAAGCCTTCAGCAAATTGCAGGCGTAACCTTTGATACCGCCACTAAAAAACCAAGTGAGTTGGTTCACTCTGCTATGCCGGCCGATACTAATGTTGCTGAGGTAATTGATCAAACTACCGATAAGCGTTTAGCCTTATTTTACAACGAGGAAGCGGAAGCTACTGTAAAGAAGCAAGAAACCACTGGTTTAACCTTTCATATTATAGGGGGTAGTTATAAAGATGAAAGCAATGCTTTAGAGGATGTTGCGTTTTTTAAACAAAAAGGATTTAATGCCAAGGTTATAAATGCAAATGAGCTTTATAGGGTTTCATTAGCAGAATTTGATAGTAAAGTAAATGCACTTCATGAATTGAGGAGAATTAGAAATGAAGAGCAAAATGATAATGTTTGGTTGCTGTCGCAACGGTAATTTTTATTAAAAAAAGCGATACCAAATAATACCGCTTTCAAATATTTTAGAGGAGTTAGAGTTCTTTATCTAACCTCTGAACCACTACCAAAATCTTTTTCGCAAGCCACAAAACCAAGTTCGCCGCTTTCGTTTTCAGCCATTAATATCATGCCTTGCGATTCAATTCCTTTTATTTTTCGCGGTGCCAGATTAATTAGAATGCTAACCTTCTTGCCAATAATATCCTCAGGCTTATAACTTTCAGCTATACCTGAAACAACGGTGCGCTTATCCACTCCTGTATCAACCAAAAGTTTGAGTAGTTTTTTAGTTTTTGGCACTTTTTCAGCTTCCAAAATGGTTCCTGTGCGAATGTCCATTTTTACAAAATCGTCAAAAGTAATTTCTTCTTTAGCAGGATTGCTTTTTGCATTTGCCGTTGCGTTTAGCTTTTTAGATTCCATTAATTTATTCATTTGAGCTTCAATTTCTGCATCTTCAATTTTGTCGAAAATAAGAAATGGTGTGGCAATGGTATGGCCTGATGGAATTAAATCCATACCTCCTAATTGTTCCCAGTTGTATGCTGAAACATTTAATATTTTACGCAGTTTTGCCGTTGTAAATGGCATAAATGGCTCAAAAACAATAGTTAGGTTTGCTGTAATTTGTAATGCAATATTCAATATAGTTTCAACCCTTGCGGCATCGGTCTTGGCTAATTTCCAAGGTTCAGCATCGGCTAAATATTTATTCCCTAAACGGGCTAAACTCATAGCTTCTTTTAAGGCTTCACGAAAACGAAATGTTTCCAATGATTTTTCTACTTTTCCTTTGATTGATGCGAGTTCTGCAATCGCATTCTTATCGTAATCGCTAAGTTCACCCAAAACTGGAACGGTTCCATTATAATATTTCTGGGTAAGCACGGCCGAACGATTCACGAAGTTTCCTAGGATAGCAACTAACTCGTTGTTATTTCGTGCTTGAAAATCTTTCCATGTAAAATCGTTGTCCTTGGCCTCAGGCATATTTGCAGCTAACACATAGCGCAACACATCTTGCTTTTCAGGAAAATCCACTAAATATTCGTGCAACCAAACAGCCCAATTCCTTGAAGTCGAGATTTTGTCATTCTCCAGGTTTAAAAATTCATTTCCCGGAACATTATCGGGTAAAATATATTCGCCATGAGCACGCAGCATAGCTGGAAAAATAATACAATGAAATACGATATTATCTTTCCCTATAAAATGAACCAATTTGGTGTCTTTATCTTTCCAATAAGGCTCCCAATCTTTACCTTCTTTCTCGGCCCATTCAATCGTGTTCGAAATGTATCCGATAGGTGCGTCAAACCAAACATAAAGCACTTTACCTTCGGCTCCATCAATAGGTACCGGAACACCCCAACTTAAGTCGCGGCTAACAGCACGTGGATGCAAACCTGAATCTAACCACGATTTACATTGTCCGTACACATTGGGTTTCCAATCCTTATTCTCTTCTAATATCCATTGCTTTAAAAAATCTTCATGCTGATCTAAAGGTAAATACCAATGCTTTGTTTTTTTTCTTATAGGCAGGTTACCACTAAGGGTTGATTTTGGATTTTTTAAATCCATTGGGCTTAATGAAGTACCACACGATTCGCATTGGTCGCCGTAAGCTTCTTCATTATTACAATGGGGGCAAGTACCTATTATGTAGCGGTCGGCTAAAAATTGTTGAGCCTCTTCATCGTAGTATTGTTCTGTTGATTTTTCTATTAGTTTGCCCTCTTCATAGAGTTTTTTAAAGAAATTTCCAGCTGTTTTATGGTGGGTTTCAGATGTAGTGCGCGAATACACATCAAAGGAAATCCCCAACGCTTCAAAAGATTTTTTAATGATGCCATGATATCTATCTACAATATCTTGAGGAGTAACCCCTTCATTCTTGGCTTTTATGGTAATGGGAACACCGTGTTCGTCAGAACCTCCAACAAAAAGCACATCTTTTCCTTTTCCGCGAAGGTAACGTGCATAAATATCCGATGGAATGTAAACCCCTGCTAAATGGCCAATATGAACTGGACCGTTAGCGTATGGTAGAGCCGATGTAATGGTGTATCTTTTAAAATCTTTCATTTCTTTAAAAGGTGTTTAAGGGTTTGTTTTTTTAATGATATCTCTTCAGAATGCTCCTAAAAAATATTACGTCACCCTTCCCCAATTTATCGGGTCAAGCTGTGAGGGTTTCATTATATTGTAATTAAGATAAATTCAAAATATTTTGCAAAGATATAATTTACATACAAGTTGTTGGTAGAAAAGGGCTATGATTTTTATAGGGAATTAAATTGAGATTAAAAATAAAAACTTTGAAGATATTTGACAGCTTAAAATATTACCGTTTTTCCATTTTTACCTACATTTGTTAAAAAGCAAAGCCCATGATAACTCCCGCATACTTAAAACAAGACAATTCCATTGCTATTGTGGCTCCTGCCCGATGGATTGAAGAAGATAAGTACGATCATATTATTTCAATTATTGAAAAACAAGGATACAAAGTTGTAAGAGGAAATTCAACACGATTAAAGCATGGGCCGTTTGCGGGAACGGATGAAGAAAGAAAAAAAGATTTGCAAGAAATGCTGGATAATCCGGAAATTAAAGCCATTTTTTGCTTACGAGGCGGCTATGGTACTATTCGGATAATCGAAGATTTAGATTTTAGTGAATTTAAGAAAAAACCTAAATGGTTAATTGGTTTTAGTGATATTTCCATACTGCATAATGCCATTCACAATTTGGGAATTCAGAGTATTCACGGACAAATGCCCTTAAACTTTACAGGTAGATTATTAAATAAAGGACTTGATAAGTTATTTGAAGCACTTTCGGGACAAACTCTCAGCTATGAATTGGAGCCATCAAGATTAAACAGAGAAGGAACAACAAAAGGCCTAATAGTGGGAGGAAACCTGGCCATTTTTAACAGCCTTATTGGAACCGAATATGATGTAAATACCGAGGGTAAAATTTTATTCATAGAAGAGGTTGGCGAGTATTTGTATCGATTCGATAGATTGATGCATCACCTAAAAATGAGTGGAAAGCTTGATGATTTGAAAGGGTTGATTGTGGGAGGTTTATCAGAACTGAAAGATAATGAACCTGCTTTTGGACAAAGTGCTGAAGAAATAATTTTTACTCTCGTTAAAGAGTTCGATTATCCTGTCTGTTTTGGTTTTCCGGCAGGCCATATTAAAGAGAATTATCCCTTAATATTTGGAGCTAAAGTTTTAATGAAGATTACTAATACAGAGTCAATCATTGAATTATTGGCATGAGTCAGCATAATGAAACCGGTAAAGAGGGCGAAAAAGCGGCAGTTCAGCATCTTCAAAAAAAAGGTTATAAAATACATGCTACAAATTGGCGCTATAATCATAAAGAGATTGATATTGTAGCTCAGCAAAACGATGAAATGGTTTTTGTTGAGGTAAAAACACGAGCAACTACAGCCTTCGAATTACCGCAAGAAGCCGTAACAAAGCAAAAGATGAAAAACCTTGTTTATGCCGCCGATGCTTATTTGCAAGAAAAAGAAATTGATTTAGAAAGCAGATTTGATATTGTTTCGGTTTTAGCGCAAGACGAGTATAAAATTTTGGAGCATATTGAGGATGCTTTTCGCGCGAATGAGTTACTTTAAAAAGAAAAAAAATAACACAGAGTTGCACAAAGAAAACACAGAGCTTCACAAAGCAAATTAAGTTAGGATTAATAATTATTGATAAAGAACTGCTGATTGGAGAATTGGTGGTAAAAACAAAAGAGGATGTGAATATTATTAAAACCATAAAAACCTATTTATCAGATTTCATTGGATTATTATATCCGGAACTTTGTGCGGCATGCAATAAAAACTTGTTTAAACAGGAAACGGTGTTATGCTCAAAATGCTTGTATGATTTGCCACGAACACATTTTCATAAAGTACCAGGTAACCCTATTGAACAAGCCTTTTGGGGCAGAATTGAAATTGAACGTGGTGCAGCATTTTACTTTTTCAAGAAAGCTAGCAAATACCAACATTTACTGCACTCTTTAAAATACCATAAGCGAAAAGATATTGGCATCGAATTAGGAAGACAATATGGCTCTGATTTATCAGAGGAAATCGATTTCACGGAAATTGATTACATAATTCCGGTACCCTTGCATAAAAAGAAATTACATAAACGTGGTTTCAATCAAAGTGAAATTATTGGAAAAGGATTGGAAGAATTTTTGCCTGCTCAAATGCGTACCGATTTTCTTTATCGTAAAATATTTACAGAAACACAAACTCGAAAATCGCGTTACGAACGATGGGAAAACGTTGAGGATGTTTTTGGTGTAGATAAGCCTGAAGAATTAGAAGGTAAACATATTTTATTGGTTGATGATGTTATTACCACTGGGGCTACCATTGAAGGATGCGCACAAGTTTTGAAAAAAGCGGCTAATGTTAAAATTAGTGTGGTTTCGTTGGCTTACGCCGCGATTAATTAGTCTCCAGTTCTCAATCTTCAGTAGGCAGTCAATATTAATACTGCATATTGCCTACTGGAGACTGCCTACTGGAGACTGCTTACTGCCTACTTCTTTTTCGGCTTATAAAGCGCCTCATGTGTTTCTTTAATCATCTCTTTTAGTGGAATACCTTCAGGACAGCGACTCATATCAATTTGTTCAATTTTTCCATTTAATGGGAAAGCTCCGGGGAACCAAGTATCGCCCTCAACAAACATATTGTAACGGTATTCTCCAAATTCCTTCATATCAAAGCATTTAAGTAATGTTCTGAAACGAAGAATCTCTGGAATATTTATTCCTGACGGATCGTTATACATTCCGTGG
Organism: Salinivirgaceae bacterium; assembly: GCA_027858735.1. Classification (GTDB taxonomy): domain Bacteria; phylum Bacteroidota; class Bacteroidia; order Bacteroidales; family SZUA-534; genus GH45. Next base: position 40,252 of record JAQICC010000330.1, read on the forward strand.
CCTTCATAAGTTGCAAAAGGAATTTTTAACTTCTCTGCATCCAAATGGTGTTTTATTAATTCATCTTGAGGATTCATGGGAACCGAAGTTGGAAATATGCCGTTTAAATCCTCAAATGATGAAGTTACCGGCAAACCAAAAGTTAAGGTATGAATGGCTGAATTTCCTAAACAAAACCTTGCATTCCATTGCGATGGTGAAAGGGGTGCTGTTAAATCTTTCAATTTCTGTGGTGGTGTTCCAAGCTTTCCACCTTTATCATTAGGAGAAATAATAAATACTCCCATATCTTTGGTTTCGGCTAAATCAATGGCCGCTTTATTACGCTGAAAAGTATAATAGTAATGCAGATTTACAAAATCAAACAGGTCTGTTTCAATAGCTTTTATAATCGCTTCTAGTGGCCCATGCGTGCTAAATCCAACATGTTTAATTACGCCTTGTTCTTTAAGTTTTAGTAAAGCCTCAACGGAACCCCCTTTTACACATTGCTTATTTACAATATCAACCGTATTCATGCCATGCCATGCATAAAAATCGAAATAATCGGTTTTTAATGTTTTCAATTGTTCTTCAATCAATCGGTAGGTATCATCAGCTGTTTTTGGATCTCCTTTTGTCATTAAATAATAGGAGCTTCTATCAACTTTTAAAACATCGTTTAAAGCAATCCCATAGGCCGTCTCGCTTTTTTTGTAACCGTAGGCTGTTTCAATATGGTTAATTCCTTGAGCAAAAGCTTTTTTTATAGAATCAACAACTTGCTCTAAGGTGTCATCAGGAATTTCATGTCTTGGGTCTGTCCAACCATGTTTGAAACGCATGCCACCAAGAGTAATTACACTTAGTTTCTTTTCAGTTTTTCCAAAACGGCGGTATTCCATTTTGGGTTGGTATATACTTAAATTGTTAAAATCCATTTTCAAAAATTTTGGTAAAGATATAATTTCATTGTAGTTATTAAAAGCATCAGACAGGTTCCTTTAGCAAATGTTATAAGTGAGTATTTTTAAGCAATGAATTGGTAAAAATGGAGGCAGGTATTAGGTGATTATTGACATCCGTTTTTAAGTTAAAAATTAGCCTGCCTAGAAATTTAGTATTTACTTTGCCTTCCTATTTATAAACATTATTAAAGATGCTGTTTGAGTCGTGGATATTTGGGTTGATAATAATGATGGTGGCATCGGTAATAATTGCCAAGGCAAGTAATATTTTTGAATTAGCTACCGATTACCTTGGTAGAAACATGAATGATGGGGTTAAGGGATTGACCTTAAATGCCATTGGATCATCATTCCCTGAGCTTTTAACCACGGTGTTTTTTCTGGCATTTGCTACTCAAGAAAATTTGGGTCGTGATTTAGCGGCAAGCATAGGAGGTAATGCAGGATCTGCAATATTTAACTGTATTGTAATACCCATGCTCGTTATTCAAGTAGTATTAATGCTAGGTGTTAAGGATTTTAATATATCTAGAAAAGTGGTGCTACGTGACGGTATTTTTTTAATTCTTGCCGAAATACTTTTACTCGTAATTTTGTCGAGCAATTACATAACCCATTGGCACGGTTGGATTCTCACAAGTTTTTATGTACTCTATATATTTTATGCCTTAAAAACTATGAAAAAAGGTGAAGGCGATAATGAAATTGATGGCATGCATTTTGAAAAGAATAAGTGGTTCACACAATATTTATTTAAAAAAGAAGATGGAAAAACGGCTCGTGGTTGGGCCCTATTATGGCTAGCTATAATAATTATTGGACTTGCATGTGCCGGATTGGTTGAAGGATGTAAAATGATTGCTGATGCTTTGACCATAAATCCTATTTTTGTAGCTTTAATATTAGTGGCAGCGGCAAGTAGCATACCCGATACAATTATATCAATTAAAGATGCACGAAAAGGAAATCATAGTGATGCACTGTCGAATGTTTTGGGTTCAAATATTTTCGATATTACCATTAGCATTGGATTGCCCTTAGCTATTTACCTAATAGTTACAGGACAAAAAATTAATTTTGCTACAGATGGACCAACAATTATTGATATACGTGTTGTTCTTTTATTAGCCACTTTTGTTACCATTTTAATTTATCTGTTTAGCAAGAAAATAACCAATTTCCATGTGGGTTTATTATTAGGCTTGTACCTATTATTTATTCTGTATGCAATTGGAGCAGCACAATACAACGCCGGTAGCGACGCATTTTTGGCTAAAATATCGGGTAGTTTTGTCGAATATCTTCGACAACCCGGCGGATTAAACGATATTTTGCAAAAAATGTCGAATGCTATAGGTCAAGGATGGAGATAATTTTTTACATTTAGTAAAAGTTTCGTTTATGCTACGATCATTTTCTACCATTTACACATTTATAATTCAAGCAACTGTTGCTGGATTTGGTCTTGTTTTTACAGGCTTATGTATGTTGCTTGTTTATTTATTTTTTGATAATGTTTTATGGTATATTCCATTTTTTATTGCAGGTATATTAATTAGCATTCTGGTAGGATCGTATTTGTCAGTAGTACTTTCTATCCCGTTTAAACTTCCTCAACAATTTGATAAGCTTAAAAACAAAGTTGCTTTAGGCCATTATTCAAACTTGCAAGCCTTTCAAGAAGATATTGCCGATTTTATGCTAACCTTTTTTAACTTTATTGGTGCCGATATTGAAGGTGGCAAATTTCACTTTACGGATTGCAAAGCCACAATTAAGCCTTGCAATGTAGATTTTGATGCTTTAACGGAAACGTCGTTTAGAAATAACAAAGCAAAAATCAATGGAAATTACAAGGCTTTTCATGTGCCCATTCATCTTGGATCAGAAAAATTGGGGTATATTATAATAATTACAAAGGGGTATACAATCCCAATATTTTACGCTATCCTTCAGGACTTTGAGAACTATTATTTAGATGATCAGATTAAGTGTTTTGTGAAGTAGGGTTACTCGTTTGATCTTCAAAGTTACTTCCGCAATAGCGGCAAAAACTTGAATCTTTTTCGTGACCTTCTTTTAAACATTCCTGACAAACTATTGTGTTGTCATTATTTGGCGTGTTTGTTCTTGAGCGTCCCATTTCGGCACTTACAATTCCGGTTGGTACTGCTATAATTGCATAACCTAAAATCATTATAAAGCTGGCAATCATTTGGCCTACAGTTGTTTGTGGTACAATATCGCCAAAGCCTACTGTCGTAATCGTTACAATAACCCAATACATGCTTCGTGGTATGCTATCAAATCCATTTTGTTCGCCCTCAACTAAATACATTACGGAACCAACCACTATAATTATCATTAAAACGGCATATAAAAAAATACTTATTTTAACGCGGCTAGCTTTAAGTGCGCTTATCAGATAATTACTTTCATTAATATATCTATTGATTTTTAGTATGCGGAAGATTCTTAGTAATCGAAGTGCGCGAATTACCATTAAACCATGTGTACCCGATATAAATAATCCTATATATGAAGGCAAAAAGGCAAGAAAATCAATGATGCCGAAAAAGCTAAAAACAAATTTTAAAGGATGACGAACTACCCATAAGCGAATTAAATATTCAATGGTAAAAACGATGGTAATTATCCACTCAAGGTACTTGAAAAACAAACCAAAGTTTTTTTGTAAGCTGTTTACACTTTCAAGCATAACAGAAAGAATACTTATAATAACTGAAGTTTCGGACTTCATAATACTCAAACAATCAGAATGTTATAAATTAAATTAGTTGCAAAAAAGGTTGCATATTGCATTGTAAATTGTTATCTTTAAGATAGTTACAAC
>JAQICC010000012.1 GCA_027858735.1 Salinivirgaceae bacterium
AAAATTTCGACATGAAATTTCTATTTCATTGACATTTAGCTAAATAAAAATTTAAAAACTACGTAAAGACTTTTGCACTAAAACAAGAATAAGAAAGCAAAATTAGTGTGTTATGTTAAGTAAATGTGGTGGCTAATTTTTTAAATAAAAAGAAATTTTAATAAGAAAATAATATTGCTTTTTTAAAAACACTTGTATTTTATTATTATTTCAAACCCTTGAGTCTGTCTATAAACTCAAGGGTTAAGTATGATATTTCAGATTTAAATGCTCCCCCTTCGCCTAAAGGCACTTTACCGAAGCTAGTTCGGCACGACCTGTTCCGAACTTATTTCGGAAGGCTCCCCAAGATAGGGAAGACTCGCCCGCTTTGGCTTTATTGTTCTCTTTCCGAAACAGGTTTTCCGAAATAAATTCGGAACTAGCTGGAACAGGCTTCCTAACAGGAATGTCATTAAGTTAACTCTATTTGAATGTTTTACAGACTGAAGGTCTGTTACTTCAAAACTTGGGGCATCGCCCCAAGATAAATGCTACTAATGAAAATCAGGCTGAAGGCCTGACACAAATTAATTTAACCCTAATTATGCATTGGAAAGAATAAAAATGATTCTAATGCATAACGATAAAGAAATTTCCCGTTTTACGGGACAAGCTATCCATTTTGGTAAAAACCAAATTGGTGATTTTCTAAATCGGGATTAACCCTTGCTAAATGCAGATAGCGCGTTCTTTCAGAACTTCTACTGCATAATCCGGGTTTAACAGACTTGTATCAGCCCTTCAGGCTGACTAATATAGGTCCATAAATACTTGGGACGATGTCCCAAGTTTTGGAATTAAAGACCTTCAGCCTTAACTTAATGACATTGGCCTGTGGGGAAGGGGAATTATTTCAACCCGTAGTCTAACGCTTGACTTCACACAAGCTAAAAAGGGTGGCTCTTGGCCACCCTTTTTTTTATTTAATATATCTATTTTAATCAAAAATTACTCTTCTAGTAACTATTCTATTATCGTTTTTATTAAAAATTCGAACAATATATATACCTGAATTATCATATTCTATATGCTCTCGAACGCTTCCAATAGTTTTGCTAAGCGCTTTTCTACCGGTTATATCAAAAACTTCAATTTTGCCATTTATAAAATCAGACCCTGAGTTCACGAAAAGTATCCCATTGTTAGAATATATATTTATGATCTCTTTATTAGAGCTAAGTGCTGTTGTTTCAGATCCTGCACCAAATTTTACATTGTCCCAATAGTATGTTTTATCAGTACCTTCAACACCAAAGTTGAAAAATATGGAAAGCTTATCAAAGTTCGTATTCACATTAAAAGGATTTGTTCCGGTTGCCACTTTACTAAAATCAAAGGTTAAATTTTCCCATGAGTTGGCCACGGTTGTAGTTGCTTCAGTTTCTACGGTAAGTGTAACATCATTATGGTCTTCTGCTTTTAACCTCACTTTAATTCCTGCTGTAGGCGAATATACCATTACATTTAGCTTTGTTTCGGCCGCGGTAAATGGAATTCGTGAAGCAAAACCTTTAGAGGTACCCATAGTCGTTCCGGCCCAAGTTGCAGCACCCAATGTTTTTGTTGTTATGCCTACAGTATTAGATGCGTCAACAGGATCAGCTCCTAGCGAGGTTTCTGCACCTCCAAAATCCGTCATTTCATAATAAACCGTTGAACCTTCAAAGTCAACAGGCATCGATATTTGAGAAAGACCACCTGTTATATCATACAATTCAACATCATCGAATAAGAAAGTAGAAGAGGCCGAACCATCACCTACAGTGCCAAAATCAAACATAAACACTAAGGCATCATAAGTATTAGAAGCCGTTCCTGTAAAATCCCAATTTAAGGTTTCCCATTCATTTGCAACCGTTGTATTTACACTTACTTCAGTAGCGGCATTTTCACCTTCAAGTTTAAAAAGAATTGGCATGTTGGCTTTTGATGAATAAACCTTCATGGAAAATGTATTGTTGACCGAGAAGTCAATTTTTTCGTCTAAAAGTAATTTACTGCCTGACCATGTTGCTCCACCATCTCTCACTATTTGAGCCACTTTGGTACTTGTATTTATGCCTGAAGATTGAGGATTATCAATAATAGTTGCAATTCCTCCATCAAAATCAGTAAAGCCATAAGAGCCATCCTCAAAATCTATTGGCAATGTAGTCGCCGTTATTACAGAAAAGGAAAGTTTGTAGGTAAGCGTAGTTACGCCATCTTGTGCTGTTACAATAACCCTGGTTGTATCGGTAAGTGTTGCAGCATCAGTAATTACAAAAGTAGCACCATAAGCACTTGAAGCTGTAACTTCAGGAACTTCGGTTGTTCCGTTAGGCAATGCAACAGCATATGTAAAGGTTGAAGAGGAAAATCCTGAAACCCCAATTCCGTTAACAAACAATTCTTTTAAAGTAGCATCGGAGCTGGGTGTAGTTGAAACAGTAAATGAAACATTGTAAGTCAATTCAGTAACTCCATCTTCTGCTGTTACTAAAATATGGGTTGTATCAGAAAGTGTGCCAGCTGTATCTATTACAATAGCAGCTAAAGGATTATAACTTGTTGGAGTAACAGTTGGGACTTCGGTTGTTCCAAAAAGTAATTCAACTGAATAGTCCAAGCTGTCAGCATTAAAGCGGAACTTACTTGAAGGTTTTGAGGGTTAACGGGGGTTTACTGGATATTTATTGCTTTTTGTAGCAACAGCTGATTGAATTTATAAAATTGATTAAAAATTATTTAGATTGGTTTTGTA
>JAQICC010000025.1 GCA_027858735.1 Salinivirgaceae bacterium
TAATATAAATATCCAATTAATAGTTTATTGGTGCCTAAATACAGCTTAACAGAATTTCTTGTTTCAATAAAGACTCTGGCATACCCATAATTGTTTTTTTTATCCCATCTATAACTTCATCAAAAAATGTCAAAATATTTAACATCTTTTGTTCCTACTTGAATAATACATCAAAATCATGAATGATATAATCTTCACCTTTTAATTCAAGTTCAATTAAAGCCTTATTAGCCTTCATCTTAACGCTCTCTAAATGAGAATCTGCATTTTGATATCCTTTAAAATTCTTTTTGAAGTGTTCTTTATTGGTATCCCACTCATTTTCAAAACATGCGTAATTTGTACCCAAACTATAATATTTCGTCTGTCGGCTTATGTTTATCCGAATAAATAACATACTTTTGTCGTTCGAATATTTTTTTGAGGGGCGGGTCTTAATTTTTACTGAATGATTCATTAAATTTTATTGAGGTCTTACATAGATCATACAATATTTGCAAATGTTTGCAAATATGATTAACCATCAACAAATATTTGCAAGTGGAATGTGTTGTATTATAGCAATATATGATTTTTTTATTGAATAAAAAAAGACATTTGTACCTGCTTTGAGAGCGGGGGTCGCAGCTTCAAATTCTGCTACCCCTACATTAGAAAATCAAGCCTTTAGATCATACTTCTAAAGGCCTTTTTTTTAATTTCGACGCACAATTTGGTACACAAAACGCTAATTAAACAATAAGCGATTCTTCATTCGCTTATCTAAAAGGGATTATAAAAAGTGTTAAAATATAATTAAATCGTTTTATGACAGGACAAGAAATTGACAGCATTCAAGATGCTATCCAGAATGCAGGCCTTAACGGTACCAAATATCCTAAAAAAGTTGAGATTAAAATTCCCAGAGCTAAATTTCCAGGTATTTACCTAAGTATTCCAACCGACGGTAAATCTTTTAAGTTACAGGTTTACTTTCAACAAATTGGGATAGCTTTTATAGAAAAGTTAAATATTAGAGGATATGTTTTGACTGGAGATGATATGAATAAATTTTTCAGCTTAACAGAGGTAAAAGGTATTCCAACAGAAGAAAAAATTGCAGAATACTTGAGTCAAGCGATGGAAAGTGTTGTGAATGTTGGTATCGTTAGAGAAAAAGTTCCTGAATTGGTTGCTTAAAAAATACAGCTAAAATATTTTAGAAGCCTTTGAAAGTAATTTCAAGGGCTTTTTTATATGCCTAATTATTTAATAAAGTTAGAGATTGTTGGTGCTATGCTTGCTTTCCATAAAAAAATCAGAAAATTCAATTCTTTTAGTTCATGTTTAATACGCTTCTTATACAACATTTTGCGAAAATAATTGTAACACTATATGTTACTGTACGTAGTATATTAGGTGCTTCCTCAATGGTTGTGAAATACGATTAATAAATTAAAATTTAAACAATGACAGAACAAGAAATTGTAAGCATGGGAAATGCTATTGAAAATGCTGGACTAGCGTTTACAAAATTTCCAAAAAAACTTGAAATTAAATTTCCAAAAGCTAAGTATCCCGGTATGTATTTAAGCATACCAACCGATGTGAAATCATTTAAATTACAAGTTTATTGTCACCAAGCAAGTTTTGGATTTATGGACAAGCTAAACTTACGTGGCTATAAATTAGAAACCGGAGGATTACATCAATCATTTGCAATTAAAGAAGTAAAAGGCATACCTACAGAGGAAGAGGTTGCTGAATATTTAATCCAAGGATTAGAAACAGCAATAACCATAGGAATTGTGCGAGCACCAGAGCTTGCTAACTAATTACCAAAAAATATACACAAGAACCCTAAGTTATTTCTTCAGAGTCTTTTCTATTTATACAGCATTCTAGCTAAAGCATGAAATAACTAGCTACCAATTTGTCATTTTTAAAATTACTAGCCTCAGCTCGAAATAAATTAACGATAACAGCAAGGCAGAATTGCGCAAAATTTTGATTGCTAAAACTAAGGCTGTGGAACTTGTATAAATTTTTAAATTTTGACAATCTGTGGATTTTTCATTATCCTATTTGACAAATCATCAAATTTACTATGCCAGCTATTGGCAATAACAATCATTTGTGCTTTATCAATGCTATCAGCAATTCTATGTACAATAGTGTGATTCTGACTCTTGAAAATTGTTTCAGCATCATCAACTACCAACATTTTAATTTTAACTAAGGGTATCCCAGTATTATTTACCAGCTCATTTAATCTCTTAGGCGTTGTAATAAGTACGTCAATCCCTTCATAAATCATGTCTTTCTGGTAGTTTAAATTCCCTTCATCGTATACCACTAAAGCTCTCAAAGAGGTATATTTTGCTAAAAGCTCAAACTGTTCATCCATAGCAAATGCTTTCTCTTTATTTGCTACTATTATAAGAGCACGTGGTGCTTTTTCAAATTCTTGCTTTAATTGTTGAATTACTCCAATATTAATTGCGGTTGATTTACCAATTCCTTCATCGCCTACTACAAACAAGTCAGCTCCCGATTTAATTTTTGGTACGGCCAAAGATTGAATTACCCTCGGCTCTTCATCAAACCCCTCATCAACAATACCTGAAACCAATTCTGGTAATAGTTTTTTTAGCTTCATTCGTAATAAATTTAAGTTTAAGCTCGCAATTTACAAAATACAAATCGACACTCAACAATAAGTCGTTTTATTACTTCATTTTTCAAAAAAACAAGTTATTAACAGTTTTTTAATAAAAAACTGAAACAAATTTCCCTCCAGAGTTTGCATATCCCATACAAATGCCTTTATTTTACTAGTTAGACAATTAAAGTTTAAAATTTAATTTATACAATTATGAACAAACAAGAATTAGTAACTGCAATGGCAGCAAAAGCAGGAATTACAAAGGCTGACGCAGAAAAAGCTTTAAATGCATTGGTTGAAACTACTAAAGAAACTCTTGCTAAAAAAGAGAGTATTCAATTAATTGGATTTGGTACTTTCTCAATTAGTGAACGTACTGCTCGTACTGGCCGCAATCCACAAACAGGTAAAGAAATTCAAATTGCAGCTAAGAACGTAGCTAAATTTAAAGCTGGAAAAGCTTTAGATGAAGTAGTTAACTAGATTATTATTTTAACTATAAACTAAAACCGACCCTGTGAAGAGTCGGTTTTTTTATTTGTAAAATTTACGTACAACTATATAACACCTAACTTGAGCGTTTCGAACAAAGTGAAGAGGCGCTTTACTTAGGTATAACCCTCCCGACCTCCGGTACGGGACAGGCTGACCTAGGAATTGTTGGTTTTCACATTTTGAGTAGCCTGCCCCCGATTATTTCGGGGAAACGAAAAGTATGAAAACCTTACAAGACCTCAGTCGATTGAGCAGATTTGCGATAGCGAATCGCTCAATTTGGGTAATACTCATTTTAATAACAATAAGGTCAAAATATTATCTTATATCAATCTGATACACTACACCTTACAATTAACTATGAAAAATTGTTGAAAATTTGCTCTCACTATATAGGAAATATCGTATTGTAAAGTATAAATTTGTTGCATATTTTAACATTACACTAACACTTAAACATTACAGTTGTGGAAAATATAGAATTACTAAAGCAAATAAATAGAATTCAGCAGTCTCTTATTAAAAATGGTATTGTTGTTGATAAATTAATTGAAGAAATTAAGACCCTAAGAGCATTTTTTATTGAAGAAAAAATGCCTCGTATGGTGAAAATTCTACGCCTTACATACGAACATCTTGAAAACTACAAAACATTTAACATTTCAATGCCTGAAGATGAAGGAAGCGATTCAGAATCCACATTAAGCATTGACGATCAGCGAGTTGAAAGTTTAGCATATTTGATTGCACTTTTTGAGAAACCAACTCAAAAGTTAAATGCTGAAGATTTAGATTATTATCTAGATGCGTTTAAATCTTATTCTGAAAATCACTAAAAAGTATTTTGTACTACTTTTTTTAGCACAAAAAAACTTTTTAAAAATTTTCATTGTTCATAATAAATTAACAAACTAAAATTGTGGACAATTACATAAAAAGATTGATTACCGAGGGCGAGCACCAAACCTTAGATTTTAAGTTTGAAATTAGCGATACTAAAAAAATAGCGCGCTCCTTAGTCGCATTTGCAAATACAGATGGGGGCAGACTATTGGTTGGTGTTAAAGATAATGGAAATATTACGGGTATAAAATCAGATGAAGAGGCGTATATGATAGAAACAGCAGCCCTACTTTATTGTAAGCCAGAAGTACATTTTATTACAAACAACCACAATACAGAAGGCAAAAATGTATTAGAAGTAGTTGTTGAACCTAGTAATAGCAAACCACATAGAGCCCCCGGCAAAAATGATAAATGGACTGCATATATTCGGGTAAAAGATGAAAATCAAATTGCCAATAGAGTAATTATTAAAGTTTGGGAGCGAGAAACTCAACAAGGAGGTATTTTTTTAAAATATACTGAATCAGAAAAGCGCTTACTAAGCTATATTGAACAAAATGGTGAGATCACCTTTTCAAAAGCCTGCAAGGTTGCAAAAGCATCTCATTCTAAAATTGAAAACATGCTGGCCAATTTTATTTCATTGGGCATTATTGAAGCACAGTTTGATAAAAACCGAATAATTTATCAGATAAAATCAGCGGGAAATTTTACCTACTAAACTTTGCTATAGGGTATCCAGACACCTGATTGATTATTTCGCAAGTCAGTATCAAGTATCAAGACAATAAGAATCAAGAATTATTATTCATTCTTTTCTTAATTCTCTAAAATGGTTATTTTTAGATGTGAAAGCCTATAGGCTAAAATCAAAAATTGCTTACAGTCAAACAATTAAGATACACCCCAAATCACACTATTGCTTTTCAGGCATAAAACAATAAAAGAATAAGTTTAAACTTATAATGAATAAATTCAGCTTTGCGCCGCAAATTAAAATGTTTATTATATTTTCGTGAAATCATCATTTGGGCTTTTAAAAACTTATTTGATTATTATTAGCAAAAAAAATAGCTAAGTACATGAAATTATCAGTTATAATCGTCAACTACAACGTAAAGCATTTTCTAGAGCAATGTCTGCACTCGGTATTAAAAGCCAACCAACAGCTGAATGCCGAGATATTTGTTGTCGATAATAATTCTGTTGATGGTTCATGTGCAATGGTTCAGGAAAAGTTTCCTAATGTTATATTAATTGAAAATAAAATCAACGTTGGTTTTTCAAAAGCTAACAATCAAGCCATGCGCATTGCAAAAGGTGAGTATTTCCTACTTTTAAATCCCGACACGGTTGTTGAAGAAGATACTTTTGATAGTGTAGTTCAATTTATGGACGATACTCCTGAAGCAGGAGGCCTTGGAGTGAAAATGATTGATGGCAAGGGAACTTTTTTACCAGAAAGTAAACGAGGCCTTCCAACACCCATGGTTGCATTCTACAAAATTTTTGGTTTATCATCCCTTTTCCCAAAATCAAAAACGTTCTCAAAGTACCATCTTGGGTACTTAAGCAACGATGAAATTCACGAGATTGAAATATTAGCCGGAGCATTTATGCTCATGCGAAAAACAACGCTCAATAAGGTTGGCTTGCTTGATGAAGATTATTTTATGTACGGAGAGGATATTGACCTATCGTACAGAATTACTAAGGGTGGATACAAAAACTATTACTATCCAGAAACTACAATAATTCACTATAAAGGGGAGAGTACAAAAAAAGGAAGCATTAATTATGTGCGGGTTTTTTACAATGCCATGATAATTTTTGCTCGAAAACACTTTTCTGCCGGAAATGCAAATCTTTTTTCATTGTTTATTAATCTGGCCATATACTTTCGTGCTTTTTTAGCTCTGATAAACCGATTCGTGAAACAAAGCACAATTCCCATTATTGATGCTGCCATTCTTTATTCCGGTTTCTTAACCTTGTCACCAAAATGGCAAACCTATAAATTCAACGATCTGGAACATTTTCCTAAGGAATATTTTTTATACGCAATACCCACCTATCTAGTTATATGGCTATTAAGTATATTTTTTAGCGGCGGCTACGAACGCCCTGCAAAACTTGGAAAAATAATTCGAGGACTGCTTGTCGGTACAGGAATAATTTTAATAATGTATGCCTTGTTGCCCGAAACATACCGCTTTTCGCGAGCAATGCTTTTAATGGGTACTGCATGGGGAATTATGGTAATATCAGTACTTCGAACAATATTGCATTTTCTTGGATTCTCTAGCTATAGGTTTAATTTGGGCCGAAAAACAAGAATGGCAATTGTTGGCGATAGCGATGAACCCCAAAGAGTGCTCGAAATATTAAAACAATCGGCACCTAATTTCGATTTTATTGGCTTAATACATTTGCATGAAACTAAAAAACATAATGAGTATTTAGGAACACTTGACCAACTTGAGGAAATTGTTGAAATAAATAAAATTGATGAGCTCGTATTTTGTGCCACAGATATTCCTGCTCAGCGCATTATTCGTGAAATGCTTCGCTTAGAAGGTTCAGGAGTTGCCTATAAAATTGCTCCACCTGAAAGCATGTCTATAATTGGGAGCAATTCTATTGAAACAGCTGGCGATTTATACACCATTGACCTTAATAACATAACCAAACAGCATAACCTCAGAAAAAAACGCCTTTTTGATATCACTATCTCGCTCTTGCTAATACCCTTCCTTCCAATTCTAGCAATTGCCTTACCCAACAGATTGGGCATTATAAAAAATGTATTCTCCGTTTTATTTGGAATTAAAACCTGGGTTGGCTTCTATTTCAGAACCGACGTAAATACACTAAACCTACCGCGTATAAAAAAAGGTATTTTAAGCTGGGCTCTTATAAAGATAAAAGAAGGGGATACCGCTGAAAAAATTGAAAAACTTAATTTGATTTATGCTAAAGATTACCGTTTAAGAAACGACTTAATGGTACTTTTTAATTGATTCAAATTTATTGGCAAAACATAAGGTTAAATCCTTTGTTATAACAGCGAAAAAACAATTAAGCTATGCGCTTACTTGTGATTAATGATGAATAATGAAAGAAACAAAAATTATATTGCCTGCCATGGGCGAGGGTATTTTTGAAGCAACAATTACCCAATGGTTGGTAAATGTAGGAGATACTTTTGAAGAAGACGATTCGCTGGTTGAAATTGCTACCGATAAAGTGGACTCCGAAGTTCCGGCTCCCATAAATGGCATTATTAGCAAAATACTAGTACAGAATGGCGAAATTGCCAAAATAGGACAAGTTATTGCGATTATTGAAGCATCAGAAAATTCAAACAAAAACACAGAAAGTAAAGAAGAAAAAAATCAGCAAAAACCTGAGCTAACAACACCATTAAAATTATTGCAAGAACCACCCATTCCAAATGAAATTCAACACCCATCAGTACCTTTTAGGCTAGAAAACGGAATTTTCCTTTCACCCTTAGTCCGCAGCATTGCACATAAAGAAAATGTTGATATTAATGCGTTAAATAGCATTTCAGGAAGCGGCCTAAACGGACGAATAATAAAAGATGATATTGTTAATTATCTGAATTCAAAGGGATTGACTAGTGCCGACCATGCCATTTCAGAAAGCACAACTTCTGATACTTTCGAAATTATTGAAATGAACCGAATGCGAAAACTTATAGCCGAAAACATGGTTCGTTCAAAGCAAACAGCTCCACATGTTACAACTTTTCATGAAGTAGATGTTACCTCAATTGTAAAATGGCGCGAAAAGAATAAGAACATTTACATGGAAAAACATAACGAAAAAATTACTTTCACTCCTATATTTATACAGGCACTTGCACAGGCCATCGAAAAATACCCACTAATTAATGTATCGGTTGATGGGACTTCAATACTAAAGAAAAACAATATTAATATTGGTATGGCAACAGCTTTGCCCGACGGAAATTTAATTGTTCCGATTATTCGCAATGCAAATAAGCTTACTACGCATCAGCTGGCAACTAATGTAAATGATTTAGCTTACCGGGCACGAAATAAAAAACTTCTCCCCAATGAAATTCAAGGTGGCACATTTACTATTACTAATGTTGGTTCGTTTGGTAATTTATCAGGCACACCCATTATTAATCAACCCGAAGCTGCAATACTTGCTGTTGGAACCATAAAAAAACGTCCGGCAGTTATCGAAACTCCCGATGGTGATTTAATTGGTATACGACACCAAATGGTTTTGGCCTTATCATATGATCATAGGGTAATTGATGGATCGTTAGGTGGAATGTTTATAAAGCAAGTTGCTGACAACCTTGAGGCTTTTAATGGAGGTAAATGGTTACAATAATCTTTAATCGATAAACAAATCATAGCTAAAGCACTAATTCTATTGCTACTTGTTCTCAATTTTACTAAATTGCTGCCTTTAAATTTCAACTTAAAGTTAACTCACATATTATTTGTATGATTAAGCGTAGCCTTTTAACGTTATTTACACTTTTAGTAATTGCAAGTGGTATTACCTTTTCACAAGGCAATTATGAAAATTTTAAACTAGCCGAAGATTTACTTGAGGATGGCAATTTCCACAAAGCCTTAGCTATTTATCAGAAACTTTTAAATGAAGATCCTAATAATGCAAATCTGAATTTCAAAGTTGGTTTCTGTTTTTTGAATACAGCAACTGAGAAAGTAAAATCAATCCCTTATCTTGAATTTGCCTCAAAACAAATATCAAAGGAATATAAAATTGGAGACCATAAAGAAAAATTGGCCCCTATTGAAACCCTTTTTTATCTTGGAAAAGCATATCATGTAAATTATAGATTTGGCGATGCAGAAAACACTTGCATCGATCTAAAAGCTTTACTAGGCCCCGAACAGCCTGAATTTGTTGCCGAGATAGATCATCTATTAACGGCATGCCAAGTGGCCAGAAAGATAATTAAAAACCCGGTAGAAATGTTTGTCACAAATCTAGGCAAAACAATTAACTCGGTTAGTGCAGAACATAGCCCGGTAATTTCGGGCGACGAAAGTATTCTTATTTACACCTCTAAAAGAAAAGAAAATACGGGTGGCCGTGTAATGGATGATGGACAATATTTCGAAGATATTTACATCAGTAGTTTTGATGGAAAAAAATATACCCAAGCCCAAAAAATTAGCAAAAACATTAATACTGAAAGTCATGAAGCTTCCATCGGACTTTCGTTCGATGGATCGAAATTGTTTATTTATAAAGATGATGGTAATGATGGTAACATATACATAAGCAACCGTAAAGGAAGCGAATGGGATGTACCAGTAAAAATGCCTGAACCAATAAATAGCAAATACCGTGAAACCCATGCATCCATGTCTTTTGATCAGAATGAAATATTTTTCACTTCAGACAGAAAAGGGGGATATGGAGGATTAGATATTTACCGCGTTCGCAAATTGCCAAATGGCAAATGGAGTAAAGCACAAAACTTAGGATTCAGAATTAATACTCAGTACGATGAAGAAGGACCTTATTTACATCCTGATGGAACATCACTATTCTTTTCTTCTCAAGGCCACAATAATATGGGTGGTTTCGATATTTTCATAAGCTTTGTTGATGAAAATGGCAAATGGTCAGTGCCTGAAAACATTGGTTACCCTATAAACACTCCCGATGATGATGTGTATTACATTCCTTCAGTAGATGGCCGCCGTGCCTATTACGCATCATATGCCAATAATAGCATTGGCGATTACGATATTTTTAAAATAGATTTGTCGGAAACACATATTAGAAACCAAACGGTTATTGCTGGTATAGCAAAAAGTGCCACTGGTATGTTATTAAAAAATGCAATTATTACTATTTATGATGACGATGATGAAATTGCCGGAATTTACACCCCTGATCCTGACTCAAAAAAATTCGTGTTCATCCTTCCTCGTGGAAAATCTTTTACGGCACTTTTCGAATCATCAAATTCCGGTGATTTTGAATACGGAATTACGGTACCAAACTACGCATACGATCAATCGAAACGTGTAGTCGTATTTAACGATATTATTACACCTCTACCTGGACAAGAAACCCCTGCCCGAGCTGTAGCTGAAAAAATAGAGCCCGAACTAGATTTGAATAGCTTTGTAGATTCGCTTAAACTTGATGCCAAAACACTGGAGGCCAAATCAGTCGGAACATCACTAGAAGAATCGACAGAGTTATCATCAGCCTACCTATTGGTAGCCAGTGAACTATACGAAAATGATGAATACATGGAAACCTCAGCGGTTGAAAACCGCGATTCAATTAAAAATGAATTAAGCGAAGAATTAATTGAAGAATCAGATGATTTACTCTCTGAGCGAACTGCTGATATTAAATCGGAAAATACAACCATTGGCAGCTCAAAAATTCAAGGTAAAAATAACGGCAAAGGCACATCATATGTTTTAGGATTACTATTTGGTTTGGCACTTGTTGGCTCAACTATTTATATGATTTTAAGACGAAGACGTAGCTAATTGCAAAATTTTATATTATTTTTAATAAAACAATATCACATTTGCAATGCTTAAACTCTATCATATGAAAAAAATACTCATAACACTTCTGGCTATTCTATTTACCACCTTGACTTACTCTCAAGATAAAAAAGAGGTAAAAGCATTGTTTAAAGATGCGGAAATGCATCTTCTTTATGAAGAATACGACCTGGCACTACCCATATATTTAGAACTTATCAATAAAGGCTGGGACAATGCCAACATTCAATCTAGTATTGGGATGTGTTACATGTATGTACAACAAGTTAAGCTAGCTATACCATATTTTAAAAAAGCCATTCTCAATACTTCTCCGAATTTTAAAGAGGGTAACTACAAAGAAGACAGAGCTCCTGAAGAAGCCTGGTTTTTTATTGCCAAAGCCTATAGAATTGATGGCCAGCTTGATAAAGCTATTGAAGCCTATACAAAATACAAATCATTAATACCTGTGTCTGACACTTACATGCATCCGTTTCTCGACCAACAATTAAAGTCCTGCGAAACAGCTAAAAATCTTATTAACAGCCCTGTTAACTACCTTAGTACTTTAATAGAATTTAACGAGGAAGGCGACAACTTCTTTCCTGCTGTTTCAGGCGATGAAAAATCAATGGTATTTACAGCGTATCAAGAAGTAAGAGATCCCGATTATGGAACCTTAATGTTCGATAATATAAAATATGCTAAAAATGAAGCCGGCGTATGGGGCAAAGCTAAAGACCTAACCAGTGAAATTGCGTCCGATGGATACATCTCAACTGCTTTTCTTTCATACAGTGGCGACTTTATGATTTTACGCCGAAACGATTACGGCAACGATAATTTATATTACTCAGAGTTGGAAGGCAGAAAATGGTCGGAAGCTAAGCGGTTTGCTAAAAAAATATGTGGTAAAGACAATGAAACTCATGGTAGTATTACCAAAGATGCATCAACTCTGTACTTCGTTTCAGATAGAGCCGGTGGTTATGGCCAGAAAGATATTTGGTATTCTAGTAAAAGTAGTAAAGGAAAATGGGAATCTCCTAAAAATTTAGGTGATATAATAAATACTCCTTTTATTGAAGAAGCTGTGTTTATAGGTGAAGACGGGAAAACCATATACTTTGCCTCAGAAGGACACAATAGCATGGGAGGATTCGATATTTTTAAATCGACACAAGATGCCGGAGGACAATGGTCTGAACCTCAGAATATTGGCTACCCTATAAACACTACTGCTGACGATAGATTTTACATGCCTATTGGTGACGGTAGCGTAGCTTACTATGCCAGAAATCCGGAATCGGGGGGCGAAAAAAGAATTTACCGCATTGAATTCCCCGAAACGGAACGTGTTGTTGAGGTTGTTGCCGATAACATTCCTGTTCAAGACAATGGTATCGACACTAATTCAGACACTCCAATTAGCGAAACAACAACAGAAACAACAACAGAAGAACCAGCAGTTACTCCTACTAAACCTGAAGTTAAAAAAATTATTGTGCCATCTGAGTATGAATTAAATGGGTCATTAAAACTCCAGGACAATAAAGAACTTGATCCTTCATTTTATATTCATGTAGCAAAGCCTGATGGAGAAGTGATTGCCGCTCTAAGTCCAAATGTTGCTACTGGTGAATTCCGAACAAAAATAAAATTTGGATCGTATGTTGTTAAAGCCTTTGGTGATGGTTATGAAACTGCTGAAAAATATATTTACATAAGCGAAGATCAACAAAATACTGAGGTATTAACTTTTCTTGAAATGATACCAAAAGAGGTAAGTTCAGGAGAATACTACACCATAAAAAGTGTATTGTTCGACTACAATAGCGCAGAACTTAACCGTGATGCTCAAATTGAAATTGAACGACTTGCTACACTAATGGGTAAAAATCCTTCTCTTTATATTGAAGTTATAGGTAATGCCGACGCCCTAGGAACTGAAGAATACAATCAACAACTTTCCATAAGAAGAGCACGTTCTGTAGTTGACTACATAAAAAATAAAGACATTGACCAAAATCGATTTGTAGCAAAAGGTTTAGGCAAATCAAATTTTGTAGCCATAAATCATAATCCTGACGGTAGTGATAATCCTGAAGGAAGAAAGCTGAACCGCAGGGTAGATATGAAGGTAATTAAATCAACCAATGAAAAAATTACTACAGAAAATATTTACGTCCCCGATGAATTAAGATACAAAGAGTTTCTTACCTACACCATTTTCTTAATGGAAACCGAGGAGCCATTAAAACCATCCTATTTTAATCAATCGGGAGAAGATATTGCCAACGTATGGATGTTTAGAACTGAAGTTGGCTACATGTACACTGTAGGTAAATTCAGCCATCAATCGGAAGCTTTAACACTGATGAATGTGGTGGTTGATGCAGGGTTTCCAGATGCCAGAGTTATTAATAACATTAAGTATAATGAATTGGTAACAAAAAGCAGCAATTTCTTTAAATCTAAAATGGTTGATACAGACAAAAAGGTGTATACCATACAACTTTATGCTCTTAAAAAGCCTATTGAAACTACACAAATTAAAGGGTTAACTGAAATTGAAGTTGTTCAAATTGGCGATGGCTACTACCGTTACATTTGGGGAGAATTTATTGGAAAAACCTCAGCCCATCAGGCTTTAGCCGATGTGATGCAAAAAGGGTATTACGACGCTTTTGTTGTTGAAATGGAAAAATACCATAATTAAAATGTCAAATTTATTAAAGAGCGAAGGAATTGAATTAAGGGCTTTGGAACCTGAAGACCTTGAATTTCTGTATTCATGCGAAAACAATTCCGAAATTTGGAATGTAAGTAACACACTTGCCCCTTTTTCAAAATACATTTTAAGGCAATATATTAAGAATTCGCATCACGATATTTATACCAACAAACAGCTTAGGTTAATAATTTCAAACGAAACTGAACCAAATAAGGCTATTGGTGCCATTGACCTATTTGATTTTGACCCCTACCACATGAGAGCTGGCGTAGGAATATTAATTCACGGTCAAAATAATCAAAGTAAAGGTTTGGCAAGCTCAGCATTAAAAACGCTTATTAACTATTGTTTTAATCACCTGCATTTTAATCAACTATATTGCAATATAGGAGCTGCAAATACAAAAAGCATTCATCTATTTGAAAAATGCGGATTCATAAAATGTGGTGAAAAAAAACAATGGTTAAGAACTACCGATGGCTTTGAATCGGAACTCATGTTTCAACTTTTAAATTAAGAAGCTGTTTAAATTTTATTCATCAGTTTTATTATGAGTCTTTTTTGCCATATTATCATTATTTTCTCGACACGTAGCTATGCTATGTGTCTCAAAAATGCTTCAATCTGACAAAAAATACATCCATAATAATTTCTAAAAACAAAACTTAAACAGCTTCTAACATTTTAACCGCTTACCATTTCTGAAAACAAAGGTATCTCTTTAAGAAAGATGTAGGTATTGTGAGCATAATTCATTTTGCAACAATAATGGTTTAATCCATTGGTAACTATCAAATAATCGACTTGCAACTTCAAATTATAGGCAGCAATTTGATCAAACGTTTTTTGCGTAATTTTAACCTTCGGAGCTTTGCATTCGACAATTAAACGTGCTTTTCCATTTGAATCAAAACCCACAATATCGCATCGCCTCGATAAATTATTTAAGGTTAAACCCATTTCTACAGACAACAAGCCCTCCGAATAATTTTTATCATTTTTAAGAAATAACAAAAAGTTTTGCCTAACCCATTCCTCGGGTGTCAGCTTAACTGTTTTCTTCCGAAAGGAATCAAAAAT
This sequence comes from Salinivirgaceae bacterium, assembly GCA_027858735.1. Lineage (GTDB taxonomy): Bacteria > Bacteroidota > Bacteroidia > Bacteroidales > SZUA-534 > GH45. The sequence goes on from JAQICC010000025.1 coordinate 14,357, forward strand.
GGTTCCTTCTTGAATATTTATTCTAAGTTGAGAAATGTAATCAGGAAGATTTAATTGCTGCATTCTTATTTTTTTTTCATAAAAGTAACTGATACAGTTCAAATCCCTAAATTAAGTTTTCAACAATTGAATTGGTTAATTGCACAGGTTTTTATATTAAGGTATATTTGAAATTCTGCAATTTTATTAATCTAAGATAATGTTAACATTTGAGCAAATAATTTCTGATTTAGAAAAGAAAATTTACAAACCCATATACTATTTAATGGGTGAAGAATCGTACTTTATCGATCAGATAACCAACTACATAGACAAACACACTTTGCCAGAGGAAGAAAAATCATTTAATCAAACCATTTTATATGGCAAAGACACTAATATGGGCAATCTACTAAATACAGCCCGTAGATTTCCTATGATGTCGAATTACAATGTAATTATTTTAAGAGAAGCTCAAAACTTAAGAGGTATTGAAGGACTTTCGGCCGGTGAAATAGACCCCCTATTATTGTATGCCGATAACCCGCCTCCATCTACTATATTGGTAATTAATTTGAGAGGCAAAACCCTTGATAAGAGAAAGAAACTATATAAAACCATTGATAAAAACGGGATAATATTTGACTCGAAACGCATATATGAAAATAAGGTTGGCGATTGGATTACGAAACAGCTAAAGATTGCAGGATATGGTATTGATATAAAAGCTGCTGAATTAATGGCTAACCATTTGGGAAATGATCTTTCAAAAGTATCGCAAGAAATTGAAAAACTTATGATTGTACTGCCTAAAGGGAGTACCGTTTCGTTAAAAGAAATTGAAGAAAACATTGGAATTAACAAAGATTTTAACATTTTCGAACTCCAAACAGCTCTTGGCAAAAAAGATATTTACAGATCGAATTTAATTATAACCCATTTAGGACAAAACCCGAAAACAAAAAGCATTATTCCGCTTATTTCCTTTTTATATTCGTTTTTCACAAAGTTGTTAATGCTCCATAGTGCCGAAGACAAATCGAATCAGGGATTGGCATCGTTAATTGGTGTAAACCCTTATTTTATGCGCAACTATACAGAAGCCGCTCGCAATTACAGCAAAGTAAAATGCATACACATTATTGGCTTCTTACGAGAGTACGACACTAAATCAAAAGGAATTGACTCACCATCGGTTGATGACCTTGAACTAATGCGCGAATTGGTGTATAAAATCTTACATATATAAGAAAATGGATCACCTGACCATATATAAAGCTTCAGCAGGGTCTGGTAAAACATTTCGCCTAACCGGCGAGTATTTAAAACTTATTTTTAATCCCGAACAAAAGTTCCATTCAATATTAGCAGTTACTTTTACAAACAAGGCTACTGCCGAAATGCGCGAACGTATATTAAAAGAACTGCATTGCCTTTCTATTGGCAATCGGTCCGATCATGGCAATGACCTTAAAAATATATACAAACTTAGCGATAAGGAACTAAAGTATACCGCTAAAAATTTACTAAACCAAATACTGCATAATTATAGCAGATTTAATGTTAGCACCATTGACAGTTTTTTTCAAAAAATACTAAAAGCCTTTGCATATGAAACTGGATTAAGCACCGGATTTAATATTGAATTAAACATAAAATCGATTCTTGAAATTAGCATTGAGCAGTTTTTCGACAATATAAATGATAAAAAAGAACTAAAAGATTGGCTATCGAATTATGCCATTCAAAAAATTGTGGACGGAAAGAGTTGGGATATCGAGAAGGATATTTTTGGTTTTAGCAACGATGCTTTTAATGAGGTTTTTTTTAGCTTTTCAGAATTACAACTTGAAGAATTTAGCCACATTGAAAACTTTAAATCTTACAAAAAAAAGCTTTCCTTCACTATCAGCTCTTTTATAAATCAAATGCGACTATTCGGATCCGAAGCCAACGCGCAAATAAATCAACATAATCTTGAAATTAGCGACTTCACTAATGGAAATACTGGTATTGCAGGTTTTTTAACAAAACTTGAAAAAATAAACCAGTTTTCTATTAAAGAACCTGGTGTTCGGGTACTAAAAGCTTCTAATTCAACCGATGGAATTGAAGGTTGGTGCACTAAAACTTCGGCAAAAAAGCAAGAAATTCAAGCGTGTGTGAATGGCGGTTTAGCTAACACACTAAAGAAGACTCTGGAATATTTTAATGCTAATTTTGAATCATTTTCTACTGCCAAAGCAATTTACAAAGGCATTGATGTATTTGCTGTTATTGTTGAAGTATTCAATCAAATGAACAGTTATTGCCGCGAAAAAAACATCTTCTTACTACCTATGGCATCGCCTTTACTATCGAAAATGATTGGACATGATGATGCTCCATTTATATATGAAAAAACAGGCGAATATTTGAAGTATTTTATGATCGATGAATTTCAAGACACTTCAAATATTCAGTGGAATAATTTTTCACCTCTTTTTTTAAATGCGATTTCTCAAGGCAATGAAAGTTTGGTAGTAGGCGATGTTAAACAATCAATTTACCGATGGCGTAATGGCGATTGGACTTTACTAAATCATAAACTTGCCAATCAGTTTGAAGCATTTGGAGTTAAAGAAATAAACCTTGAGTACAATTGGCGAAGTACACCCGAAATTATTGGTTTTAATAACTGGATTTTTCACCATATTTCTGACTTGGCAAATAATTACCTTATTAACAAAAAAGCACCCGATGAAATTACAAACAGCTATTTTGAACTAATTTCGAATATATACAAATCAGCAGCTCAAGAAGTACCTGATAAAAATGCCCATAAAAAAGGATTTGTGTCCTTCCAATTTCTTGAAGAAAGCAAAGATACCAATGAAAATAACCAATGGTATCTTGATAAAATGCTCGATGCAATTACCCAACTTATTGACAAAGGAACAGAACCCAAAGACATTGCCATTTTAGTTCGTCGCAAGAAAGAAGGCTCAATGGTCGCCAAGCATTTAATGGAGTATATTAAAAAACATCCCAACAAAAAAGATCCGTTCTGTTTTGTTTCAAACGACTCAGTTTTACTAGGTTCTTCAACCATAATTTTATTAACTATTGCACTGCTTGAGTTTTTAGCAAATGCTGAAAACAAAGAGTGCCGAGCATCAATATTATATTTCTATTTTCTTTTAACACAATCGGCTACCGATGCTGCTAAAAAACTGGCCGAAATTGACATCAATAACCTAGAGGCCTTTCTTGAATGTTTACCCACAGAATTTGTTGAAAAAAGGCATCTCTTAAATGAATTGCCTCTTCAGGCTATAATAAATAAATTGTTAAACATCTTTATTTACTCCGAAAATATTGAAAACATATCACTTCAGTTACCCTTTATTCACACTTTTCAAGACATTGTTTTAAACCATACTCAAAACAATGGATCTGATATTTCAGGATTTCTAATCTGGTGGAAAGATTTTGGAGTTGATACCCCAATTAATTTATCAGAGGATCAAAATGCCATTAGAATTATAACCATTCACAAATCAAAGGGTTTAGAATATAAATCGGTTATAATTCCTTTTGCAAATTGGGGTCTTGATCAACTTTCTAAATACATTTGGTGCAAAACACCCGATGATTTTAATCAATTTTCAATAGTGCCTATACGCTATTCATCAGGATTAGCCAATACAACTTTTAGCCATGCCTACTGGAGCGAAAAGACCATGGCTTTAATGGATAATTTAAATTTGCTATACGTAGCTTTCACCAGAGCTATTAAGTCGTTACATATAATGGCTCCGAAGCCACAAAAAGAAGGCGATTTTAGAAAAATATCGGATATACTATATGCAATGTTAAACAATTCGGATAAACTGCCAGGTAAATGGGATTCCGAACAGTTTACATTCATTCATGGAGAACTTTCACAAGAACCAAATGAAGTATCTAAAAAAATAGAAAACAAGCTACTACCAATTCAAACTTATGGTGGTAGAAACATAAAAATAAACCTTTCGGCAGATAAATACTTCAAAAACGCTGAAGGAGAAGTTACTAAAAAAATAAATAAAGGAAGTATTTACCATACAATAATGGAACAAATTATTACGGGTAATGATATAAATAAAGCCATTGAAAATGCTTCTCATGAAGGATTGCTAAATAAATATGAACTTGATGAATTTAGAACCGTTTTACAAGAAACAATAGAAGAAAATAAAACCCGAAATTGGTTCAATAATAGTTATAAAGTATTAAACGAAACCTCTATTATTTTAAATAACGGTAGTACAAAACGCCCCGACAGGGTAATGATTGGTAAGGATAATATTATAATTATTGACTACAAATTCACCCAGCAACAAAACAAAAATCATTTAACACAGGTTAAAGAATATATGAACCAAATAAAGCAAATTGAAAATGCTCCCGTAGCAGGCTACGTTTGGTACGTTCTTGACAAAGTAATCGTTGAGGTTAAATAGTTGTAATTAGCCGAAACAATACAATAGAATGCCTTCCTATTATTTTCATTTTTTTTTCCTATATTTAGATTTATTAAAAGGAATATTTCAAATTCATCTAACACCAGTAGCATGCAAATAAAAAACAAACTTCAGGCAAAAAGCTTAATTTCAATTTTAAGCACTCTTTTTATTGTATTTATTATTATTGGAATTTTTATTGGACGTTCAAAAAAAGAATTTGCAGTTGAGAAGGCTAAACAATACACACAACTATTATCAAATAATGGAGCCGATCGCGTAAAATCGCTTTTCAACAAACATGTAACCTTTGTAAGTGCCAGCTCAAGTGCATTTTCAAACGTTTTAAAAACTGACAACAGCCAAATTATTGAAATTATTGAAGGCCAATTTGGCACTCTACTTAAATCAGATCATTATATCGATGCCGGTTGGGTTCTACTTTCAAGCAATGTGTTGGGTGATATTTCAGGTGGCGCTTGGACTTTATTTGAAATGAAAAATGAAGAAAACTCTTTACTACTCGAACAACTAAATACTGGCGATGCAGATCAATTATATTCTCAAATTGGAGAAGCAGATGCCGCATCAGTATCGAAATTAACCAATAGAGCAAATAAAAGATTTGTTGAAATCTATGCTCCCCTTTTTAATGGATCAACAAAAGTTGGTCTTATAGGTATTAGACTAAGTATGGATGCTTTAGCTGAAATAGTAAATGGTATAGAGATAATTGAAGGCGGATCAATTGCTATTTTGACGAATTCCGGAATTTATGCCTCTCATTCCAATTCAATTTATTTAGGCAATCAATATGCCGAAACTTTTATAAAAGAAAATAATGAATTTAAAGTTGAAGAAAATGTTGCTAAAGGCATTCCTTTTGAAGTTGACATTGAAAAAAATAAGCAATCCTATCATACCTTTTTTACTCCAGTTAAAATTTGCAAAACAAGCCCTGCATGGAGTATTGAGGTTGTAGCACCTATGAACAAACTGCTTGCTGCTTCAAAAAGGAATATGCTTCTAGCTGTACTGATTTCGTTTTTAGGTTTATTGGTAATAGGCTTTGTAGCTTATAAAATTACCCAAAGAATTATTAAGCCAGTAAAACAAGTAACTCAAATCCTCAACTTCCTTTCAACCGGAAATTTAAAAGATATTAAATTAATTGCAATTAATTCATCTGATGAACTACAAGAAATGGGTGATAAAATTAACAATGTTGTATCTGGTTTGAAAAAAACAGAAGATTTTGCTTTAGAAATTGAAGAAGGAAATTTAAACAATGATTATGATGCATTAAGTGACGATGATCAACTTGGGAAAGCTCTAATTAAGATGCGCGATAGTTTAAAACACAACAAAGAAGAAGATGAAAAACGCAAAAAAGAAGATGAACAAGCTGCTTGGTCAACCAATGGGATAGCTAAATTCGGAGAAATTCTAAGGCAAGATAATGACAATATGAAAAATCTAGGTTACAACATTATATCTAATCTAGTTAAATACTTAAAAGTAAATCAAGGAGCTTTGTTTGTACTAAGCGACGACGAAGATAAGGATACCTGTTTTGAACTAATTACTACAATAGCTTTTGATCGCGATAAGCATTTAACAAAAGAGATTAGAATTGGTGAAGGTTTAGTTGGAAGATGCGCTTTTGAAAGAAAAACAGTTTTTCTAACTGATGTTCCAAAAAATTATCACAACATTACATCGGGTATGGGCGATGCCCAACCAGGCTGCATATTAATAGTTCCTTGCATTTTAAACGATGCGGTTTTTGGTATTATTGAACTGGCTTCATTTACAGAACTAAAACCTTTCGAAATTGAATTTGTTGAAAAATTAGGTGAAAGTATTGGATCGACATTGTCAAGTGCACGAATAAATCTAAAGACAGCAAGCTTACTGGCTGCAAGTCAAAACCAAAGTGAAGAACTGGCAGCTCAAGAAGAAGAATTGAGGCAGAATTTGGAGGAAATGGAGGCTACTCAGGAAGATTTAAAACGCCAAATGCAAACCAATATTGAAATGCGTGAAGAGATGAGTAAGCAAAATGCCTTATTAGATGCGCTTCTCGACTCATTGCCTGACTACATTTATTTTAAAGATAAGGATAGTAAATTTTTGCGCTTGAGCAAATCAATGATTCACCTATTTGGTACTACTTCGGTTACAGATATCATAGGCAAATCGGACTTTGATTTCCATACAGAAGTAAATGCCAAGCAATACTTTGAAGATGAACAAAAAATTATGCTTACTCAAGAAGGGTTTACTGACAAAACACAAAAAGAAATTAAGGCTGATGGAACCCCAATTTGGAATAGCGTTAGCAAACTACCTCTATTAACCGCCGATGGGGAGTGCTTTGGCACCTTTGGAATTTCTAAAAATATAACTGACATTAAATACCTTGAATTAGAGGCTAAAAAACAAACCACCTTACTTGATGCGCTACTGAATTCGTTACCCGATTATATCTACTTTAAAGATGAAGAGAGTAGATTCTTACGTATTAGCAAATCAATGATTCACTTATTTGGTGCAGAATCAGTAGAAGAAATAATCGGTAAATCGGATTTTGATTTCCACTCGAAAGAAAACGCTCAAAAATATTACGCCGATGAGAAGCATATTATGGAGTCGGGTAGTGGTATTACTAACCAACTGCAAAAAGAGCATATGACAGACGGAACAGTTATATGGAATAGTGTAACCAAACTCCCATTATTGACAGACGAAGGCACATGCATGGGTACTTTTGGAATATCTAAGGATGTAACACAACTTAAAAATCTTGAAATAGAATCAACGAAACAAAGGTCTGAACTAACTGGAGTAATTGATGCCATAAAAAAAGCAACCTTAACCATTGAATATGATAAAAAGGGAGTCGTTATTGATGCCAACCAAGGGATTCTTGATTTGCTAAAAGTAACAAAGAAGAACTACATAGGCACTTTAAATAAAGACGAAATAGCAGACATGTCAAGTGCCGAGCACAAAACATTCTGGGATAGATTACTTAATGGAGAATCGCAGGCAATTAAAAACACCATTAAAGTAGGTAATAAAAAGCATACTCTGTATGAAGCCTACTCACCGGTTTTTGATGAAAACAATAAACTTCTGAAAATACTTCGATTAGCATTTGATATAAGCTAGTTTGCGAAATATTATGGTTGATCAAATTATAGCCAAAGCATTATCCTCTTCAGAGCCTGACCGGATTAATCTTTTTAAACAGTATTTTAAATGTATTCCGGGCGGATATGGTGAGGGTGATACATTTGCTGGAATTAAGAATCCGTTTTTAAAGAACATTGCTAAGGCCAATATTACCATTTCGAGTGCTGAACTCACCACCTTGCTCAAACATAAAGTTCATGAAATAAGACTTTTAGCTTTATATATTTTTCAATTTAAATTTAACAATAAAAAAACCTCAATTAACGAAAAGGCCAAGCTGGTTGACATATATTTAAAACATACAAAATATATAAATAATTGGGATTTAGTTGATGTATCGGCTTATCATGTATTAGGGCAATATTTCTTTGAAAAAGAATCTGACGTATTATTAAAATTAGCTAATAGTTCATATTTATGGGATAATAGAATAGCTATAATTGCAACCTTTTATCATATAAGAAAGAATAGCTTTAATTTGACACTGCAAATAGCAGAGGTATTATTAACACACCAACATGATATAATTCATAAAGCTGTTGGTTGGATGCTGCGTGAAATAGGTAACCGTAACCAACAAGTGGAACTCGATTTTTTAAAAATCCATTACAAAAACATGCCTAGAACAATGTTAAGGTACGCTATTGAGAAATTTGATAAAACGTTACGTCAAGAAATTTTAAAAGGAACTTTTTAAATATGCACACCTCCCCGAAGTATCGATGCAAGCTATGCGAGGGATGCAATTATTTTTAGTAGAGCTCTATCAAAAGAATATGATTAAAAGCCTGCCCGAGGTAGACAGGTGAACATTAAACCATTTATAAATACATGATAAAATGAAAAAAACTACGATTATTACAAGTGCTATTTTAGCCATACTGGCAATTGTATATTTTTCTCTTCCTAAATATGCTCAACGAGCTCTAATATACCAAAAAGTTGGCATTGAAGACTATTCATTGTTTCACAACAGAGAAGTATCAACTGGCGATAAGCAAGAATGGCAAACCAACCCTATCTCATCTGAATTAGAGCTTAATAACGAAACACTACAAAAATTCAACGAGTTACAAACCATTGCATATTTAATACTTAAAGATGATAAAATAATATTTGAACAGTATTGGGATGGTTTTGATGCAAATTCTTTAACAAATTCATTTTCAATGTCGAAAAGTATTATCGGCTTACTTATTGGAGCTGCCATTGATGATGGATATATCTCAAATGTTAACCAACCAGTATCAGACTTTATTACTGAATTTAATACTGTACCCAATAAAAATCTAAAAATAAAAGATGTATTAACCATGAGTTCTGGTTTAAACTGGGATGAAAGCTATGGTTCATTATTCTCAACTACAACAGAAGCCTACTATGGCACTGATATTAAAAAGCTTATTTATTCGCTCGAGGTAGTTGAAGAACCCGGGAAAGTCTTTAAATACTTAAGTGGTAATACTCAACTTTTAGCACTTGTAGTTGAACGTGCAACTGGTAAAAAAGTAGGAGACTATGCCGCTGAAAAATTCTGGAAGCCTATGGGTGCAGTCAATACAGCTCTTTGGTGCCTCGATAATGAGGATGGTACCGAAAAAGCATATTGTTGTTTCAACTCAAACGCCCGCGATTTTGCTCGGTGGGGTTACTTGGCTCTTAATTCAGGGGTTTGGAAAAATGACACACTTATATCACCTCAATATGTTAATGAATCGCTGGCTCCTGCATCTCATTTAACCAATACAGATGGCAAACCTGTTAATTATTATGGCTACCAATGGTGGATTCAACAGCTTGATGGAAATAATGTTCCATACATGCGTGGGATTTTAGGACAATATGTTTTTGTTATTCCAAATGAAAATGCTGTAGTAGTGCGCTTAGGACATAAGCGAAGTACAGAATATACTAATTACCACCCTAACGATACCTATTTATATTTAGAAACGGCTAAAACCTTGCTTAATAATTTTAATTCATTGGCTAACAAGTAATTATTTCTCTTTATTTAAATAAAATATCCAATGCTTAAAAGCATTGGATATTTTTTAATTTAATTCTACTTTGGAATATCTAACCCTCTAGAATTTTACTGCAAAACCAATGGCTAACATCTCTCTAAACTGCATCCCCCTGCCATCATACGGCACCTCCAATCCATTTTCATCCAGATCATATTTAGGAACCATCGTATCATCGTCATAAATAATATTCGTTGATATTTTGGCCTTAATATAATCATTAACGGGAAGAACTATACTAAGCTCCCAATTCACATCTATATTTTTAATGTTCTCCACATAATTTGAGAAGAGTTCAAGCGAATTTTTTATTTCAATATTATTCCAAACTTTGGCATTATGTGATGCTTTTATTCTTGCACCAATTTCATGACGAGCATTTGCTGTTGTATCCACACTATATCTAATTTTAATTTTAGCATCATCCTCAAGAACATAGGTGCTTTTTAAGGTTAATGGTGCCACAAATATCGTCACTTTTTCATTTGGTTTATAATCTAAACCAAAGGAAAAGGTAATGTATCCTGGACTCATAAAATCCGAAATCTTTTCCTCAGTTTTAACATTCCCTTTCCACTGATAGGTTGGTGCAAATTGCGATTTAAAATCCCCCTCCAGAGTTAAATAGTTTTGCCCAAAGATTTTATACCCGTATTTACTTGCTAACTCTATTTTATCTTCATTCGAGCGAAAATGAATCGAGGTATCGGCGTACCGCCCCTGACGAATTCTACCATATTTAAATTTTCCTTTAGAATCCCAGCTATTTTTACCTTTCTTATAATTTGAAAAAAGTTCAACCCCAATTAACACTGACATCGACGGATCTCCCCCCTGCGCCCATTGGTGCATTCCAACCTGAGAAATATCAATGGTTGTATTTCCACCTAAGCTCCATATAGGATCTTTTATTTCAATTACTATTGGCTTAATGGTAAGTTTTCTCTCCGTTTCAATTTTAGTTAACCCCCTAATAGCTTGCTTTGCTTTTTCGTCCTTTTCATATTCCATTTCTGGCGCATCATCAATAAATATTTTAAAAGATCGTTTTTCAACATTCCGAATTACTGCCGGAATTTGTGTTCCCCAATAATCAGTTAAACCAAATCTTATTAATTTAGGGTTATGCTCATAAAGTTTTATAGGCAATGAATCACCATCAATATTTACCAAATAAATAAGCATGGTATCATTTCTTATTTTTTTTATCCATTTTAAATATTCATGGTTTCTAAACCTATTAATAGTCATATCAATTGCATTCAATAACGAATCGTCATACGGACTAAGTTCCTCCAAAATACTATCAATATTGACGGTATCCTGATACATAACAGCATCAAACACATCATAAAACATAGTATCTAACGAGCTTATCTCTCCAGTATCAGCAAGTTGTTGCAAGCGTTGTTTTTTCCAATAATCTTCGAGAATAGTATGCCGTATAATATTTAGACTATCAACCTTGTTACGAAATGCATAAAGCGATAAAAGTTCCAATTCAGGTTTATTGCTTCGAATTAATCTCCTTGTACTATTTAAATAGTCTCTTGTGGAATCGGCAATAAACAACTGATTTAAATAGCAGTAGGCATCAAAAAAAGATGAATCCGTTCGTCCTTCAAGACCATTGTGCGTAAAATAATTTTGTATTATCAGCTGGTTATCGATGCTGTCACTTGTTTGGGACAATTCTGTGTTGTTTTGAGCAAACACCCCACCAACGTTTAAGAAAAAAAGTACTCCCAATATATACCTCACCATAAAAGATAATCGATTATAAATAATTTTTACAAAATAACTAAAAGCAATTCATTATCCCAAAGGCATATTGGTAATATTAATCAATAAAATAGCTTTCTAAAACAATATAAGAAATCCAACGCTTAACATCTCTTTGAATTGAATGGCTTTTGTTACTCCGACTTCCGGATCATCAATATTATTTGGAATATCGATATCGTGATCATAAATCAATGTAGTGGTAAATACCGTTTTTAAGTATTTATTTATACTCATTTCAACTTTCATATCCCATTTCACATCAATATTTTGAGGATTGTCAAAATAATTTAAGAATAATTCAATTGTATTTTTTTAAATAACTATTTCTATGTTGAACAATACCTTAATTAACAAAACTAGAAAATCTTTATTCCTTAATTTAGCAAAAATGCTTTTATGAAAACTCAATTTCACAACTTAATACTACCCCTTATTATTTATTTAAACCTGAAGAACAGGGATAAATATCTATTTTAGGCAATAAATTATTCTACTTACACACATTATACAATAAATTTAATTTATTGTTCAATTCAATAATTTCTTTTAAGTCTTAAAAAATTTATATTATGGAATTACCATTTTCAGAATCATATAAAATTAAAATGGTGGAAACTATCCGCCGAAGCACACGAGAAGAAAGAGAAAAATGGATAAAAGAGGCCTATTTTAACCTATTTAATTTAAGGAGCGAATACGTGTTTATTGATCTTTTAACCGATTCAGGCACTGGAGCCATGAGCGATAAGCAGTGGTCAGAAATGATGTTAGGCGATGAATCATACGCAGGTGCAAGCTCCTATTTAAAAATGCGCCAAACAATAAAAGATATTTTAGGATTCCCCTATTTTCTACCCACTCATCAAGGTCGAGCAGCAGAAAATGTATTGTTTAGTGTGTTGGTTAAAGAAGGTGATATTGTACCGGGCAATTCGCATTTCGATACCACCAAAGGACATATTGAATTTCGTAAGGCAAAAGCTATTGATTGCACAATTAATGAAGCTTTTGATACTACATTAATTCATCCTTTTAAAGGAAACGTTGATTTAAACAAATTAGAGAAGGTATTGGAAAACAATTCAAATGAAAGGGTTCCATTTATAGTGCTAACCCTAACAAATAACACGGCTGGCGGCCAACCAGTTTCGATGAAGAATATTAGAGAGGTTTCACAACTAGCAAAAAAACATGCTGTTTCATTACTCTTTGATTCGGCCCGATTCGCTGAAAATGCTTACTTCATAAAAATCCGAGAAGAAGGGTACTCCCACAAAACCATCAAAGAAATTGTAATCGAAATGTTTCAATATGCCGACTATGCCACAATGAGTAGTAAAAAAGATGCTATTGTTAACATGGGAGGTTTTATTGCGTTTCGCGATCGCGAGATTTACCGCCAAGCAAGTACTTTTAATATAATGTTTGAAGGCTTTGTTACCTATGGTGGAATGAGTGGGCGAGATATGAACGCTTTGTCTCAAGGATTAGACGAAGGTACAGAATTTGATTATCTGGAAACCAGAGTTAAACAAGTAGAATATTTAGGCAATGAGCTAATTAAATATGGTATTCCCATTCAGCAACCTATAGGTGGACATGCCGTATTTGTAAATGCAAAGCAACTTTTACCTCATGTACCAAGAGAAGAGTTTATTGCCCAAACTTTAGGAGTTGAGTTATACTTAGAAGCAGGAATTAGAGGAGTAGAAATTGGCACTTTATTAGCCGATAGAGATCCTGTAACCAGAAATAACCGATACCCGGAACTTGAATTATTGAGACTCGCATTACCAAGACGAACATATACCAATAACCATATGGATGTGGTTGCAGCAGCATTAAAAAATGTATACGACAGAAGAGATTCTATACAATCAGGTTACAAAATAAAATGGGAAGCTCCGATCATGAGACATTTTACGGTAGAGCTCGAAAAAAGTAAAATCAAGCTATTTTAACAACCCCGGCAACTACTCGGGGTTTTATTTGTACTTAAAATCAAAAAAAAAGGCAAGAATATTTTTTCTACTGAATTGATTTTTTAAATTTACTACCTGAATAGCAGATCCGATAAATGAGCACATTCGAACAAAATAAAAAAGAAAAATCAATTTTGGATTGTTTCACCTACGATCTCAAGTCATTTTTCTATGACAATTACGAAGAAATTGCCAGTGAGGAGACTCCTGCCACTGTAATGATTGTGTATCAGAAAGAGCTTCCTTGGTCAGAATTAGAAATTTTTAATGCGGTTCAATTTCGAATATTTTTCGATAAAGAAAACCTGACTGGAAGCAATCCAATAAATGTGAAATTTATATCAACAGAGAAAATTGGAACCGACAAAGAACTTCAATCTATTGTTGATAAGGTTATTTCAATTTATGGTGCTGACGACTACCGCAAAGGCACTTGGGATAGCGAAGATGAAAAAACCTTTGCTTCAGAACATTACCGCAGGGTTTGGACCATTGAACAAGGTGAAAGTTTTATTAGTATTGAATATAATACAACTGATGGAATTACTTTAAATATATTGTTTTTTAATAATATGCTTAAAGAAGCTAATGAACAGATTAAAATACAAAAATAACCAAACCCCTTACTACTCTCAATTATTAACTATGGATTTTGATATCAAAATCGGAACTCAGAGTCATCAAACAAAAATTATTGAAAAAAAAGACACTGCTATTATGCACGAATCTGGTTTAGCCAAAGTTTTTGCAACTCCGGCCATGATCGCTTTAATGGAAAAAACTGCTTTTACAAGTATTGAAGCATTTCTACCAGATAGTCATTCGTCGGTGGGAATAGAAGTTAAGGCTCAGCATTTAAGGGCATCTTTGCCTGGATCAATAATAACATGTGAATCGACAGTAATTAGAGTTGAGGGTAAAAAAGTAACATTTGAATTATCGGCATTTGATGAAAACGGTATTATAGGAAAAGCTGAACACACGCGTTTTATAATTGATACAAAAGAATTTATGGCTAGACTGAATCAGAAAAACGAGTTAGTTTAGCAATGATTTATGCAAGTAATGAACCTTTTTCTTTAAAGCTCTCGGGAAGGACGACTGAAATCTGTTGTGAATCTTCATCTCTTTCTCACACTCTAAACATCGTATATTCCTATATAATTCATCAGGACATAGCTCGAGCTTAAAGGAAAAACCACAACGAGGACACACATATTTATCAACTGATTTCATAAACTAGACCTTCCACTTTATACTGCATCCAGCACTTGGTATTTGATTACCATCAACCTTCTTATTATCAATTAGCGAATTAAGTGCTTTTCTAATATCATTACCACTTACCTTGATATTATTACCTGGCCTTGAATTATCAAGCTGCCCACGGTAAACACATTTTAACTCTTTATTAAATATACTAAAATCTGGCGTACAAACCGCATAATATTTTTTAGCAATTTGTTGCGATTCATCATATAGATATGGAAATGGATACTTTTGCTCCTTCGACACCTCTATCATACGATCAGGCCTATCATCAGGATATCTATTAGCATCGTTCGAATTTATGGCAATAAATGAAATACCCATTGAAATATATTGATTCGCTAATTGAACCAAACCCTCATTAATGTGCTTTACATAAGGACAATGATTGCAAATAAACATAACTACTGTTGCTACATCGCCTTTTAGTTCATGTAGATTGCGAATTGATCCTGTCAAAGGTTCCAACAATTGAAACCCAGGTGCACTATACCCTAATTTTATTTCATCAGTAAATGCTAATGCCATAATTCTATTTATTAATGTACTTTAGTAACAAAATTATTTTTCCTTTTGTTTTAAATTATTTTCAAGCCAGGTATCCATCTCCCAAAGCATGTGATAAATAGACTCCTTAGCTTTATATTCATGACTTTCATTAGGAAGCATAACAAGCCTTACCTTACCTCCATTACCTTTTAATGCTGCAAACATACGCTCACTTTGAATAGGAAAAGTACCTGAATTATTATCAGCTTCGCCGTGAATTAGCAAAAGTGGTTCATTAATTTTATGAGCGTTTGAAAATGGCGACATATCAATGTAGGCATTCTGAGCTTCCCAAAAAGTGCGCTGTTCGGTCTGAAAACCAAAAGGAGTTAATGTTCTGTTATATGCACCACTTCGAGCTATTCCCGCAGCAAACAAATCGGTATGAGCCAATAAATTAGCCGTCATAAAAGCACCATAACCATGTCCGCCAATGGCTATTTTATTAATATCGGCAATACCCATACTATCTATACATTGCACAGCGGCAGTTGCATTTGCAACCAACTGCTCAATAAATGTATCATTAGCTTCTTGGGTTACCTCCCCAATAATTGGCATTGCCGGATTATCTAATACTGCATATCCCCGCATAACCCAAAAAATTGGGCTTCCCCATCCAATTCGTACAAATTTATTGGGAGAATCTTTAACTTGACTAGCTGTTGCAGCACTTTTATATTCGTTTGGATATGCCCACATTAACACAGGTAACATTCCATCGCCGACTGAATACCCAGGTGGAGTATACAAATTACCCGTTAATAAAACGCCATCGTTTCTTTTATATTTAACGAATTCCTTACGCATTTCTGCTAATTGAGGATATGGATTCTCATAATTTGTAATCTGAGATACAACACCATTTTTCAAGTTCCTTGAAAAATAGTTTGGCGGATCAGTCTTTGATTCACGACGTGTTAAAATCAATTCTTTATTGGCATTAATAAATGAAAATGGATACTCATAATAAGGATTATTTGATTGCCATAAACGTTCTTTGTCACCTGTGCTAATTTCGTATTTATCAATAAAAGGTTTATAACCCTCAGATGTTGCTCCTTTACCTTTTAAATATAATTTACTACCCTTTTCTGCGAATTTAAGCACTGTTTTACCCGATTCATTTTCTTCGGTAATAAAATCGCCCGGATGATTATACTCGTCTTGCCAATTGTATTCAAAAAGTTTGATTTTACGGGCATCATCAATATCAGGATTAAAGGATGAAACAGTTTCAGTGCGCGTATCCCACCACCACTCGTAGCAAACAGCAAAATCGCCTTTACCCCACTTTACACCTCCATACCTATTTTTAAAAGTTACACTTTCAATCCCTTTATTATCAAACGGAAAATCAAACAAAAACAATCGATCGCGTATCACAACCTCTCGTTTAGGATTTCCCCTATCGAGAGCTTTTACCCAATACAAAGTAGAAGGTTTATCAGAGCGCCAGTTAATGTCTCTTGGGCCTTTACGAACTGCACCAAATCCTTTGGGTATGTTTTCTGCAAGGGGTATATCGAAAACCTCACGAAATAAATTTCCATCATTATCCCATATTTCAACTTTAAAAGGGAA
Organism: Salinivirgaceae bacterium; assembly: GCA_027858735.1. Taxonomy (GTDB): domain Bacteria; phylum Bacteroidota; class Bacteroidia; order Bacteroidales; family SZUA-534; genus GH45. The sequence goes on from JAQICC010000025.1 coordinate 31,211, forward strand.
ACCTGAATAAGCCACAGTAAGTGAAAATGGTTTTTGAATCATTTTTACCAACAGGAATCTATAATCGGGTGAAACAGAAATATGCCTAAAAATTGCAGGAGTACCAATTGGATATTGCTCTCCAGCTAAATTAATTTTCACCATCTGAGAAGTAGCGTAATATTCAAATAGCTTTTTATCAAAATCGTTTTTTAGCAAATCCTGATAGGTTCGCACAGCAGATTCAGCACCCATACTTTCTTGCACCACAGGACCCTTTGAAACGGTGCTTTTCTCAGGCTTCGGTTCAAAATCCTCAGCAACTGCGGTAAAAACCATCCATTCTCCATTATCAATCCAAACCAAAGGCTCTAAAGGCATAATAACATTAACAATCGGCTCCGTTAATTTACTTGCTTTTTTCTTTTTAATATCGAGTACCCATATTTCAACTCCAGTTAAAGAGCTGTTTGTAAATGCTACATACTTTCCATTTGGCGACCACGAAAAATTATTTAGTTTTGGATTTTCAGGCAAGTCCTTTACTAAATAATCTTTGCCTGAATTTACATTGGTTAGCACCAAGGTATCAATAGATTGTATTCTGCTTTTATCATGAGTTTGCGAATTAAATTCTAATCCAGCTAATCTTAATTCATTTTGAGCTAAATCGGCAATGGAAGAAAAACCTGAGTTAACTTTTTGAAGTAGCCATTCTCCTGTCGGATCAAACATTATTCCCGGAGTTGATTTCGCCTCCAATAGTTCTACAATCTCTTCTGGTGGAGTTTTATAGCCAAGCTGATTTTGTGCTGTTAAGCTAAAAACGAATAAGATATTAATGATAAATAAACTCAAATTCTTCATATTCTACTTGATATGTTACTGAATAATATACCACTGCATATGACTTATACCAATTACTAAACAAAATGCGCTTTTAGTGCACCTAACTTTTAAAAACTCTTTAATTATATAACAGCATTAACCATCGAAAAATAAAATCGTTTATTTATTCCTCATTAATATACAATTGGTATTAAGCTGAGCTCGATAATAAATACACTTCAATTTATTACAAACTCTGCTAAATTGCAAGTTCAAATATTTCCTCGCCTGTATATACCGTTTTTACCGCATTAAGCAAAGCAGCATTTATCATTGCTTTAGCAACAATTTTGGCATGAATAGGTCTGTATTTTCTAACAAAAGGTAGGTATTTCAATACACTTAACACTATGGAGCCAACTCTTTCAGCAACCCTTTTTTCTTGTCTATCGCCAGCTAAAAAAGAGGGTTTTAAAATTGAAATATTACTGAAACTAAGTATTTTAACGGCTTCATCAAGTTCACCCTTAATTCTGTTGTAGAACATACCTGACTTTGCATTTGCGCCAATAGCAGAAACCAACACAAATGATTTCATTCTATTATTTGAAGCTGCTTGTGCTATTTGTAATTGATAAGTATAATCAATTTTATATTGTTCTTCTTGGCTTCCCGCCTTTTTGATGGTAGTCCCAAAAGTGGAAAACAATACATCTCCTTTTATTAAATGGTTCCATTCTTCAGGTTTATCAAAGTTAATAACCAACTCCTTTATTTTCTTATGATTCAATCCTGTTTGCCTTCTAGCAAGCAAAATTAATTCAGAAAATCCTTCATGCTCCACCAATTCCTTAACCAGCTCAGAACCAACCAATCCTGTTCCTCCCAAAATTACAGCCTTCATTTTTTCATTTCCCATTATTGTTTTTTTAATCAACAATTTAACAAACATTTCCGAAGTTTTACTGTTTTCTTTTTAATTGATGAACTTAAATATTTTTCAACCATGAAAAAACTTCGAGCATCATTTGCTGGTGTTGAAGTAAATGGCGAAACTGAATATAGTATTATTGATGGAACGGGAATCTTTAAAAACGAAGCCATAGTTAGATTATCTGAAAATGTACTTACATACCCAAAACCAAATTTATAGTTTAAACAACAAGCATGAAAAATAGTATGGTATTCATAAAAATTAATAATTCTAATTCATATAAATAATTGTATAAATAATGAAATATTACATAGAGAAAGAACTCAATTCAACCTTTGATAAGGCCATTGAGAGAATAAAAAGTTCATTACCTGAGTACGGTTTTGGTGTTGTTACTGAATTTAATCTAGATGAAAAATTAAAAGATAAACTTGGTGTTGATTTCAGAAAGTATAAAGTAATTGGAGCTTGTAACCCGAAGTCTGCTTATGAAGCATTGCAACTTGAACCCATGATTGGCACTATGCTACCATGTAATATAATTGTACAAGAAATAGAGCCTACTAAAATCCAAGTAGCAGCTATTGATCCGGTAGCTTCAATGCAAGCTATTGAAAACCCCATGCTTACAGAGGCTGCTGAATCTATTAAACAAATGCTTAAAAAGCTTATAGACAGCTTGTAAAAAAAGCCGCCCTTCAACTAAGAAGAGGCGACTTTACTAGGTTACCGAGCCTAAAAATTTTAAAAATCGTATCGTAATCCAGTATAAACACCAAATGAATATGGGTATACCGATCCTGAATTATTTATTGAGCTTAAAGAATATCTGACAGTTGGTTGCATATTAAATTTCAACCTTGAGACTATTGGGTATTCTATTCCAAGGCCAAAAACTCCACTATAGTTCATGTTTTTTAAATCTTCTGCCTCTGCATCCAATTCATACCTGCTACCATCATCTTGTACATATGTATTGTTAGCATAAAGTATATTGGCACTTAATCCGCCGCTAACATTAACCGATAGCTTTCTATCTACAATGGTATAGTCAACAACAACCGGAATTTCATAAAACTCATAAGTTTGAACAAAATTAGTTTTTAATACAGGTTCATCAACCGCTCTATTTTCTTCATATACAAACGATTGATCACCTAGTATTTCATCTACCATATCCTCTTGCTCTGAATATTTACCAATCAATTGATTTTGATTACCATTCACTGCAATATTTCCAACTGAAGTATTTATTGAATACGTACTACTTTCTGTTTCATACGCCGGTTGATTATAGATGGCTACATTTTCAGACACTTGTCCTGTTTCAGCATAATAAATTCCCGTTTGCACTTTCCAACGTTTTGACATGCTATACTTAACATTAACACCTGCAGAATAACTCATTAAAGGTTTTTCGTTTGTGTAATTTTGTTGGTAATTGCTATTAATATCTGCAATATAAGCCAACTCTTGCGATGAATTTACAACATCACGATAACTCACTAAAGGTGCTGCTGAAACCCCAACTGACCATGTTGAATAATCTTTCTTTTCATGAGAATCCAAAATATAATCTACCACATTTACTAATTGACTTGAATCATATGCTAGTTGTTTTTTATTAGCAATATTGGGTAAATTAAACTTCTTCATTACCATAGGATTTAAAGAAACCAATTCACTTTCATTATTCAATTCATTTTCCGAATCTTCAACTTTATTTTCAACCAATTCTGTATTTAATTGTTCCGGTTCCGATTCATCGGTACTAGCAAATATAGGTGGTAATAAACTACCCGACGATTTCACCTTTTTAATATTTGAATTTTGTTTTGGTTCAGAACTTTTACTTGGGGTCGTTTCTATTGACTTATCATTACTACTTTCAGTTGGCAATATACTTTCTATAGAAGTATCTATTTTATTTTCATTTTCAATTAATGAAGGTTCTGTGCTAATTTCTTTAGCTTGTTTATTTGTAGGTTGATTATCATCATCAGTGCTATCAGCAATAGCTTCAATAGCCATTTTATTAGATGCCACCAACTCTTGCGTCTGCATATTAGTGTACATATAGCCAGCACCAAATGCTAATAGTAATGCAATTGAAGCTGCAATGGAATACGCAATATTTTTATTTCTTCTGAATCTTCTCTGATTTAAATTCTGCTCAATATTATCCCACACAAAACTAGGCGGATTTTCAGAATAATCTTTCAACCCCTCCTTTAAAATCTTGTCTATATCTTGTTGTATTGTCATAATATTACTTAACTACCAATTTAAATTCTGATTCCTTCTCCTTATAAAGTTCCTCAACTTTATCTTGAAGAATAACCCTAGCCCTTGAAAGATTTGATTTGGATGTTCCAACTGAAATCTTTAGCATATCACCAATTTCTTGATGCGAATACCCTTCAATGGCATAAAGGTTAAAAACCGTTTTGTATTGAGGTGAAAGTTCCTGAACAAGGCCTAACAGCTCTTTACTTGAAATTTCACTCATAATATCATCGTACGCTAATTTATGGTCGTATTCTTGAATATCTGAAACCGAATACAACATATTCTGCTTTCTGTATCGTTCAAGAGCACAGTTTACCATAATTCTACGTACCCAACCTTCAAAAGAACCTTTAAAAATATACTGGTCAATTTTTGTAAAAACTTTAATAAAACCGTCTTGCAAAATATCTTCAGCCTCAGTATAATCTTTCGAATACTGCAAGCATACACCAAACATTTTTCCCGAAAAATGTTCGTATAATTCTTTTTGCGCCTCAGGTCTGTTTTTTTTACAGTCCTTTATTATTTTATCTAGTTCCTTCAACAAAATCGGATTTTATATATCTGGGTTTAACTTTAATATCTCCGATACCGACAACAAGACGGCATCAATTTTTAAAAGGTTGCGTATTAAGTAATACTATTTTCTTTTTTTGATAACTAATAATCCAATAAAAGTTATCATTCCATTGTAAATCAACAATTCAAATCCCATTTTATATCCCCCAAATAGGGTCTCGCTATATTTGTTAAGTAGTATACAAATTAATGGAGATAATATGGCAATAAGCCAAACCAATCTATCATTAATTGCATACTTAGTAAACAATCCAAATGCATATAACCCTAACAAAGGCCCATAAGTATATCCGGCAAATTTAAAAAGCGAGCTAATTACACTATCATTATTTAAGGCTCCAAACACAATAATAACAAGGCCTAACACTATTGAAATACCTAGGTGTACCAGCTTACGAATATTTTCCTTTTTATTTTGAGTGTAATTGCGCTTTTGTACATCAAGTATGTCAATTGAGAACGATGTTGTAAGCGATGTTAATGCAGAATCAGCACTTGAATATGCCGCAGCCATCAATCCTAACATAAAAAAAACGGTTATTATTTTGGTAAGATGCCCTTGGGTTGCAATAATGGGGAACAAATCGTCGGCCTTTGCAGGTATGGGAATACCTTTTTGAGCGGCAAATATATAAAGCAAAACACCTAAGGCCATAAACAAAATATTAGCCGGAACAAAAGCAGCACCGTACCAATACATATTTTTTTGTGCATCTTTTAAATTCGAACAACTTAAATTCTTTTGCATCATATCCTGATCAAGCCCTGTCATAACTATGGTAATAAAAGCACCACTTAAAAATTGTTTTACAAAAAAAGTTCGCTCATTCGGATTATCGAAAAACCAAATACGTGAATACTCACTTTCTTGAATTACATTCACCATACCCGAAAAACTAAGATTCATGGCATCGGAAATATAATAGATACTAAAACCAACAGCCATTAGCATAAAAAAGGTTTGTAAAGTATCGGTCCAAACTATGGTTTTTATACCTCCCTTAAAGGTGTAAAGCCAAATAAGTAAAATGGTTACTGCTACAGTTACAGCAAAGGGAATATTATAAGCTTTGAAAATAGTTATTTGCAGAACATTGGCCACTAAATATAATCGGAATGAGGCTCCTATAATACGGCTAAAAAGAAAGAACGAAGCTCCGGTTTTATAGGAGACTTTTCCAAAACGCTGTTCAAGATAGGAGTATATACTTGTTAAATTAAGTCTATAATAAACAGGCAAAAGCACTTGGGCAACAACAAAATAGCCGACTAAATAGCCTAAAACCATCTGCAAATACGAAAATTGACTTGATGCCACCCATCCCGGAACCGAAATAAAAGTTACTCCGGATAGACTTGCTCCAACCATTCCAAATGCAACTATATACCATGGCGATTTCTTATTACCAAGAAAAAAAGCATCATTTTTGGCCTTTCTCCCTGTAAAGTATGACACCGTTAATAGCAGCAAAAAATAGGCAACAAGAATTATTATAATTTCAACAGATGTCATTGAGCATAGAATTTTACACAAAACTAGCGCAATTGGTATCAAAAAAAAATGGATCATTAAAAAGAAGTCACTAATTTTGACCCACTTAATATGCATATTGACAGAATTACACAAAAACGCATCAACATTTAAATTTCTTACACGTTCATTGAATTGCGTTAATGAATTTATTGAATAGATATTTTATGGATTTACATCAGCTACCTTCACGATTATTAGAAAATGCCGTAAATGAATTTTCAAAGCTTCCGGGTATTGGAAAAAAAACTGCTTTGCGTTTGGTACTGCACATCCTTCATCAACCCAAAGAAGACACATTGGCTTTTTCACATGCCATTGAAAAGATGAAGAATGATATAAAAATATGTAAAAAGTGTCATAATATTTCAGAAGAAGAACTTTGCTCTATTTGCTCGAATCCAAACCGCGACGAATCATTAATATGCGTAGTTGAATCTATTAAGGAAATTATTGCCATTGAAAGCACATCGCAATACAAAGGACTATACCATGTTTTAGGTGGACGAATTTCGCCTATGGATGGCATTGGGCCAAAGGAATTAAATATGGAAACTTTGGAAAATCGCATTAAAAACGAAGAAATTTCGGAGGTAATTCTAGCTCTGAGTACTAATATGGAGGGCGATACAACAAACTTTTACATTTACAGAAGATTAGCAGATGGTAAGGTGCCTATTACAACTCTAGCTCGAGGAATTTCAGTTGGTGATGAACTGGAATATACCGATGAAATTACCTTGGGTAAATCACTAATAAATCGTATTCCCTATCATGGGAAATAGGCATACAGTTGCTAATTCACTCATTTTTTTTATTATTTAGGCATCGAATTTAACTTTAGCAATAACTCAGTACTTATTCACGATGAACTCAAGATTGGCATAACTAGCCAAGGGTCATACCTAAATACTGCCAAATTGTATTGTCAATACTATTCTAAAATTATTTATGTATAATAAAAATGAATAAGAAGATTCTAAATCTGGCCATACCCAATATTATAAGCAACGTTACCATTCCGCTTTTAGGGATAGTTGATTTAGCTATTGTTGGACATTTAGAATCGAATATTTACATTGGAGCCATTGCTATAGGTACCATGATTTTTAATTTAATTTATTGGACATTTGCCTTTTTACGCATGGGCACAAGTGGCATAACTGCACAAGCTCTCGGTGCAAGGAATTTCACAGAAGTTATGGGCACGCTTATTCGTGGATTAGTGGTTGCAGTAGCATCGGCATTATTGATTTTAGCTTTGCAAATACCCATTGAGAAATTAGCATTTTTTTTAATTGATGGAAGTAGCGAAATAGAACAGCATGCAAGAACTTATTTTTATATAAGAATTTGGGCAGCGCCGGCAACAATTTCATTATACGCTTTTACAGGTTGGTTTATTGGTATGCAAAACACTAAAACACCAATGATAATTGCTCTATTTATAAATTTATTAAATATTGGGCTGAATTATCTTTTTGTTTATACATTCGGTTTAAAATCGGATGGCGTCGCCTGGGGAACATTAATTGCACAATACACAGGGCTAGTTACTGCTATTGTCTTCTTAATAATATATTACCGCAAATATTTCAAATACATAAAACGATCCGCTATTTTGGAAACATCGGTTCTTTTAAAATTTTTTAAAGTAAATAGCGACATTCTTATAAGGATGATAAGTATTTTAGCTGTATTCACATTTTTTACTTCAAAGTCGGCCTCAACTAACAACAATATTCTGGCAGCCAATACTATTTTGCTACAGTTCTTATTTATTTTCTCATTTTTAACCGATGGCTTTGCCTATGCAGCTGAGGCACTTACCGGCAAGTTTTATGGAGCTAAACAACCTAAAAAATTAAAAAAGGTTATAAAACTGAGCTTTTTTTGGGGTATAATTACCGCGCTTATTTTTACCTTCCTCTACTTATTTTTCAACGAACAGCTTTTAAAGCTACTCACCAACCAACAAGATATTATTGACGTAGCAAAAAAATACACTATTTGGATAGTACTTATTCCGGTGGTATCAGTAGCCTCGTTTATTTGGGATGGAATTTTTATTGGACTTACCGCTACAAAACAAATGCGGAACAGCATGATGATTTCAGTTTTTGGGGTATTTTTTCCTCTTTGGTGGTTTTTAAACCCCATTTATGAAAATCATGGTCTTTGGTTTGCATTCATACTTTTTTTATTTTCTCGCGGTTTTATTCAAACAATTATGTTTATTAGACTTCGTAAAAGTATTGAATAAGCTCTCAAATCAAGATCTAATGATTTGATTTTATATTGTTTATAACTTTGTTAAAAAAAAATTAACTTTTAACACTTAAGGTATGTTTTTGTTTTAAAATAAGTATTATATTTGGGTTGCACTCTTCACTTCATTTTGTTACTTTTTCATGGGTTAATTATCAAGTGCGAAATTCATGGGCTGCCTCTCCGGCAGCCCACACTTGTTTTTACTCCACTACACAAACCCAATTACCTCACTTTCAATAATTTAAAACTTTAGTTGCAAACATCTTTTTAGAATGATACATTTGCAAAAAAATATTTATGCAATTTGAATTTACCCAAATATATTTAGCTGGCATTCGCATCGATGAGCCAATGACCGTATTTACCGACCTTATAGTTTCAGCAATATGCTTTTACGCCTTTTTTAAGCTCAGTAAATTCCCCATTAAAAATAATGTGCACCTCTATTTAAAATATTACTTTTTATCAATGGGAATAGCCACTTTTATAGGTGGAGTAATAGGGCACGCATTTCTATATGCGTTTAAATCGCAGTGGGAACTTTCACAAGGCTGGATTGAATTTGTAAAGCAAGTACTCCCTGAAAATAAATTGAATGCAGCTGCAAATCCATGGAAACTCCCAGGATGGCTTACTAGTATGTTTGCTGTAATGTTGGTTGAGCGTGCTTCAATTGAATATGCCCGTAAAATAATTAAACCAGCAATTGGTACTTTCTTTGCGTGGTTCAATGTTTTTGAATTGCTATTTTTTATACTCATAACCTTCTCAACACTAAACTTTTTCTTTGTTGAAGTACATACTTTTTATGGATTTATGATAATTGTATTAAGCTTTAACCTTATAATTTTCTTTAAAACAAAAAGCAAAGGCAGTGTTCGATTCCTTTGGGCAGTTGGCTTTGCGGCAATTGCGGCCTTATTCTTCATGAATCAGTGGACGCTTCATAAATGGTTCAATTACTTTGATATTAGCCACATGTTTATGGCCGCTTCAGCCTATATGTTCTATAGAGGTTCAAAATATATTATTGACCATCCGCTTGATTCTTTGGAAGGATTTAAATAATCAATTTTATTTTGAATAGTTCTAAACTGAATAATTCATGCGTATAGTTTGATGTAGCTGTAAAACGTAGGAAACCGTAGACATATTTATATTTCATCCCGAAAGCCTTCGGGATCGCAACAGACCTTGACCACACGCATGCGAAAAATCAGAGAAAACTCTTATACGAAAAAAAGCACAAAACTAGTTGCCCTTGGGGTAACAATCCAGAAATATTCTATAAATAGGCACAACTAATTAGAGCCTGTCCATAAACTAAGGGCTTGAAATATAAAGCTCAAATACAAGGCTTGAGAAACCAGGAAAACCAAGGAGTCTACTTTTGTAGATGACTGTTTTCATGGTGAACATAACGAAGTAGTTGACTTTA
>JAQICC010000078.1 GCA_027858735.1 Salinivirgaceae bacterium
ACTCAAAATGTGAAAACCAACAATTCCTAGGTCAGCCTGTCCCGTACCGGAGGTCGGGAGGGTTATACCTAAGTAAAGCGCCTCTTCACTTTGTTCGAATCGCTCAACTTAGGTTTTATGCTTAATGGACTGCACTTAGCACTTATTCATTGTTTAGCGAGGGAAGTTTTTGTGATTAATATTATATCAATGCAACAAATATTCTGAATTAATAATAAAATTGACAAAAAGGCTCGTATCCTTCCGGGCTATTTTTAAATGAACAAAACAGACTAGATTAGCTACTTAGACTTTGTTACAAAACCCTTTAAAGCACTACCGAGTTCTTCTAAGTCGTGATTTAGCTTATGTTTAAATGAGTCCCATTCAGTTCCATCTTCATTAAATTCCTCAATATTCTTTTTTATGTTATCTTTCCTTATTTCCAGTTCTGCCATTGTTTTTTCATACATCGATTTTATGTTTTCGCTATTAAAAACGGAGGAAGAATTGTCACTATCCTCCATATTATTCTGCGTTTCTTCTATTTTCTTTTTCTTAACCTCAATTTCAGTAATGATTTCTTCCAAGGCCGCATTTAAATTTTTCTTGGCTACTTTTACATCTTTTTTGGCAAGCTTAAATCTGCCTTTTGCCGCAACAAATTCTTTTTCTAAATTTTCATAATTAGATAAATCTGAACTTTGTGCAAAACCTTCCACTGTTATGTGTCTTAAAATATTTTTTCTCATGATTATAAAGTTTAATAAAAGTGTTTATTACTTAACTTTTAACAAATGCCTTTGAATGGTTTAAACCATTCGCAGAGAATATAAAAAGCCTTGTTGTCGCCCATGCTTTTCTCTTTCGCTAGCCAACTTTTTCAAAATGTTCTTTTACAAAAGCCTGCATCTGATTTTTTGTCAAATTGTCTTTTGTTTCAACATCAATCTTAATGTTATTAAAATGATTGTCTTGTTTTAATAAGTTATGCAATTCTGTCTTGGCATTGGTTGGCCCAAATAGTATTACTCCAGAATAGTCGCTTATAACAACACTTATCCTTTTAAAAAAATCTGAAAGCTGACCTTGCTCTGTATTATGTTTCAAACTTTCATCCTTGCCAAAACTTTGTGTTTCGTCTTGTAAGGAGAGTGACTCTATGGTATTCAATATAATTGCATTATTATCTAATTCTATTGTGTGAGCGATGGTATGATCCATCCAAACACCTAATTTTTTAGTAGTATTCATTTTAATTATTTTTTAATTATTTTTTTGTTTGATAATTTTTTATCGAAAACTATTCTGATTAGAACGACTAAGCCGGCAAATGCGAGCCATAAATGAACAGCCGACGAAGGTTTAAAAACAATAATCCAGATTAGTACCAATAGTGCCGCAATTACATAAAGCAAATTTTTCATGATTTTCGGAATTTAGTTGTTGCAACTGGCAATACAGTAGTTATTTTTCATTACAAAGGTTAGTCTATTATTCAAAGAAATCGTTACATATTTCTGTGTATTAGTTACATAATTCACATGCAGTAATAAGTGCAAAATTGTTTGATTTTTAATTTGTTACCATAGAATTTTATGGAAGTGATTGCTGAAATAATAATAATAATAATAATAATATCACCATAAGTGTGAATGATGTAACTATATAAAATAGTTATGTAACACTTTATGAATTAATTGGGAGTACCTTTGTGTTGTATTCATAAATACATATATTTTGAAGTTATTTATCAAGTACATGGTAAGCAATCGCTGTAAACTTGCTGTGAAAGAGGAATTGAAAAAACTCCACCTTCACTTCATTGTTGTTGCTTTAGGCGAGGTTGAAATCATGGAAGATATTACATCAGAGCAGCGCGAGCAGTTTAAAAATGGGTTATTAGCTTCGGGGTTGGAATTAATTGATGATAGTAAGGCTGTATTAATTGAAAAGATAAAAGCTGTTATTATTCAAATGGTTCATCATTCCGAAGAATTAATAAAAACCAATTTTTCTGATTTTATTAGTAAAAAACTCGATTACGACTATACCTACCTGGCCAATTTATTTTCTGAAGTTCAGGGTACCACCATTGAACAGTTCATAATTTCTCATAAAATTGAACGCATTAAAGAATTGATAATTTATGATGAATTAAATATTTCGGAAATAGCATGGAAATTGAATTACAGCAGTGTTTCCCATTTATCGAACCAATTTAAAAAAATTACAGGTCTTTCGCCGTCGCATTTTAAGCAACTTAAAGACAAAAGACGCAGCCCGATTGAAGAGATTGGAAATGTAAATAACATACATCAAAAAAAAACCACTATTCCGGAAGTTTACCTTACACCCCTAAGTGAAGCAATAGATGTCGAAGAACATAAATATACACGAAGCCTTATTGAAGCAAGTTTAGATCCATTTGTTACCATTAGTGCCGAAGGAAAAATAACCGATGTTAATTTGGCTTTGGTAAACGTTACGGGCATACCACGTGAGCAATTAATAAATTCCGATTTCACAAATTATTTTACCGAACCTAAAAAAGCAAAAGAAGGATATTTGCAGGTATTTGATAAGGGCTTTGTTGAAAATTATGAGTTAACCATAAAGCATAAAAACGGGAAATTAACCGATGTGTCGTATAACGCCTCAGTTTACAAAGATAATAATGGCCAAGTACTTGGAGTTTTTGCAGCGGCACGTGATGTTTCGCATCAAAAATGGGTTGTTGAATTAAGAAGTGCCAATAAAGAACTGGCTTTTCAAAATGAAGAAAAGGAAAAACGTTCGGCAGAATTAGCTATTGCAAATAAAAAGCTTGCTTTTCAAAACCATGAGAAAGGAAAGCAAACAGAAGAATTGCGTATGGCCTATGAAGAACTTATTTTCCAAAATGAGGAAAGTGAAAAGCGAGCCGCAGAATTAGAAATTACGGATCAAGAACTTATATTTCAAACCCAGGAAAAGGACAAAGAAAAAATTGCAAATATTAAGCTTGAAACACTAAGTGACTCCTTAAAATTAGCTTACCAATATTCGTTGAGTCTTATTGAAGCCAGTCATGACCCTTTAATTGCCATAAACAACGAAGGCAAGATTACGGACATGAATGAGGCAATGGTAAATGTTACAGGGCAATCGCGTAAAGAGCTAACAGGAACCGACTTTTTCGAATATTTTACAGAACCCCAAAAGGCTCGCGATGTTTATCAGGAAATATTTGCAAAAGGCTCTGTTGCTGATTATCCACTTACCCTTCGTCATAAAAATGAAAAGCTTACTGGTGTATTATTTAACGGATCGGTTTATAAAAATGATGCTGGGAAAGTGCAAGGCGTGGTGGTTGTAGCACGCGATGTTACAGAACAAAACCGAATTGCAGCAGAACTTACTGAGGCTATTGTATTTGCTGAAATGGCAACCACTTTTGCCGAGGAAGCTAAGTATAAAGCCGAAAAAGCTACACATATAGCTGAAGATGCAGTAAAGGCAAAGCAACTTTTTTTGTCGAACATGAGCCACGAAATACGCACGCCTATGAATGCCATTATAGGTTTTACCAAAGTGTTATTAAAAACAGAGCTGTCAGCAAAACAACAAGAATATTTAAACGCCATAAAACTAAGCGGCGATTCATTAATTGTACTTATTAACGATATTCTCGATTTGGCTAAAGTTGATGCCGGAAAAATGACTTTTGAGCAAGTACCTTTCAAAATGTCCGTGTCCATAGCGGCCATGACACATCTATTTGAACCCAAAATTCAAGAGAAAAATTTAAAACTAATAAAAGAGTACGACAAACGAATTCCGGATGTACTGGTTGGTGACCCGGTTCGCTTGAATCAAATAATTTTAAATTTGATGAGCAATGCCGTAAAGTTTACTTCAAAAGGAAAAATTACTGTTGGTGTACGCATGCTTACTAAAGATGAAAATTCAATGGACATTGAATTCTACGTTACTGATACTGGAATTGGTATTAAGAAAAATAAGATTGATCATATATTTGAAAATTTTCAGCAGGCTTCAAGCCATACTTCAAGCTTATATGGAGGTACCGGTTTGGGTTTAGCCATTGTGAAACAATTGGTAGAGGCACAGAATGGAACCGTTCAAGTGGTTAGTACCGTTAATGAAGGTTCTACTTTTAGTTTTATATTAAATTTTAGTAAAACTAACGCTATTGCCGAACATGAAACAGAATCCTTTAATTTGGATACAGAATTAAGCGATGTAAAAGTTCTGGTTGTTGAAGATATTATGCTCAATCAGCTTTTAATGCGAACACTACTTGATGATTATGGCTTTGAATGCGATATTGCTGATAATGGTAAAATTGCCATTGATAAAATGCAATTGAACACCTACGATGTTGTTTTAATGGATTTGCAAATGCCTGAAATGAATGGGTTTGAGGCCACCGATTACATCCGAAATACCTTGAATTCGCATATTCCGATTATTGCGTTAACTGCCGATGTAACCACGGTTGACCTGGCAAAATGTAAAGCTGTTGGTATGAATGATTACATTGCCAAACCAGTTGATGAAAAATTATTATATAATAAAATGGTAGAATTGGTAAAAATGCCTTTGAATGGAACGAAACCAAAGGAAATTGATTTTAATGATAGTACTGAAACCAAATGTACCAACTTAAAGTATTTGAACGTTCGTACCAAATCGAATCCAGTTTTGATGATGGAAATGATTTCACTTTATTTGAAACAAACGCCTCCTTTGGTTATGGCTATGAAAAAAGGACTACAGGATAAAGATTGGGATTCGGTTTATACAGCAGTTCACAAATTGATACCTTCATTTTCTATTATGGGTATAAGTACCGATTTTGAAAATATGGCAAAAAAAGTACAAGAATTTGCAAGCAACCAGCAACAATTGTCAGGAATACCTGAAATGGTTAACAAACTTGAAAATGTTTGTGTGCAGGCTTGCGAGGAATTGGAAAATGAGTTTATACAGTTAAAAACAAAAAATAATGACTAAAGATAAAAAGACAACTATTTTTCTGGTAGATGATGATGTCGTTTACTTAAAACTATTAGAAATTCAATTTATTGAACAGGGTAGTTTCGCCATTGAAACTTATTCCACCGGCGAATTATGTATTGATAAATTATCGAACAAACCCGATGTAATTATTTTAGATTATCATTTAGATGGCATTGACAAAAGTGCCATGAATGGATTAAAAACCTTGGATGAAATTAAATCTTTCAGTTCTGCAATTCCGGTAGTAATGTTATCCTCTCAAGATAAAATAGATGTTGCCATAAACTGCATGCACCATATGGCTTTTGACTATGTGGTAAAAAGTGAAACAGCCTTTTTACGTCTTCAACAAATAATAACAACCATATTAAGTTATAACAAAATGAAAAAAGAGTTGAATTGGTATATGGATAAAATGAGTTGACCCTAAGTATAATATATGGTTACGAAGACTGTGCAAAGAAGAAGATCAGGTAAGGATCACCGTGAAAATATTTTAGTGATCTTTGTGGCAAAACAGTTAGATACTACCAAAATTTCATTCAATGAAAATGTTCTATTAGAAGGAAGAACTAAACACTGTTCCATTTAGGAGAATAAGTACGAAAGGTAACGCTGTTATCTTTTCACCGATAAGGGCATGGTAAATTTAAAATCACTTCCTTTCCCAACTTCACTTTTTACCCATATTTTGCCTCCGTGTTTTTCAACAAATTCTTTGCAAAGCACTAAGCCTAATCCTGTACCTTTCTCATTTGCTGTGCCTTTTGTACTATGAACTTCTGAAATATCGAAGAGTTT
>JAQICC010000110.1 GCA_027858735.1 Salinivirgaceae bacterium
AAAGCTCCAAGAATGAGGCTTTCGCAGCATTGAAAATCAGGAGTCCCGAAATCTCGGGATGACTGGTTGAAATGCAAGAGTAACGAAATTATTGGAGTTTTCTTGCTGAGACTACTTAACAGGATACTTATCTTAAAAAGTATGTAAATACTGATATATCAACCTATTTGAGGATTGTAATTAAGTAAACACCTCGAAAAACTAATATTCTTTAAGTTCAAGCTCACCCCTAAGTACAAGTAGTCCGTTCATGGCTAGTGCCAACATTTCATCCTCACCCGGGTAAACAAAAACCGGTGCAATAAAACCAACCATATTTCGTATGTAGGAAATTAAAACCTTATTATTAGCAACACCTCCTGTAATAAGAATACCATGCACCTCACCATATAATACCGTTGCCATCTCTCCAATTGCTTTTCCAATTTGATAAGCCATAGCATCTTGAATAAATTTAGCCTTTTCATCACCGTCCCTAGCTCTTAACTCAATGTCATAAGCCGAGTTTGTTCCAAAATAAGCCATTAATCCACCCTTTCCTGTAAGCATCCTTTTCATTTCGTTATAGGTGTATTTGCCACTATAACACATCCGAACTAATTGACCTGAAGGTAAGGTTCCGGCACGTTCTGGCGAAAAGGGACCACTACCATCTAAACCATTATTCACATCAATAACTTCTCCCCTATAATGTGCACCTACTGTTATTCCTCCGCCTAAATGGGCAACAATTAAATTGAGATCTTCGTATTTTGCATCACGACTTTTAGCAAATTGATGAGCAATAGCTTTTTGATTTAAGGCATGAAAAATTGAAATCCGTTCAATCTCAGGATGACCTGAAATTCTTGCAACATCTTGCATTTCATCAACCACCACCGGGTTGGCAATAAACGCTCTGGCACCTTCAATAGTTTTTGCTATATGATCAGCAATTAACCCTCCTAAATTGCTAGCATGCTCACCCATATAGCCTTGTTTCAGATCTTCAATCATACGGGCATTCACTTCATATACACCACCCTCAACCGGACGAACCAATCCGCCCCTGCCAACAATAGCATTTAACCTTTCAATTTTTATTTCGGCATGTTCAAGTTCCTTCAAAATGACATCTTTTCGAAACTCAAACTGATCGGATATATTTTCAAACCTCTCTAAATCAGTATTATTATGTCTAATTGTTTTAAGAAAAATTGATTTATCGTTATGATAAACTGCAATTTTAGTAGAAGTTGATCCCGGGTTTATGGCTAATATTTTAATCTTATTCATTTCATAGGTTTTATTATGCAAAATTCATCATATCATAGTTATCTGGCAAAACTTAAAGTATTCTCTTTAACAGCTACTTACTTGTTTAAAAACACAACTCATGACAATTCTTACAAGTTAAAATAGTTCTTACAAACAAATACATTGGCTTTAGAACTAACTATTTTGATAATGCCAGCATGGCACATAGTGCAATAGAATTTAATTTTGTTTGAGTAGTATCGCCTCTCGAAGATAACACACATGGCACTTTAGCACCTGCTACAAAGGCTCCCATTTCTGCCTTGCTCATTTTTGAATTCATTTTATAGAAAATATTTCCAGCATCGAGGTTTGGAAACAATAAACAATCGGCATTTCCAGCTACCTCTCCTCCTATGCCTTTGGTTATTGCCGATTCAATATCAATAGATGCATCTAAAGACAAGGGCCCATCAATAATGGCACCCTTAATTTGCCCACGGTCGCCCATTTTAGCAATAATACTTGCCTCAACTGATGATTCAAGGCCTTGCAGAACCTGTTCTGAGGCTGATATTACTGATACTTTTGGCAATTCGTTTCCTAAGGCGTGTGCTGTTTGAATTAAATAATTTGCAATTGCCACCTTTTGTTTTAAATCGGGCTGGGGAATTATGGCAACATCGCCAACAATCAAAAGCTTATGATAATAAGCATTTTCAATAACAGTAACATGGCTCAAAATTGTTTTCGGAGCTAATAATCCATTTTCTTTGTTTAAAATAGCACGCATATATTTATCAGTTGAAAGCAATCCTTTCATTAAAATATCGCCTTTCCCTTCAGCTACTAATTGCACTGCTTTTGAACCAGCTTCAACATCTGAAGCTACATTTACAATTGAAAATTTTGATATATCAATCCCTTCTTTATCACACACTTGAACTATAATCCGCTCATCACCTACCAGTATTCCATTAACAATTCCCAAATCAATGGCTTGACTTATTGCACTTATAGTATGAGCATCGTTTGCCCAAACACCCACTAAGTTTTTCGAATCTGTTCCTTGCAGTATCTTATATATTTGCTCTAATTTTGTGATATTCATTTCTTCAGCAATTTAATTTTAACAGTCTACTATGCAAATCTACACATTGAAATGAAAACTGCACGCATCAAACAAATTGAAGGGCTCTGTTTTAGAGCACAAAAAAGCCTCTCCAAAGATGAAGAGGCCAATATTATTTTGCTAAATATTGTTTATGCATTAAGCACTTTTACAGTTTCTGTTGCAATAACTTTTTCCTCATTGGTTGGAATAATAGCAACTTTTACTCGAGAATCGGGCTTACTTAGCAATGTTGATTTTCCGCGCACACCTTCGTTTGCTTTTTTATCAAAACCAACTCCCATAAACTCCAGACCTGAACAGATATCTTCACGTGATTCGGGTCCATTTTCACCAACACCACCTGTAAAAATAATGGCATCGCAACCACCAATTTCAGCAGCAAAAGCACCTATAAAACGCTTAACACGCTGATGATACATTGTTAATGCAAGCAAAGCTCTTTCATCTTTTTTATTCCAAGCAGCTTCCTCAATATCACGCATATCCGATGAAATTCCTGATATACCAAGAATACCACTACGCTTATTAATTAAATCGTTAATGCCCTGTATGTCAAGATTCTCTTTCTCCATTAAATATAAAAGGGCTCCTGCATCAAGGTTCCCCACACGTGTACCCATAATTAAACCTTCAACAGGTGTAAAACCCATTGATGTGTCGCGCGACTTACCATCTTTAATTGCAGCGATTGAAGCACCATTACCTAAGTGACAAGTAATTAATCTTGAGTTATGAAAATCTAAACCTAAAAATTCACATGCCTTTTCAGCTACATATTTGTGACTTGTACCATGAAAACCATAGCGACGAACCTTATGTTTCAAGTAATATTCGTAAGGAATTGCGTATAAAAACGATTCAGGTGGCATGGTTTGATGAAATGAGGTATCAAAAACAGCAACCTGAGGTACATTAGGCAATACCTTTTCCATTGAATTTATACCAGCCAAATGTGCCGGATTATGCAGGGGAGCTAAATCACTTAATTTATCAATTTTCTGCTTTACAGATTCGTCGATAATTACACTTTTAGTGAAATACTCACCGCCATGAGCTACTCTATGCCCAATAGCCTTAATTTCTGTAATATCTTCAATAACGCCATGTGCACGACTAACCAACGCATCTAAAATTAGGTTAATACCTACTTCATGATTTGGAATATCATTGGTAAATTTAAATTTACCCTCCCCTTTGGGACGATGTATCAAAAAACCATCTTCAAGACCAATACGCTCAATAACTCCTAGTGCTTTTATTTCTGGATCCTCAATATTTGCCATATCAAGCAATTGATATTTTATTGACGAACTACCACAATTCAATACTAATACAACCATTCTGTTTTTATAATTATTATATTTATGGATAATCTACTCTGCCGCAGCTTGATTACATGTTATTGCTACCAAACTTACTATATCTTCAACCGAACATCCTCTCGATAAATCGTTTATTGGAGCTGCCATTCCCTGAAGTACAGGACCAACAGCTTCGGCACCTGCCAAACGTTGTACCAATTTGTAGGCTATATTCCCCGTTTCAAGAGTTGGAAAAACCAAAACATTTGCTTTCCCGGCAATTTCGCTTCCTTTTGCTTTCTTTTCGCCAATTGCAGGAACAATTGCTGCGTCAGACTGCAATTCTCCATCAATTTTCATATCAGTTGCCATAGCTTTTGCTAATTCAGTCGCTTTCACTACCTTATCAACCATTTCGTGTTTTGCACTTCCTTTAGTTGAAAAGCTTAACATGGCAATTCTAGGTTCAAAACCTCCTATTGCACGGGTAGTTTTACCTGTTTCAACTGCTATTTCAGCCAATTCTTCGGCTGTAGGATTAGGATGAACAGCACAATCGGCAAAAACCATCATACCATTTTCTCCATATGTTTTATCTTTTAATATCATAAAGAATGCTCCGGAAACTACGCTAATGCCAGGTTTAGTTTTAACAATCTGAAATGCTGGACGCAAAACATCACCTGTAGCATTATCAGCACCAGCAACTTCACCATCAGCATCACCCATTTTAACCATCATAGCAGCCAAATACAAAGGGTCTTCCATAAGTTTTACAGCATCATCGCGCTGTAATCCCTTTTTTTTTCTCATCTCAACCAAAGTATCAATGTAGGCATCCTTCTTCTCATGATCCATCGGGTCAACAATGGTAGCCTTCGAAATATTATTCAAACCAAATTTTTCTGACAGCTTCTCAATCTCATTTTTGTTTCCTAACAAAATAATTTTTGCTATAGTATCACCAACCAAAATATCAGCTGCTTTTAGGGTTCTTTCTTCAGTACCTTCAGGCAACACAATTGTTTTTTGGTACTTTTGGGCTTTCTCCCTTATTTGTCCAATCAAATCCATTGTTAATCAAGTATTTATAAAACATTGCTAATTTTGTGCAAAAGTAGGGTAATTAAAAGAAATAGTATAAATTTTCCTTATTTTTTTTTATGATGTACATCAGTAAGTTATTTGACGTAAAATTTTGCAACTTTATTGTTAAATTTTCGTTTTATTGTAAAGTATCTTATACTTGCAAAAAAGAAGGTGCTTTATTAAACAATATATTCTAATTTATGTTAAGAGTATAAATATATA
This sequence comes from Salinivirgaceae bacterium, assembly GCA_027858735.1. Taxonomy (GTDB): domain Bacteria; phylum Bacteroidota; class Bacteroidia; order Bacteroidales; family SZUA-534; genus GH45. Next base: position 4,984 of record JAQICC010000110.1, read on the forward strand.
AATGTAATACTATGATTTGGTCAGATTATTTAGATAGCTACAAAAACTATCTGCAGTTAGAAAAATCATTATCTGGTAATACGGTAGAGGCTTACCTTAAGGATATTAAAAAGTTCACTGACTATCTTGAGAGCAATGGGTTTTCAAAATACCCTAAAGATATTACTCAGGAAAAGATTAGGGAATTTATTGACTTTATAAATGAACTTGGCATGAGTGCCAGTAGTCAAGCTAGAGCTTTATCAGGTATTAAATCATTTTTTAAGTTTCTATTAATTCAAGATGAGATTGATCGTGATCCTTCATCATTGATCGAAACTCCTAAAATTGGAAGAAAATTACCAGTAGTTTTAACTCCCTATGAAGTAGATCAGCTTGTAAAGGCTGTAGACTTAGGTTCTGAAACAGGATACCGGAACAGAGCAATTTTGGAAGTTTTGTATGGATGCGGTTTAAGGGTTACTGAATTGGTTAATTTAAAACTTACTGACGTGCACTTTGATGAAGGATTTGCAAGGGTTCAAGGAAAAGGCAATAAAGAAAGACTAATTCCTGTAGGACAGAAAGCTAAGGACACAATTATTTCCTATATTCAAAACTACCGGGGAACATTACGAATTGATAGAAAAGACGAAAATGTATTGTTTCTAAATCGAAGGGGTAAAAAAATGACCCGTGTAATGATTTTCACTATTATTAAGGATTTAGCCATAAAGATTGATTTACAAAAAAACATTAGTCCGCATACATTCCGACATTCATTTGCTACACATTTAATGGAAGGTGGGGCTGATTTGAGAGCCATACAAGATATGCTTGGTCATGAGTCTATTACTACAACAGAGGTTTACACTCACCTTGACAAGGAGTATTTAAAGGATACCATAATTCGATTTCATCCTAGATCATAAAAAAAAACCGCTTAAAGCGGTTTTTTTTATTCCTAATTTCTAATTTTTATTATAATACAAAATTGGAAATTAACATTTTTTTTGCTATCCTGATTAATTCATGCGTTTAGTTTAGTGCAGATACAACTTGCAATACCTATCGACGTAGTTCCCTACTTCAAAGGGATTGCAAGGAAGTAGATGTGCTGAAATAAATGCACTTTAGTAATACCTAAGTTGAGCGATTCGAACAAAGTGAAGAGGCGCTTTCCGCCTAGGCGGATAACCCTCCCGACCTCCGGTACGGGACAGGCTGACCTAGGAATTGTTGGTTTTCACATTTTGAG
>JAQICC010000239.1 GCA_027858735.1 Salinivirgaceae bacterium
AAAAAAATGAAACCATAGATGGGCACAGTCTTACATGAAATATATTTTCACCCAATTGGGTGAAAACGAAATTAGTGTTAATTCGTGTAATTCGTGGCCTCAAAGAATCCGCTTGCGGATTTAAGATACCATCAAACTTTACAACAGAGACAGTGCTCCCTCTGGGGGAGTTGTCGATAGACTGAGGGGGAATAGACAAATACCTTAAGTAAATAGCATGAGTAACTCGACAAGTAGTCCCAGACTTTTTTTCGGGAGGGAGAGGGATGCAAATAGTAAAGGAAACGATCACTATTTTAAACTACAGCCATTATATTATACACTGGTTTCACCAGCGGCTTTAAGTTTCGTTATATCTCTCAGAAATATTTGCTTGAACCTTCAAAGATTAATAAGTCATTGCCAATAAAAAAGGGGCAAAAAGCCCCTTAAAAATATTTATGCAATATACTATCTTCTTAGAATACCAATTTATTCAAACCAACTCCTACTGTAACACCAAAAGTACGTGTGTAAAGTGCAGGTTTGTTTTCTACAACACTAAGGTCTGAAAATCCATGTTGGTAGAAAATATCAATGCGTAAATCAATAGGATTCACTTCCATATCAAAACCAACTCCAATTATAGCAGTATAATCAACGTAAACAAATCGTTCTGTTACCTCTGCAACTGATTCCATTTCAAATGTAAAATCCTCTGCAATACCAGTTTCATCACGCAAAGTATAATGCGTTGCTTTAGTAATAAAATCGAACGATGGACCACCAAATACACGAACATTCATGCCCATATCCAGATTAAGTTGCGCTAAAATAGGTACTTGAATAATGTTTAATTTAAGTTTCTGATCTTTAAAATCAAAATCCAATTTTGGTGATCCTTCAAAATAGATTAGAGTAGGATCAAAATTATTTATTCCTTTTCTGGCAAATGAAGGTTCTATCGACACACCTAAAATATCCATTATATCATACTGTGCGAAAATACCTATACCAAAACCGGGAGCAAGATCTTGCCATTCACCTTCTTGGGTTGTTATGGCACTTTCTAAGTAGCTTCCTTTTACTCCAAACTTAATGTTGTCGGTAAATTGAGCCATGCTCGATTTTAGCAACATTAAGCAGATAACCGATAAAACAATTGTAAATTTTTTCATGTGTTTTAATTTTATGCCTGCTGAAATATCTCTATATTTTATATATGCAAATACAATTTCTAAAGATTTTTTCGTTTGGGCTGTTTCATTTTGGGCAATAATTAATAATTTGTCGAAATTCAAAATGTAAAATAAATAGAAATTTCTATACAAGTCAATAGTTTTCGCATTTAAAAATAAATAAAAATCGGATATAAAAAAAACAATAAAACGATTCTTGTCATAATTGGTTGAAAATTAACTTAATAATCTGTATTTAAGTAAAGAGAGGGAATTAAAATTAATTTTTTTTGTGTTTTTTGTTGATTTGATTAACCATTTGTCATAAATTAGGTTTTTTATTTTTTAATTAACCCAAAATATAGAAGATTATGAAGAAAATTTTCTTTCCTGGGGTCTTATTAGCCCTGTTGTTCATTTTCTCATGCTCAAAAGATGAGTTTACTGAGGAAGATGCAGTTAATGCACAAATTAGAGTGCAGACAGAATTAATGAGTTACCAGGATTCAATTAATCAAGTAAGAGACTCACTTGAAATGATTGGAGGAATACTCCAATTTAGTGTGAGCGTAATTCCCGTAGACGGAAGTGTAGGTTTTGTTGATACAGTAAATAGCAAGTCAGCAGAAGCAAAACAAATGCTTTCCGGAGCTACAGTATCAGTTTCACAGCATGGACAGTTATTAACTGCCACAACTGATGAAAGTGGTATTGCCGTATTTACTGACTTGCGTGTTGGTGAATTAAACGTTAGTGTTCGTCATGAAGGTTACACAAGTATTAACTTTATCGCATTTGTTGACTTAGGCAGTTATGATGAACGCTATACAACTTCGCATACAACTGCTGAAGGAGCTATCGATGTGGTAAATTATAGCGGTGTGCTGCGTCATGCTGCGGTAATGGTTCCTGTATTTGACTTAAACGAGGGCACATCAAACATTTCTGGTGTACTTAGTTATGAAGCAGATCTCACGAATAGTACACCTGAGTTTGTAGAAGGTAAAAATGTAATAGCTGCAATAGATGTAGATGATGTAGCTTTTAGAAGTAATTATTTTTCATCGATTCAAGGAGGTTCAAATACTGATTATGATGCTACAATTAAGGAAGTAGCAATTAATGATCTTGTTGTGCCAGGGATTACAGATGCTCTCGGTGTATATTCTATTGATATTCCTTCATCTGCCGATGGCTTGCCAGTTAAACTTTTTGTTGATGATTTTGGAGTTGAGCAGGAAATTCTACTTGATTCAGTATACTGTTCGCCAGTTCTTGGAGTTACGAATGATATTCGTACCATTTTTGGAACAGGAGTTGAAGCCAGTAGAATTGGTTATACTGGAAATGAAGCTAATGTTGTTTTTAGTGCTCCCACAGGTATTGCAGGTCATGAGCCAATTGAAACAGCCTCGGCTGATGCGGTAGTTGGTGAATCTGGAATTGCTTCCATTGTAATTACCGATGGTGGTTCTGGTTATACTCAGGCACCTAAATTAGTAATTAATGGAGATGGTGAAGGAGCTGAAGTTTTAGCATATATTACTGAAGGTACAGTTACAAGCGTTGAAATTACAAATCCTGGTAAAGGATATACTTCGCCAACTGTTGATGTAGAGTCTTTTGTAAAAGAAAATGCTGTTGCAGAACCTATAGTTGAATATGGAATTACCAGAATTGTTCTTGACAAACCAGGTCAAGGGTATATATCAACACCCGATGTTGTTATTACTTCAAGTTCTGGTTCAGGAGCTGCTGCAATGGCAAATATGACCGGTTACGTTGAGGAAATTAATGTTACCAATATGGGTTCTGGTTATGTATGCGTACCGCATGTTCAGGTTGAGCGTAATGGTACCAATGATAAAGCAGAGGTTACTGTGGCAATGACTGCATTTAACCCCTTATATTCAGTTGAACTAAATCAAACTTATATTAATAATGTAGCCAATTGGTATGAAACTGTACCTGATGTGGTTATTACTAAAGATGCTAATGGTAGTGGTGCTACAGCTGTTGTTCAGCTAGATACTATTGGTGCCATTGTAAAAGGTGCAGGAATCATACTTTCTAATACAGGTTCAGGTTACTTGGAAGCTCCTTCTGTTATAATTAGCAGTTCAGGTTCAGGTACAGGTGCTGTTGCCGAAGCAATTCTTAATGCTGATGGTACTATATCTATTAGTGTTTTAGAAGGCGGTTCAGGTTACGATGTTGCTACTACCACTGTTCAAATTTCAGCACCTCCTACTGGTGGAACTGCACCGGTGGTTGAAAGAGTTGTTGTTATTTTCCCTATTAAAGGTATTACTTTAACCAATCCAGGTTCAGGTTATGATTTAATAGATAATGGAAGTGATGCAGATGGTGATGGTGATAATTATACAGATGAGCCTGATGTTGCGATTAATGGATTTTCTGTTGCAACTAATATGGTTATTGTTAGACCAGATATGAGGATTGAAAAAATCACTGTTGATCCACTTAATAATGGATCAGAATACGATGTTGCAAATCCTCCGGCAGTTATAATTACTCCTAAATGTGGATATGGTACTGGAGCAATAGCTAAAGCTGTTGTAATGCTCAAGGTTAAAGATATTGAAGTAACCAACTCAGGTAGTGGTTATGTTAATGTTGATGATATTGAAATAGTAATTGTTACTCCTCCTGATGGATGTGAAGCTCAGGCAACTGCACTAGATTTAGTTGCTGCTGATTTAGGCAATGGTATCCTTACAGGAGTTAAAATTGATTCCGTAGGTATGGGTTATAATGCCCCTCCTCGAATTACATTACTTGATGGTTCAAGTGATGAAGTAGAAGGTTCTGTATTAAGTGCAACGGTATCAAATGGTGCTCTTACTGAAATTGTTTTTAATGAAGTTATAGGACTTGATGTTGATACATATACTATTCTTATTGAAACAGAAGATGCAGGTGATCCTGTTACATTCACTTTAGGCGCTTTTGCACAGTCAGGTAAATTATCTGATGTAATTATTACTGATGCAGGTGCTGGTTACGAAGTTGTTCCAACAGTTCGCTTCATTAGAGTTGATGGGTTAGGTGTTGCTGTTACCTCAAGTAATTATATTGAAGCTGAAGCTGAAGCAGTTCTTGTAGATGGTAGAGTGGTTGAAATTAATATAACCAATCCAGGTACTGGATATTACTATAAACCTGATGTAGAAATAGACGTAACAGCTGGTATTGAATTAGCCAAAGGAACATGTGTTATTGAAGATGGCTTTATTACATCAGTAGTTTTTACCGGAGCTAATGATTCCAAAGGTAAAGGTTATGAAGTAGCTCCAACAGTACAATTCTCACCAGCAGTTCCTGGACATGGAACGGGTGCTAGTGGGGTTGCGATTGTAGAAGCTGGTGTTATTACTAAAGTAGTTATGACAAGTTACGGCTCTGGTTACAATGGTAAAAATACTCCTGCAATGGAGGTTTCTCCTACGCTTGATGCTGTAGATGCTCCAAGCAGTAATGCTAAGTTTAAAGTATATGCAGGTAAATCTTATATAAAAGATATCTATTTAGGCACAGGCCAACGTGATATCGATTGTAATAATTAACCCTTGAATATAAAATTTAAAAAATGAATAAGATGAAAAAGATATTAATTCTATCATTTATACTGTTTCTAGGTGTATTAATTTACGCACAAGATACAGTCTACAGTGAGCCCACCAGTTATACTGGTACGAGTTATGTGGACGCTGATGGAGCGAATTGGACACTCGGAGGTGACTGGGTGCGCCAATATGCAGGTAAAGTGATTGGCGATGCAAATCAAAACCAGAATGAGTTGTTATTGTCTCCAACTATTGATAGTGTGGTACCAATGAACCCTGCTGCTGGTGATGACATTACAGTATCATTTAAATATTATAGCAGTCAAACGGATGCAAATTCGAAGTTATATGTTTTGTTTGACGATAGAGATCCATCTTCAGGTAATAGAGAATGGGATACTCAGGGTACAGCGACTCAAATAGCATGGTCTGATCCCGCAGCTGTGGGAGGACAGCCAGGTTGGAATCCAGTATCATTTCAAATTTCTACAAATGGAGCTGGAATTTTCAGTGTTGATAATAGTGATACTTTACAGTTAGCGTTTGTAGTTGATTCTGCAGGTAATGCTATAGGTACTGGATCAAACAATATTTGGATGATTGATGACATTGTGGTTAGCGTTGATACGAATACAAACCATTTAGGTACGCCATTGGATGATGCTGATACTGTTATTATGTCTCGAAATTTCCAAAATGGCACATTATTATCAGGCAATTGGCTAACATCTTCACCTACAATTTCTACTCAAAGTTGGAGTTTAAATACACAAAGTGGAGTGTTACCATCATCGCCTGTGTCGAATAAATTAGGAACTTTAACAAGTGAACCTATTTTAATTCCAGATAATGCCTTAGGCGATATGACACTTCGTTATGATTTTTGGTACACCATGAATGGAATTGCAGCTGACCATAATATTTTTATTATTGATAATGCTACAGGACTGGGAATAGATAGTACTGGTGGAAAATATGAAAATGCTGTACTAGGTGTTGCAGAACCTCTAACTCCACCAACTAATGGTGCTGAAGCTTGGTTTGTTGAAACTAGATTAGTTGATTTAGCTGCCTATAAGGGTACTGAAATAGTTATAAAATTTCAACAAGAAACTACTACAGGATCAAGTGAGGATTTCTTTATTGATTCAATAAAAATTGATCAAGCTTTCGATCATACTTCAATTGTTGCTGATGCAAGTATTACTGTAACACCGGCAAATGGAGAGGTATTAGCTTGGCCTACAAACGATTATGAAGGCGATTTTAAAGAAGGTTTCTGGCAGGTTGCACCTGAAAATTGGACAAAAACTTCATCAACTGGAGCTTTTTGGAAAAGAGAAACTACAAATGGTCCAAATACGGATGTAAGTCCTGCAAACCATGATTATTATGCATATATTGATACGGTTGGTGCTAATGGTATTGCCATTAATGAATCTATGCAATCGGAGTTAATAGGCTTAGATGTTCCAAGCCAAGGTGCGGACTATGAATTTTCATTCGAATGGGCTACTGAAGCTCATTTAAATGCAGGTGAAGACACTAACCCTTTATTTGGTCCTTCTGCAAAATATAATTTTGCTAGTATTAGTATAATGTATCGTTTGGACGGTGGAAACTGGGATACTATCTGGACAGAAGCTGATGAAGTCTTACTTGAAGTTACAACACTTACTACTGGTGATGCAGGGTTCAATGCTACCTATAATGCAGATTGGCCAGGTTGGACAGCGTATTTAGATGCTGCCAATGCAAATAGTTGGTATAAAACTGTTTTACCTATTACTATTCCAACAACAAGTTCGGATATAGAATTTAGGATTAACTATAAAGCTTCTAATGCTGCTGAAGCAGGGGCATTTATGATCGATAATATGTACTTATTGGAAACTGAACTTCTTGAATTTGAAGTTGAAGCAATGACTTCTCAATCAGTGACAGATGATTATGTTATTGATTATTATACAATTCCTATTTCTCAAATAGAAAATCCAGTTGAATTAAGTTTAGTTGTTACAAATAATGGTGTTACTGGTTTTACTGATAATCCTATTGTAGCGAGTGTTACTGATAATGCTGTCACAAGGGTTTATGGTGTTGAAACCGTAAGCGCTTCGAATTGGACGGCACCTTATCCTGCAACTGAGCGTATTGTTATTAATGATGATTTAACTGACTATTATGATAATCTGGGTGGTTTAAATCTTGAAGCTGGTCATACTTATAAGTACAGTTATACAGCTACATTAAATGGAACAGGTTATCCTGATGATAAAACATTTGTTGTAGGAACTGATTTATATCGTAAGCATGATGGTACTGATGATGGAAATTTAATATTATCAGATGATTCTACAGGGGCTGTTGGTTCAATTTTCGAATTTAAGCGTGCTGATGTAGTTAATGAAGTTAAATTCTATGTTGATGCATTTACTGCAGGTTCTGAGGCTTATATGTCTATTATCAAGCTGAAAAATGCTACTGATACTAAAGGTGAAAAAGTTGTTTACACTTCTCCTAGAGAATTGCTTACAAATACACTTACCTTTGATAATAAGTCAGTAACACTTGATACAGGATTCTATGCTTTCATGTTACACCAAACAGATAAGAATCCAATTACACTTTCTACAAGTACTACTTTTGAAGGAGAAATTGTTCGTGGTGGTGTTGATTCTCTTTACAGTTGGGATGCTGAAAACTACAATATTCGTGTTGATGTGGGTATTAAGGCAAATGTAAATCCAACTGTTGATACTGAATTCCCTAACAATAAGTATGTTGTTGAAGCGGGTGATTCTAGTATAAACATTATGCTACTAGCTTCCGATGAAAATGGTAATCCATTAACTTGGGTTACTGATAAAGCTGAAATCTTAGATCCTGTATGGTTAGGTGATTGGATGGATATAACAAGTAGTGGTGATACCTTATTTATTAAAGGAGTACCAAAAGATTCCGATTTAGGTAAAGTAGAAGTTACTGCTACTGTTCAAGATGACCGCAATGGTGAGGGAGCTTATACTTTTACTGTTGAAGTCGTGTCAGACTTAGCTTATTTTGAACCATACTATGATGCTGATTTCAGATTATTTACTCAGCAAGATGATGTGATGGATGGTTCTGGTAATTCACCTATTTCATGGACTCGTAATCAAAATGATGCTGGTGTTAACGCAACAGCTGTTTATAGTCAGTACGAAATATTGCTTTCGCCTCCAATTATGTTACCTGCAGATTCAAAAGCCGTTGGTGTTGAATACAGCCTAATTTTTGATTGGAAAGTTGGTAGTTTTGATCACTTCTGTAAAGGGACTGATGTATTGGGTAGTAAAGATGCAGTAAGTGGTGGTAACTATGCTGATGTAACATTAGAAATATTTAATGGTACAACTTGGACAAAACTTTGGAAAGAAGATGATCCTGAATTAGTAGCTAATTCAACAAGTAGTGTTCAGGCTGGCGCTTTATGGGCTTATGATAATAGCACGCATACATCAAAAATTGATGTAAGTGCTTATGCTGGTAGTTTGGTATATTTCCGCTTTGTTTATGAAAGTAAAAATGCAGTAGTTACTAGCAATGATTTCGATATTTATAGTTTTGAAGTTGAAGCAAATCAAGAAATTGATTTAACAACATTCTTCCGTCCTAAGTATTTCAATGTACCTGGACAAGTTGTAGATACTGCAAAAGGTATTGATGTTGAATATTATATTGTAAATAAAGGACAACGTATTCCTGAAGGTTCTACTTATGATATTGAGATGCCTGAACTTGGTATATTCAAGACATATGCTTTAACTGAAGCTATGTTCTCAGCGAGTGATTCTGTTGTAGATACATTCAATTTTATACCTAACTTAGGTAGCTATCAAGGTTACGACTTTACCATTAGACTTAATGTTGATGATTTAACACTAAGTGCTCCTGGTCAGGATAACATGACCAAAACAATTAATGTTACTAACAACGTGTTAGGTGTAAATGAGTTTACTGCTGGAAATCGTTCAGGTGGTATTTCAATACAAACAGTTGATGTAGGTAATGGATTGGGTATGAAGTTTACTCTTGACAAACCTGATGTTCTAGAAGCTGTTAGTTTAAGTTTCTTTGATGATTTGGGTAATGGTAAAGAGAAATATTCAATTACTGTGGTTAAATTGGATTCTGCAACTGCGGTTACAGGAAAACCAGTTGCTACAATTGATGATAATGCTACAGTAGCACTTACAACAACAGTGACTCCATATCCTGCGTTTGGTAATAATCCTTATCAAACAATTAAACCAAAAGAAGATAATGATATAGGTGTAGATTTAGCATTAGAAGCAGGTTGTTATGTATTATTGGTTAATCAATTAGAAGATAATAAACCAATTGAAATAACAACAGCCAGACAAGCTTATGACCCTGCAGGTTTTGTAAGAGGAAATGAAAAAGGGTTCTACAATGAACCTGGTGATAAGTTCTTCCTTGACATAGCATTAGAAATGCAAACAAATGTGGCCCCTGTGTTTTCTTCTGTTGATCCTGGTTCTGTGACTGTAATTGGTACGAATAATGATGAAGTAGTTTACCAAGGTGAAACATTTGAACGCTTAATTGTTGCTAGAGATGCAAATGTTTGGGGTTATACAACTATAAGTGAAGTTAGTTTACCTTATTGGATGACCTTAACACAAACTGATGATGGTATTGCTACTCTTTCTGGTAACACTGCAGATGCGAATCCTGGTACTTATGAAGTTGTGCTTAATGCAACTGATGGTTGGGCTGATAGTGATGGAAGCTTTATTGTGACTGTCAAAAAGAATCAGCCTCCAGTATTTGGTAGTACTCCTGTAACACAGGCCTTTGAAGGAACTCCATATAGTTATACCGCTACAGCTTACGATTTATTGGGTGAAGTTGTAGAAATAACTGTTGATTCTATGCCATCATGGATGCAAGCAAGTGCTGTAAATGATACAGTAATGTTAACCAATTCAAGTTCTCCAACTATTGGATTAAATTGGGTTAAGCTTACTGCAAAAGATCCTCAAGGTAACGTTGCACGTCAAACTTTCGAAATATTGGTATATGCTAATGAAGTACCTGTATTTGTTACGAAACCTTCCGTTGATCCAGTTAAAGTTGGTTTAATGTATGAATATGCTATTGTTGCCAGTGATGAAAATGGAAATAAAGGACTTGTTATATCAGCTGATACAACTGAAGGTTCTTGGTTGAAATTTGTTAATAGTGGTAATGGTAGAGCAATTTTAAGCGGTGAGGCTGATGTTGTCGGTGTTGATACAATAACTTTAACTGTTACTGATCCTGCTTTAGTATCGGTTACTCAGCAAGTTATTATTACTAAAGTTTCAAATTTAGCTCCTGTGTTCACAAACGATACTGTGTTTGATGCAACAGAAGATGTAAATTATGTGCAGCCGCTGACTGTGTTCGACGCTGAAAATAATTCTTTATATTTCCAGATTATTAAATTACCTAATTGGTTAACATTTAGTGTTACAGGTAATGATAATGCTTTAATACAAGGTGTTCCTTTACAAAGTAGTGGAGGTGATGTTGATGTTAGTATTTTAGTAGGTGATGGAAATAATACTGAGGTATTTGAATATACCATTAACCTAACACTGGAAAACGATGTTCCTGTAATTATTACAGAAAACATCGATGATGCATTTGTTGGAGAAGAATACAACGCAGTTATTGAAGCTTGGGATGAAGAAGGCGCAGCCTTAACTTTCAACGCTGATTTACCAACTTGGTTAACATTAGTTGAAGATGGTAATACTGCAAAACTTTCTGGTACTCCTTCTATGGATGATCTAGGTGCTGAGCAAGTTTCTGTTTCAGTTTCTGATGGTAATAGTTTTAAAGATCAAATATTTAATCTATCAGTAGCAGGTGCAACGTCACTTTCTGAAGATATGATGCGTGTTGAACTTTATCCTAACCCAACCAATGGTTCATTTAGCTTGAAAAATGCTGAAGGTGCTAATGTAACTGTAATTAGTAACTCAGGTCAAGTTGTGAAGCAAGTTGATAAAGCGCAAGCTCTCGAATTAATTGATATTTCTAACTTAGATGCTGGTACTTACTTTATAAGAATAGTATCTCAAGATAAAGTATTGACAAAGTCGTTAAGCTTAATTAAATAGAAATTAATTTCTAGCTATATAAAAATGCCGGCTCTTTGAGCCGGCATTTTTTTTTCTAAAGTTTTTACAATATTTTGTATATTTAGTGCTTGAATTTAAAAAATAGATACCATGAAAAAAGCTGCACTAAGAAATTGCCTTGTTATTATTACCCTGTTAATACTAGTTGCTTGTAGTAAAGACGCTGAATACAGTATTATTGTTGATTACAATAGTAATTTAGGAACGGTAACACCTGATGGGGTTGTTAAAGTTACGGAAGGGGGCTCAAAAACTTTTGAAATAGTGCCTGTTGAAGGAGCTATTGTTAAAAATTTAATTGTCGATAATTTAGTAATTGATCCAATCAGCAGTTATACTTTTTCAAGTGTTGTAATTGATCATATTTTAGAAGTTGTTTTTGAAGCATCTGGTAGTGTTTTAATTTCAAGTGGTGATTGGATATTAAATAGTTGGACTTTTAAATTTACAGATCAAGGGATAACACAAACTATAGATGCGTATTCTAATCCTGAATTAATGGGCATATCGGAATGTATTTTGGATGACGTTATGAAGTTTGATGATGATGGTACTTATGTAAATAAGCCTGGTGAAACTAGCTGTGTTGAGAATTATGGGTTACTGGGTAATGGAGAATGGGAATTATCCGATAATGAAACTAAATTATTATTGAAACCTTATGACTCAGATATTGCTGATGGTTATGATTTAGAGACTTTAGGCGATGATGAATTGGTTTTTAGTGCAATGGTTAAGCTTAATGTGACAACATCACTTAAAACGCTTAATTTAAGCCCCAATGAGGAAGTTGATGCAGTTATGACTATGGGATTTATACACCTTGATTAATTCTTAAATGTTTAATGCTGCTGTTATAATCTAGTTAAAGGTTAAACAAGCAAGCATTTAGACAAGTTTTAAGCTGTAGTTTAAAATAGCGATGTTTTTTTTATCTTCTAGCTGCACCCCTCTGCCTGTCGGCATCTCCCCTAAAATGGGAGAATGCATAGATTCAACTTCTGTACTAAATTTTAAAAGTTCAAGGATGTAATTTTAATCATGCTTGTTATCTAATTCAATGATTCTTTCCCTGCTAGGGAAAGTCCCGAAGGGGAAAGGGTGAAATATTTATTTACAAATAACAACGCTAAAATAAACTACAGCCTAGTTTTATTGTAGATACTTTAGTTTCTATAAAACTCAAATATCGAATAATGCTTAACGAATTATTAATTGAGAAATTGACTACTGGCTAAAGCTCAAAATTTAAATCTAAAATCGTTAATCGATATTCATTCTTCATTTTGTTGTATTTTTAACATATATTTCATTTGAAATTAAACATTTAGATTTTTATTCAGCGTGATTTAAACAAAGTGATTAATATTTCTTTTCTGGGTATTCAATACGTGCATGATAAATATTAAGTAGTTTTTCTTTTAATACTTCTTTTACCCTATAGATATCGCGAAAAGTAATATCAGCTTCTTCAAATTGGTTATCTTCCATTTGACCATTGATAATTTTTTCAACCAATACATCAATCGTGCTTTCATTGTACTCTTTTAATGTTCGGCTTGCTGCCTCTACAGCATCAGCCATCATTAAAACGGCTGTTTCCTTGGTAAACGGAGAAGGACCAGGATATGAAAATTGCGCTATGTCGGGCACTTTACCTTCGTTTTCGTTAGAATATTTTGTATAAAAATATTTTACTAAACTGGTACCGTGGTGTGTGTAAATAAAATCGATAATAGGTTTTGGCAGCTTATATTTTTTTGCCAGTTCAGCGCCATAGTTCACATGCTGTATTATTACCTCAGCGCTTTTATCGTATTTTAAATCTTCGTGTGGGTTTTTCGAGCCTTGGTTTTCTATGAAAAAGCCGGGTGCACCTGTTTTACCTATATCGTGATACAATGCTCCTACGCGCATTAATAATGAATTTCCACCTATTCGGCGAATGGCTTCTTCCGCTAAGTTTGCTACCTGAATAACATGGTGAAAAGTTCCAGGGGCTTTTTCAGCTAATTCGCGAAGTGCCGGATGGTTCGTGTCTGATAATTCTAGCAAAGTAACATCGGATAAAAAGCCGAACATTTTTTCAAATATAAAAATTAGCGGATAGCTCGCTAATAGTAATAATCCATTTCCTGCAAACCATAAAAATGTTAGATAGTTTATTTTAGTAATGTCACCTTCTTGCATTAAGCCTAAGGCTGAATATGCTAATATGTAGGTTAGTATAATAGAACCCACGGCAACAAACAATTGTCCGCGACGATATAGTTGTGCCATGCTGAACATTGATACCGCACCGGCTACAAATTGTAGAAAAATAAATTCAAAGGCATTGGGCGCCCAAAAACCAACAATCATTATGGTTACTAAATGAATGTAAAATGCTAAACGAGAATCGTAAAAAGCAAAAATTATTATAGGCAAAGCCACAAAGGGTACAAGGTATAGACTGACTTCATTAAAACGTACAACCAAGCTTGATGCTGCCACCATTATTAATACCATCATGATAATAAATAATGACTTAGAAAAGCTTACCAATATTTCTTTTCTAAAACTAAATAGGAATAGATAAAGTAGTAAGAATGACAATAAAATTAGAATTATGTGTCCGGTAATTAACCAACGTGTTTGAGCGCTTGATCCCACTATATTTTCATATTCTTTTCTTAAGGATTCAAGAACTCTAAATTTTTCATCGTGAATAACATCGCCTGTGGCAATGATACGCTCACCAGCCTGTATCATTCCTTGTTTTGTGGGTATGTTATTAATTAAATCTTCCTTTACTTGTAAAGTGGTTGCTTCATCGTAGTTTAAGTTTTGAACAACAAAGTCATATATTTTAAGATTTTCAATAAGGGTTATTATTTCTACATTATGAACCAGTTCTTTCTTAAGTTTTTTTGTAATGAAGCTATAAGCTATTTTTTGTGTAAAAACTTCGTCAATTTCTCTATTTTCTGCAATATTGTTTTTTACTAAAACCAAAGAGCTTCCTTCTTGTGTGTTTTCCAATATTTCAGCAAAATCAACAACTCCTTTGCTATATATGAAATTTAGCAAATTGAGCGATTGGTTTTTGCAAAACAAATACAGCGAATCATGAATTTGAAAATTGGGGTAAAGCTTATTTACAACCTCAACAGCTTCTTTGTATCTATCGTTATAGTTTTTAATAAATTGTTCAATTTGAAGTGGGGCTACGTCTTCATTATTAATAAAATAAGGTTTTATTATGCGCGTAACACTATCTCGTTCAATTTTTAGTTCCTGATCGGTTTTTAGAATGGCAAAATCAAAAGGAGCAATTAAATTCTCATGAGGCCAGGGTGTTCCTTTTTGATATTCATGACGGAACTTACCTTGTATTGGCATTAAATAAACCGTTAGACCAGCAGCTACTAAAAAAAGTAATATTATGTAATACTTTTTGTTATTATTCGTCCAATTGTCATTATCCTGAGACATATTGTTAAAGTGTGAGATTGAAAAATGTAAATTTATCTTAAAAAATTCAAAATACTTTGTCAATGGTAATAAAAGGTTAAAAAATATTAAATTGTGCAATATTTAAGTATTTTACTTCCAAATAATTGAGTTTTATGATAAAACATGGAGTTTGTTTGCATACATTAATCCCATTAAGAGCTGAATGTTTGGAAAGTTCTGAACTGGAAAGCCAGGTATTATTTGGTGAAACGTACATTATAAATGAGATGGTAGAAAAGTGGGCTTTTATTACTACTGGTTTTGATAATTATTCTGGATGGATTGATGCTAAGTTAATTAACGAAATTGATGAAACTTCTTATCTAGAATTAAATGATTTAATAAGTTCGGTAAGTGTTGATGTGTTTTCGTATTTAACATGTGAAAATGCTAAAATTCCCCTAGTAGCTGGAAGTTTATTGCCTAATATTAATAAAAGTGGTGCGTTTAATATTGATGGAAAAATGTTTTTGTATAAAGGAGGATATAGTGCTAAAGTAAATACAGGATTAGATGTGGTAAGTAATGCCTATAAGTTTTTGAATTCGCCTTATTTGTGGGGAGGGCGTTCTGTTTTAGGTATTGATTGCTCTGGGTTTACGCAGATTGTTTATAAAATGGCCGGCATACACTTGGAAAGAAACGCATCAATGCAAGTAAAACAAGGTAGAGGAGTAAGTTTTATTGATGAATCTAGAGCCGGCGACTTGGCATTCTTCGATAATAAAGATGGAGGTATAATTCATGTTGGAATTGTATTAAATAACAGGAAAATAATTCATGCATCGGGTTGGGTGCGAATAGATAAAATAGATCACCAAGGTATTTTTAATTCAGAAACAAATAAGTATACTCACAAGCTTAGAGTATTAAGAAGGATAATTGATTATGGTTTATAGTTATGAGTATCCAAGACCAATGGTTGCAGTTGATATTTTGGTTTTAAGAAAGTTTAATGAATCCTCTTTCATTTTATTGATTAAGCGATTGAATCAACCCTATGTAGATCAGTGGGCTATGCCGGGAGGATTTGTTGATAAAGATGAATCTTTAATTGATGCTGCCAATCGTGAACTTTTTGAAGAGACGGGTTTAAATGGATTAAAGCTAAGACAATTTAAGGCCTTTGGTGACCCTGGAAGAGACCCCAGAGGGCATTCAGTTAGTATTGTTTTTATTGCAGAAATTGAAGCAGAGCTAATTGAACTTAAAGCTGGTGATGATGCTAAAGATGCTGAATGGTTTAATATAAATAATTTGCCACCTTTGGCATTCGATCATGAATTAATCATTGAAAAGGCGCTTAAATCAGTGAGACTTTAATTTTGTGAAACAAAATTAATTAGTCGAACTGATCCTGAGCGGAGTCGAAGGATATTTTGGGTCTTATTCCACGCCACTTGTGGCGAAATATAAACAATTCCTAAACTGATACCTCGTCGGCGGCGAGGAGTTTCATTTATACACATAAAAAAAAACCGCCATTTAGAAAACAGCGGTTTATATTTGTTGTGATTTTATTTTTACACACTTAATTTTGAAATATCGGCAAATGTTTCTGATTTGTATTCGTCGTTTTCAAGCTTAACCTTACACTTTTGAAATGCTTTAATTGTTGTATCAACATCTTCAAGAGTATGGGTTGCTGTTGGGATTAGACGTAGTAATATGTGCCCCTTTGGAATTACAGGGTAAATTACAACAGAACAGAAAATGCTATGGTTTTCACGTAAATCGAGAATTAAATTTGTTGCTTCAATTACCCCTCCATTCATCATTACTGGAGTTACAGGTGATTCTGTATTTCCAATATCAAATCCATTTTCTTTTAGACCTTTCTGAAGGGCTTTAACAACAGTCCATAAGTTCTCTCTTAAGGAGTGGTCATTCTGTAAAAGCTCTAATCGTTTTAACGCACCCATTACCATTGGCATTGGAAGTGATTTTGCAAAAGTTTGCGACCGCATGTTATAACGCAAGAAATCAATTATTTCGGCATCGCCGGAAATAAATCCACCAATACCTGCCATGGCTTTTGCGAAAGTTGAAAAGTATAAATCTATTTCATCTTGAACGCCAAAATGCTCACCAGCACCAGCACCTGTTGCACCCATAGTTCCAAAACCATGAGCATCGTCAACTAAAAGTCTGAAATTGTATTTCTTTTTTAATTCTACCAGAGCTTTAAGATTTCCAAGGTCACCTTCCATGCCAAAAACACCTTCTGTGATTAAAAGAACACCTCCATCACCACACTCCGAAACGCGTTTTGCAGCAAACTTTAGCATTTTTTCGGCCTTTTCCATATCGTTATGCTGAAAAACAAAACTTTTACCCCCTTTAGCTTTATGTAGGAATACACCATCCATAATACATGCGTGCGATTCAGAATCGTAAACAATAACATCGTTACGGCTGGCAATTGCATCAACAATTGAAACCATTGCTTGGTAACCATAATTTACCAAAAAAGCATCTTCTTTGCTTACAAACTTTGCTAAACGCTGTTCTAATTCTTCATGGTATTTTGTTTGACCCGACATCATGCGGGCTCCCATAGGATATGCCATTCCATATTGTGCAGCAGCTTCAGCATCAGCCTTGCGTACTTCCGGGTGGTTGGCTAAACCAATATAGTTGTTTAAACTCCAGTTTAAAACTTTAATTCCGCGAAAAGTCATGTGTGGAGAAATTTCTCCTTCTAGTTTAGGGAAAGAAAAATAGCCATGTCCAGCTTTCTGATATTGTCCAATCGGACCTCTGTCTTGTTTTATTCTGTCAAAAATATCCACGATTCAAATAATTTTAGTGATTTAAGATCACAAAAGTAAATGTAAATCCATAAAATCATATACGTAAAAGTACTTATTTGAAATAGTTATGCATTTATAAATGGTTAACTATAAAGTAATTTGAAGTATTTAAAAGCTTTTTGTATATTTGCATCCCAAAATTTGTGGAGATTGGTATCATAATTTGGAAGTTTATTCGTTTAAGGGTAAACTGAAATAAAAATAAAGTATGTTAAAAGTTAGAATTTTACTGTTTTTTGTTGGCCTTGTATTGTTGTCATCATGCAGTCAATATCAAAAAGTATTAAAGAGTAATGATTATAATCTTAAATACGAAGCTGCAGTTAAATATTACGAAGATGAAGATTATTACAAAGCACAATCGTTGTTTGACGAATTGGTTTCAATTTTTAAAGGAACCGATAAGGCTGAAGATGTGCTATATTATTATGCCGATTGCCATTATAAGCAGAACGATTATGTTTTAGCAGCATATTATTTTGATAATTTTGCAAAAACATTCCCTTATAGTGAAAAAACTCAAACAGCGGCCTATACTGCAGCCTATTGTTATTATTTAAATTCTCCGCGTCCAAGTCTCGACCAAACTGATACTTATAAAGCAATTGATGCTATGCAGTTGTTTATTAATAAGTATCCGGAAAGTACGCTTGTTGCTGAGGCAAATAATATTATGGAAAGTTTACGAAGTAAACTGGAAGAAAAGTCGTACGAAAATGCTAAGCTGTATTTTAAACTAAGCGATTTTCATGCGGCTTCAATATCTTTAAAAAATAGTATAAAAGAATTTCCCGATAGTAAATATCGTGAAGAGGTATTGTATTTAATTGTAAAATCGAGTTTTCTGTTAGCTGAAATGAGTATAGAGTCGAAGCAAGGAGAACGTTACCAGGATACTATTTCAGAATATTATGTCTTTATTGATGAATATCCTGAATCGGATTACGCGAAAGAGGTTGAAAAAATGTATACAAAATCGGTTAATCAAATAAAAAATTTATAACATGGATTATAAAAAAAGCACTGCACCAAACACTACGATCACTAGAGATTTGAGAGAGATAGAAGCAGAGACAGGAAATGTTTATGAAAGCATAAACGCTATTTTTAGAAGATCGAATCAAATAAGTGCTGAAATTAAGGAAGAGCTTAGCCGTAAACTTGAGGAGTTTGCTTCGTATTCCGATAACTTAGAGGAGGTATTTGAAAATAGAGAGCAAATTGAAATTTCAAGATTCTATGAAAGATTACCAAAGTCGAACGCTATTGCAACTGACGAATTTATTGAAGGTAAGGTTTATTACAGACAGGCTGACGAACAAGCAAAACCTATTTCAAGGGACTAACCTTTGAATATGCTTTCGGGTAAAAATATAATATTGGGGATTACGGGTGGAATTGCAGCTTATAAAGCTGCAAATCTTACCCGTTTGTTAATTAAAGCAGAGGCAAATGTCAAAATAATAATGACTCCAATTGCCAAAGAATTTATAACACCCTTAACTCTCGCCACTTTATCAAAAAATCCGATTCTGGTTGATTTTTACAATCCCGAAAATGGAGATTGGAATAGCCATGTTGATTTAGGTTTATGGGCTGATGCTTTTATTATTGCGCCTGCAACAGCCAATACTATGGGTAAAATGGCTAATGCCATTGCCGATAATTTGTTAATTACCACCTACCTTTCAGCTAGATGTCCTGTTTTTATTGCTCCAACAATGGATTTGGATATGTATAAACATCAGGCTAATGAGAAGAATATGGAAGCGTTACAGTCGTTTGGTAATATGTTAATTGAGCCTGAAAGTGGTGAGCTTGCTAGTGGTTTAGTTGGCAAAGGACGTATGGCTGAACCCGAAACTATTGTAAGTTTTGTGAATGATTTTTTTGCCAACAAAGCGGATTTTGCAGGTAAAAAAATATTAATTACAGCAGGACCAACGCACGAAAAAATTGATGCCGTACGATTTGTTGGTAACAATTCATCGGGTAAAATGGGTTTTGCTATAGCTGAAGAATTAGCATCACGAGGTGCTTTGGTAACTTTAATTACGGGTCCTGTTTCATTAGCAAGTAAGCATAATGGCATTACAAGAATTAACGTGACTACAGCAAAGGAGATGCATGATGAATGTCAAAAATATTTTCAAGAGCACGATGTTGCAATAATGGCAGCTGCGGTTGCTGATTATACTCCCAAGAATCCGTTGGACACTAAATTAAAGAAGAAAACGGATAACCTAGTTGTTGAATTGGAACCTACCAAAGATATTGCAGCCGAATTAGGAAAGTTGAAAAAAGAGAATCAAAAACTTATAGGATTTGCACTTGAAACAGATAATGAGCAGGTTAATGCGAAAGGAAAGCTAGAAAAAAAGAATTTTGATTTTATAGTTTTAAATTCACTTAACGATACGGGCGCAGGTTTTCAGCATGATACAAATAAAATAACCATATTTACACGAAAAGGGGAAGAAATTCCGTTTGAATTAAATGCAAAAACAGTAGTTGCAAAGAAAATAGCTGATCAACTGGCAAAAGAACTTGAGCAATAAATGCAAATAAAAATGTGGTTTCCATGAAGATATTCCAAAAAAAATATATAATTCGTTTTCTTATTTCTGTAACTATTCTTGCTTATAGTCCGCTAAAGGCACAAGAAATGGATTGTAGAATTCAAGTTAATTCAAGCCAAATTCAAGGTACAAATAAAACCGTATTTGAGGTTTTGCAAAAAGCTTTGTATGAGTTTTTAAATGACAATAATTGGACGAGCCATGTTTATGGCTCTGAAGAACGAATTGAATGTAGCTTTTTGCTAAACATTACAAAGCAAAACTCGGTTGACGATTTTGAAGGTAGTATGCAGGTGACATCAAATAGACCTGTTTATGGATCGGGTTACTCAAGCCCAATGTTGAATTTGAAAGATGAGAAAATACGGTTTAGATATGCTGAAGGAGAATCGCTGGAATTTAGCGAGAGTTCGCATAATGAGTTAACGGCGTTGTTTGTTTATTATCTATACATTGTTATTGGTTTTGATTATGATTCGTTTTCACCATTGGGTGGAAGTGAATACTTCACTATGGCAGAAAAAATAGTGAGTACTGCCCAAAGCTCTCCTTATACTGGCTGGAAAGCCTTTGAGAGTAGGAAAAACAGGTATTGGCTTGTTGAGAATTTATTAAATAAAACCTATGAGCCCATTAGGCAATATTCGTATACCTACCATAGGAAGGGGCTTGATCTGATGACTAAAAATGTAACCGAAGGAAGAACAAATATTGCTCAAGAAATAAAAGTTTTAACACCTGTTCATAAGCAGAAGTCGAATTCGTATTTAATGCAAATGTTTTTTGAAGCGAAGGCCGATGAAATTATTAAAATATTAAAAGAAGCTCCTTCTAGCGAAGCCATGCGTGCATACAACGTTCTAAAAGAAGTAAACCCTGGCAACGCAACAAAATATCAGAATATTATTAAAAAAAATTAGCCGCTTTTTAGCCGATTGTTAATTACTCCTTAATAATAATCCTAATCAGGGTTACTTTATCTTAAATAATTTGTTCTAAATTTGAAGCGCTAAAAAACTTAAACATGCTTAAAAATTTGAAGGTTCAGAATTATGCTCTTATTCAAAACTTGGATATTGAGTTTAATGGTGATTTTTCAACTTTAACAGGAGAGACCGGAGCCGGAAAATCAATATTATTAGGAGCTCTTTCGTTAGTTTTAGGAGTGAGAGCTGATCTGTCAGCTTTGCAGAACAACGAAAAAAAGTGCATTGTTGAAGCTGTTTTTGATATAAAAAATTATCGACTCGAAGGATTTTTTAAAGAAAATGACCTTGATTATGAAACAGAAGCTTTAATTCGTAGAGAGATAAATACTTCGGGTAAGTCAAGAGCTTTTGTAAACGATACTCCGGTTAATTTAAATATGCTAAAGCAACTTGCCACCCGATTAATAGATGTACACTCTCAGCATGAAAGCCTTGCTTTAAACAATTCGCATTTTCAGCTTCAGGTTATCGATTCGGTTGCTCAAAATACAGCGTTGTTAAGTGATTACAAAAAGGTTTATACTGCTTTTAAGGTATTAAAAAAAGAGCTTTTGGAGATTCAAGAACATGCAAAAACGGCATCGGCTGATTTTGATTATAATTTGTTTCAATTTAATCAACTTAGCGATTTGCGACTTAATGAAATTAATGTTATTGAACTGGAGAATGAGCTGAAAATGTTGAATAATGCCGAAGAAATTCAACAAAATTTAGCACTCTGTTTTGCAATTTTGTCAGAAGATGAGATAAATTCTATTGAGCAAATTAAGGTTGTAAAACTGGCCTTATTAAAGATACAAGCATTTTTTCCGAAAGCAGAAGGCTTTATAGAGCGTTTAGAGAGTATATCAATTGAATTAAAAGATATTGCTCAAGAAGCAGAATTGTCAGCTGAACAAATGGAGTTTAATCCTGTTAGGGCTGAAGAGATAAAGGAAAAGCTTGATGGTGTGTACAGTGTAATGCAAAAACATAAAGTTGCTACCTTGCCTGAGTTGGTTGAAATAACGAACCAGTTTAAACAAAAGGTTGATAAGTATTCGAATATTGATGCGGATATTCGGATAATTGAAAAAAAGCTTAGTGATGCTACTAATGATTTAGATAAATTAGGGCAGCAATTAAGCAAGAAAAGAAAAAATGCTACTAAACCATTCATAAAAAAAATAATTAGCCAGCTTGAAGAGTTGGGCATGCCTTATGCAAGCTTTCAGGTGCTTGTAGAAACCAATTCGCATTTTCATTCCGATGGCATCGATACTGTAAACTTTTTATTTTCAGCTAATAAAAATCAACCGGAACAAAGTATTGCAAAAATTGCTTCGGGAGGTGAAATTAGCCGGCTAATGTTGAGCATAAAGGCTATTCTATCGGAATCGGTAGCCTTACCTACTATAATATTTGATGAAATTGATACGGGTGTTTCTGGCGAAATAGCTCATAAAATGGCCAATATTATGACCCAGATGGCCAAAAATATGCAGGTAATTAGCATCACGCATTTGCCACAAATTGCAGCAAAAGGAAAAAATCATTATAAAGTATTTAAAAAAGAAGATGCGAAATCGGTACAAACAAAAATTGTGCACTTAAGCAATAGGGAACGAATTGATGAAATAGCACGCCTGTTGAGTGGAACTGAAATTTCAAAGGAGGCCGTGGAAAATGCAAAATCGCTAATACAATCGTAAATTTACACACTAATTATAATTGAACATAAGAGGCAAATGTCTGTTATGGAAAAGTAAAAACTAAATAAAAAAAATGGCTTACAATTTATTGAAAGGGAAAAAAGGAATCATATTTGGAGCACTAAACGACCAGTCGATTGCTTGGAAGGTAGCTCTAAAAGCTTATGAAGAAGGGGCTGAGTTTGTTTTAACGAATACACCGGTAGCAATGCGTATGGGCGAATTAGATGAGCTTGCTAAAGCTACAAACTCGAAAGTTATTCCTGCCGATGCCACAAGTTTTGAAGACTTGGAAAATCTTGTTACCCAATCGATGGAAATTTTTGGAGGAAAATTTGACTTTATATTGCATTCTATTGGCATGTCGCCCAATGTTCGTAAAGGTTTATCATATGACAATTTAAGCTATCCTAATTTTCAGAAAACATTAGATATTTCGGCTATTTCATTCCATAAGGTAATGCAGGTTGCTCGTAAGCATGATGCCATAAATTGCTGGGGATCTGTTTTAGCGTTATCGTATGTTGCTGCTCAGCGTACTTTGTATGGTTATAATGATATGGCAGATGCAAAGGCTTTGCTAGAGTCAATAGCACGTAGCTTTGGTTATATTTATGGTCGCGATAAAAAAGTGAGAGTAAATACAATATCACAATCTCCAACAGTTACAACTGCAGGCAGTGGTATTCGTGGCTTCGATAATTTGGTCGATTTCTCTGAACGTACATCACCTTTGGGTAATGCTAGTGCCGATGAATGTGCTGATTATTGCATTACTTTGTTTTCTGATTTAACCAAAAAGGTAACCATGCAAAACTTATTTCACGATGGTGGATTTTCAAGTATGGGCATGAGCTACAGGGCAATGACTCAGTACAATAAAAGTTTTGAATGCGATGCATTGGACGATGAGGAAGAAATACCAACAGAATGGTAAAAAAATAATGAATTATTGCATTAAGGCTTCTGATTTTCAGGGGCCTTTTTTATTTTTGTGCCTTTAAGAGCTCTGCTTTTTCAAAGTAGTTTTTAGCTTCCTCAATTAGTCCCAATTTTGAGGCCGCTATGCCTAGGTTAATATATATTTGAGCATCAGTTTTATCTAACTCCAGTGCTTTTTTGCAGGTTGCAAAAGCGTTTTGCGCGTCTCCCATAATGCCATATGCGGTTCCTAGGTCTTTTAAAGCATCTACTTGGTCAGGTGAAATAGCGAGTGCTTTTTTGAAGTGATAAATACTTTTTGGTAAATCCCCATAGTATCTTCCATACAACACTCCTAGTCGGTAATTTACTTGGTACTTATTGCTATCTATTTCGTTTAGTTTTGAATAGTATTTTAATTGCATTGTTCGATCTTCAGAATTTTGCAAAACGATATCCGCATTTTTCCATGCATTTATATTGTACGGTTGCCGTTTAAGTACCTCAATAAAACAATTAACCGAGTTGGGCACATCTTTCTTTGCATCGAATAATAAATTACCCAATAGCAACCATGCATCAACATAATCGGGATGAATTTTTAGGGATTTATTCAAGTATAATTCGGATTGTGAATAGTATTTTTTCTGTCTTTCAGTATTGAGGGTTATTTTTGCTTCTTCCCACAACTTACCTCCTGCAGAACAATTACTCTTCGCACTATTTACCGATGTTTTTACATCGGTAGTGAAAAGAGTTAAATCGTTTTTCCAGGCTTTGTTACGGGCAATTGTTTTTAGGGGGTAAAAAAGTATCATGTATGCTGATAATATAGCTAAGCAGGAATTGATTGCTTTGTTTCGATATCGGTATAATAGAATTCCGGCATAGGCCAACCCAATACACCAGAAAAGGGAGGGCATATATACAAAACGCTCGTTCATAAAAGTACCCACCGAAAAAAAAAGATTTGACACCATGGAAAATGTTGCTGCAAAACCTATAATTGCAAAACCAATAAGCGATTTTTTCTTTATGCCAAATAAAGCTATTACCACAAGAAATAGGATAAGTAGCAATGAAATTATCGGCAAAATAGTATTGAAGTTAATTAATGGTATGTGGTAGGGGTAATAATCGTAAGTAAGTGGGTGAGGAAATATAAGCAGCTTAAAATAAATAAGCCATGTGTACAGCAGTGTTCCATACTTTTGCGAACTGGTAGCTACCAAAAAAGGATTGTTCATAAGTTCGCCGGCAACGTTTTGTTGAAAGCCACCCAATACTTGATAGCGGATTATTAAAAAAGCGATTGTGGCCAATAGTAGAGGGAGTGTCACAATTATTGTGTGTTTTATGCTTATGTTTTTAAAGAACCATAAACCTAAAGGGATTAATGCTAAAAAAGCAATGGTATTTTCTTTTGACATAAGACCCAGAAACATAAAAAGTGCGGCCAGAACTAACTGGATGAATTTTTGAGAGCTATGGTATTTTAGCATTGCAAGAAAAGAAAGCAGGGAAAATAGTAAGCTTAAAATTTCATCGCGACCCTTTATGTTGGCAATAACCTCAGTATGAATGGGGTGTATTAGAAATAATGTAGCAACAGTTAGGGCTAAAAATGAAAGTTCCCTATTTTCTAAAATATTTTTAAAGAGTTTTTTAATAAGTGCAAAAATTGCAAAGGCAGTTAATGCGTAAAGTATTAGATTAATTAGGTGGCTTAAAAATGGATTTTCATTAAAAAATTGATATTCAATAGCAAAGGTAATAATTGATAAAGGACGGTATCGGCCACCATCTACTAATTTCTTTTCTTTACCAAAAAAACCGGTAAATGAATCGTATGAAACAATATCAGGAATACCTTTGAGTCCTTGTTTTGTAAATTCGTTTTTAGTTATTACTATGGAATCGTCGAGGGCGTATTCGTGATTTAAAGTGTTACCATAGAGAAGAAAAGAGACAATAATAGCAAGCGCCAAAAATTGCTTATTGCTTATGTTTTGTATCCATTCAGATAATTTTGACATTGCAATTTATTTTATGACTTCAATAATTTCAATATCGAAAATCAGATCAGTGTTTTCTGGTATTAAAGGGGGCATGCCTTCTTCACCATAAGCAAGTTTTGACGGAACAATAAGCTCAAATTTAGCACCTTTGTGCATAAGTAAAATTCCTTCGTCCCAGCCATCAATTACTGCTCCAATTCCAACGGGAAACTCAATAGGCTCGAAGCGCTTAAGCGATGAATCGAATAATTTTCCATCGGTAAAAAAACCAGAGTAGTTTACTTTGACTATATTTTCAGTGTTTATTGAATCGCCTTTGCCTTGTTCAATTACAATGTACTTAAGTCCAGAAAGAGTTTCTTTTACTTCCTTATCGGCAGTATTCCATTTTGTAATTGTTGGAGGTGTTTTTAAATCAACCATTTCAACATCGAATGTAATGTTGGTATTTGGTGGCACAATGTTTCCAAACCCTTTTTCGCCATAAGCTAATTCCGATGGCACAATTAGTTGTAATTTGCTGCCTTTATTCATTAACATTAATCCTATATCGAGTCCTTTGAATAATTGATTTATTCCAATAGTAACTCGAACGGGGTTTTTCTTTTTGTGTGAAGAGTCGAAAAGGCTGCCATCGGGTAAAAAGCCGCTATAATGTATGTAGGCCACATCGTCGTTTTTGGCAAGCGGTCCGTTTCCCTTTTTAACTATATAATAGTTAAGGTTTTCGCTGCTTTTTTGAATAGTTAAACCATCGGTTTTGAAAGGTTCAATGGCTCTGCCTTTATTAACTTGTATAAGGTTGATTTCAAATATAAGGGTGGAGTTTGCCGGAATTCCATTAAATTCTTTGGTTCCGTATCCTAAATAAGGGGGCACAACTAGAAGTATTGAGCCTCCCGGCTTAATTAGTCTTAAACCTTCTTCCCAACCTTTTATAATTTGGCCCTGGCCTAAAAATACATCAAGAGGACCTTTATCAATGCTGGTATCAAATAACGAGTCGTTGGTAAATTTCGTGTAATAATGCACCCAAACCTGATCGCCCGATTTTGGGAATTCACCACTACCTTCTTTCGTAATTTTGTATTTTAAGCCCGATGTGGTTTCAATTAAGGCTGGATCGTTTTGATAGTATTGGGCTGTAATTAGTTGTGAAATTAAAACAAGGCCGCAAATAAGGTATGCTTTCAGTAGGTAGCTCATTTTTGTATTTATTTTTCGGTGTTGAGTAATTCAATTTCAAAAATTAATGTTGAGTTAGGTGGGATAGGTCCTACCTGAGAATCGCCATAGGCTAAATACGAAGGTATAATAAGCATATATTCTCCACCTACTTTCATTCGAGCTACTCCTTCGTCCCAACCTTGAATAACCTTGCCAACTCCCAGGTAAAATTCAAACGACTCGTTACGTTTATATGAAGAATCAAATACCTTACCGTTTAAAAACATGCCGGTATAATGAACGGTTACTTTTTTACCCGGAGTAGGAAAGTCTCCTATGCCGGTTTTTGTTTCAATAAAATACATACCGTTCATTAAAGGGTCGACAGTAATGTTGTTTTGTTGCAGGTAATCTTTAAGTTGTTTTTCTTCGTTTCGTTTATTGCTTATGCGTGCTAATTCACGATCTTTCTCGAATTCCTTTTTGGGAATAATATCAATTATTTTAATGTAAAAAATAAGTTCATTTATGCCTGATAAATTTTCAGGAACGGGTTCATTTTTTGTGTATTGATAATAATATTGCGTATTGATTTTAAAAATGGCACTGTCTTTTTTATGCATTAAAGCAATAGCATCTTCAATACTCCCATTTTTATGAGAAGCCTTTTTTAATTGGATTTTAAAAACCGGGGTTTCGTCAATTTGAATGCCAGAGGGGGTCGAAATTTTAATTTTTAAAGCAACGACATCCAATAACTCAGGCTGAACATGGTTTTTATATTCTTCTACAAACTTATATTTTAGTCCAGATTTATGGGTTTTAAATTCATTTGTTGAACAGCTAAGTGCTATAAAAGATAGGAGCATTAGCCAAAATGATAATTTACCGTACATTTTTGTGAAAATTTAAGGATGCATTTTTATTCTTCGAATTCTCGAGGAACAGTTTTTATTAGCTCAACCTCATAAATAACAGAAGTAAATGGGGGTATAATACCTGTTGAACTGCCTTTTTCGCCCCAAGCCAATTCTGAAGGAAGGATTATAAGAGCTCTTTCACCTTCGCGCATACGCCCAATAGCCTCTTCAATACCGCCAATAACTTGCATTTCCGATCCGTAAACAAATTCGAAAGGCTGATTGCGTTTATTTGTTGAGTCGAAAAATTTGCCATTTAAAAAGCGACCTTCGTAGTTTACAGTAACCAAATCGCCTGCTTCAACAGGTTTTCCGGTTCCTTCAAGTAAGGTTATAAAATACATGCCATTTTCCATCGGATCAACATCAATTTTTTCATTTTGAATAAACCGACCTAAAACAGTTTTTTCATACTCCCCAAAATCTTCAATCCATTTTAAAAAGTCTTCTTTGTCTTTTTGGTATTGTTCGGCAGTACGTATTTCGTCGAGCCTAAGTTCAATTTTTATATCTTCGCCTTTATTAATAAAGCGTGGTAGTTTTGTTTGTAATGTTTTGGTAAAAAAATTAGTGGCATCAATAATAAATGATGCACTGTCGCCAGCCGATAGCATAAGAAAACATTCGTCAATACTACCCTTAAAATCAGGATTGGTAAGTTGAAAAGTTCTGGTTCCTGAGAAAAAAGCAGAATCGCGAATTGTGGTATATTTCACAGCAATGGTTACAAAATTCGATGGGATAGGTGGTGCTACCTCTTCACCAATTTTATGTAATTTGAAATAAATTCCTGTTTTGGTTTTTGAGAACCCCGGGTATTTGTTAAAAACATTGCATGAGCCTAGAAAAATAAGGCTTATAAAGATAAAGAAAAGCTGCTTCATTGGTATTAGACTTAATTTAGTCCGTTAATTTAAGCAATTCTACGTTATATACAATGGTTGAATGTGGAGGAATTTTATTTTCATCGCCTAAAAGTCCATGAGCAAGGTGTGGTGGCATAATAAATCGAGCAGCATCACCTTCTGAAAGAAGCAGTATTGCTTCTTCTAATCCTGATTCAACGCCACCCTGTCCAATTTTAAATTGTTTAACACCTAAACTATCCGATGTGTAGCACGATGTTCCGTCAAGTAAATTAATCTGGTATCTTATGTGAGCTACTTGTCCGGGTTTAGCTTTTGGTGCATTGGTGGTTTTAATAATTTCGTACCATAAGCCGGTTTTCGATTTTTGCATATTCCAGTTTCTGTGTTTAGCATAACTTTCAATTAGCTCTTGATCTTTAGTAACGAGTCCTTTGTTTGCTTTTACCAAATTATTATGGAATTCTTTTTTTTCTTTTGCAGTATAGTTTTTAGTTTGCGATTTGCATGAAAATAGCAGAATTCCTGCCATTAAAATGACAAAAAATGTTTTGGTTATTTGCATTTTTATTGGTTTAAGTATTTTTTATATTGAGGTAAGATACTTTCAAATTTTGCAATTGTGTTTGCTAAAGTGTCTTTATTTTCTCCTCCTGCAGCATTGGTGTGTCCTCCGCCACTAAAATGCTCTTTGGCCACCAAATTTGCCGGAAAACTTCCTTTTGATCTGAAGGAACACTTTGTATAATTGTCTTTTTCAATAAAAATGGCTGTAAATTCAACCTCTTTAATTGAGAGGGGATAATTTACAAAGCCTTCAGTATCACCGGGTTCGAATTTAAATTCTTCCAGTTCCTTTTGAGTAAGGTTTATGTGGGCAGCTCCATATTCGGGTAGCACGGTAAGTTTTGTGTTTATTGCATGTCCGAGTAAGCGCAAACGGTATTCTGAATAATTGCTGTACACCTTATCGGTAATTTCATCTTTATTCACACCCAGCGACAGTAAATGCCCAACTACCTGAAATGTTAGTTGCGATGAAGAATTGTAACTAAACGATCCTGTGTCGGTCATTATACCTAGAAACATGCAATCGGCGGCTTTTTTGTTTATGGCTGATTTTCCGTAAATAGCATCAGTAAATTCATAAATCATTTCAGCTGTAGAACTTGAGCTGGTTCTACTGTATGTTAAATCTGCAATTTCTTCGGGATATGGATGATGGTCGATCATTATTTTTGGGACATTGAGAGGAATTATTTTATCGCCCATTTCAGAAAGGCGGCTACGATGGTTAAAATCAACCATAAATATCAGTTGTGCTTTCTGAATATACTCAATACCAAGTTCTTTTTGGTTTTCGTAAACAATGACATCTTCTATCCCCGGCATCCAATTTAAGTATGTTGGCAATTGATTAGGAACTATAAAAGTCACCTTTTTATTTTTGTTTTTTAAAATGTGATATAGGGCTAAACCTGATCCTAGAGCATCGCCATCGGGGTTTTTATGAGCAACAATAATGATATTTTCGGCTTCGGCTAAATAAGCGGTTGCTTTTTCTGTAAATTCTTTAGTTATCTGTTCCAAATTATTTTTTTTAGGATGCAAAGATAACTCATATTCTAATGAATTTGCAATACGCAAAGCCGATGAATTGAAAATGTACTTGCGTATGTGTAATTATAGAATATTGATACGTATTGTAATCAATTTAGCTGTTTGATTTTACATGGCGGATTGAAAGTAAATTATCAAGTTGGTAAAATAATAGGCTTGCTAAAACCGTAAGTACTGAGAATATAAAAATATCCAAAGATCCGGGAGGAATTTTGTCTGCTATGTCAGTAAAAGCAATTTTAAAATTAGCTAATTGCGATACGGCCTTGAGGGATAGTAAAATGGCTATACCTATAAAAACCCAGGAACGTTTAATGTATTTTTTGAATATTAAATCCCTTATTACTATAATATTAATTTTCCCCATTATAGCAGACGTAAAATTACTTGGAACGCTAGCCTGAATAATTCATAAAATTTGACAAAAAGCACCTATCTTTTTCATTATCTACACCTTGAGTCCACTCCGAAAAGTCACCCGATGAATACTTTTGCAAAATACTGAACCAATTCAGGTCTGTTATTCAGTCAATTATGAATTCATCGGATGACTGATTGCAATTATTTGACT
>JAQICC010000243.1 GCA_027858735.1 Salinivirgaceae bacterium
TTTGCTTGCTTTTGCTCACCCACTTAATGGGACTGAGGAGGCGAAGCTGTGTAAACAGGTGAGCCGACGAATCCCGACGAATGACGGGAGAGAGAGGCGAAGCTATGAATATAGTGAGCTGACGAAGTGTGAAACGAAAAATAAATGGAACAAAGAGGAATTTATTTTGAGTGGAATCCCGACGAATGACGGGAGAGAGAGGCGAAGCTATGAATATAGTGAGCCTACGAAGTGTTGAGCGAAGCGAAATCCCGACATCGACGAACAAGGAGATTGTCGGGAAGAAGGCGAAGCTATGAATATAGTGAGGCTACGAAGTGTTGAGCAAAGCGGAATCCCGACGAATGACGGGAAGGAGGCGAAGCTGTGTAAATACCAATAATTTTTCAATTGCTATGAAAACAAAGAAACTTTAATAGTTATAAGATTTTGAACGAGAAAGAAATTCAAAATATTATTGATAAGGGTGAAGGTTTAAAGGTTGAGTTTAAAAAAGCAACCAACAAACTCCCCAAAAATTTATTTGAAACGGTTTGTGCTTTTCTTAATCGTGAAGGAGGCTCAATTGTTTTGGGGGTCGACGATGATAAACATGTAATTGGAGTTGATGATGAAAGTGTCGTTTCACTTTGCGAAGATTTTGCCAGTTTAAGCAATAATCCAAATAAAATCGATCCAGTATTTTTATTACAACCTAAAGTAACTGAATATCAGGGTAAAAAGATAATTCATGTATTTGTACCTTCAAGTTCTAATGTGCATAAAACGGCTGGTGTAATATATGACAGAAGTGCAGATGGTGATTTTATCGTTAAAACAGATGGCCAGATTAGTCAGTTGTATATACAAAAGGGATCTTTTTATACCGAAAATACCATTTATCCCTATTTAAAAGAGGAACATTTTGTAGATGGTATTGTAGACAAAGCGCTACAAATTATTAGAAACAACCGCCCCGGACACCCATGGTTAAATTTGAGCAGCGTTGAATTTTTTAAATCGGCCGGACTTTATAGAACGGACTTTAAAACAGGAGAACAAGGATTTACTATGGCCGCTTTATTATTGTTTGGGAAAGAAGAAAACATTCAAAGTGCCATACCCCACTATAAAATTGATGCCATATTACGTCGTGAAGATTTGGACCGTTATGATGACAGAGTGAATATACGATGTAATTTAATTGATGCCTATGAGATACTGCTAAATTTTGCCAATATGCATTTGGCCGATAAATTTTATATGCAAGGCGATCAAAGGGTATCATTAAGAGAAAAGATATTTAGGGAGGTAATAGCCAATTTATTGATGCATAGGGAATATACCAATGCCAACCCAGCTACTTTTATTATTTACAAAGATAAGGTTGAAGTTAAGAATGCCAACCGGCCTCATTTAATGGGGAGTTTGATTCCAGGGAAGTTTGAGCCTTACTCAAAGAATCCAAATTTGGCTAAATTCTTTGTTCAAATGGCAAGAGCTGAAGATTTAGGAACGGGTATTAGCAACGTATTTAAGTTTTTAAAACTATATGCTGGCACAAGCCCTGAGTTTAATGAAGAGCAGTTATTTAAGGTAACCATACCACTTAAGCAGGTAGAACATATAAATAACAGTGAATTAGGCGGCACATTAAACGGCACATTAAATGGCACATTAAACGGCACATTAAATTCTACACAATTAAAGGTATACAATGTAATAAGAGAAAATTCTGATATAAAGGCTAAGGAGATAGCACAGTTATTATCTATGCCCATTGACACTTTAAATAAGCAGATAAGGTATTTAATTAATGAAGAATTAATTGAACGCCGAGGCAGTAAAAAAACAGGAGGTTATTTTACTAAAGAAGGATACATTTAAAACAAGCATTGGCCCGGCAAAACTTATTATTGGACCATACGATGTGCAAACCGAAAATGCGAATAAAGCTCATGGCACACTTCAACTTGAACCTGAAACATTTGCACCTTATCCCAAAAATCCGGTAATAGCAAGAGTTTTTAAAGAAATTGGCCGTGCTGACGAATTAGGTTCAGGAGTTCGTAATATTTACAGTTATTACAACTTTTATTCAAGGCATAAACCCTTACTTCAGGAAAAAAGGATGTATTTAAATGCACAGTATTTATTGATGATGAGATGCTTGATGGTGTGAATTATGTTAATGACCTCGATAATGACCCCGATAAACGATTGGAGATAATAATGGGTTTAATAAAACAAAACAACAAAATTTTATTAAAAGAAATTTCTGAACAACTTAAAGTCTCGAAGAGTACTGTTAAAAGAGATATAGAAAAATTGAAGTTTGAAAACAAACTAAAAAGGGTTGGTAGTGAAAAAGGATGCCATTGGCAATTAAAAGAAGGAATGTAACTATGAAAAAAACCACCGTTTACGACTGTTCTGTAATTGAACTACCCAAGAAACAAGCTTAAAGATTCTGACTTTATTGAAAGCACAGCCTAAATTGACCCGAAAAGAAATTGCCAAAAAATTAAAAAACATTTCAGAAGACGGAGTAAAGTATAATTTAGCTTAATTGGTAAAACAAGGGTTTTTAACCCGCGTGGGTTCAAGAAAGGCTGGCTATTGTCAGGTTTTATAATACAGAGGAATTGAAAGAGAAAATTAAATGGCAATAGAATCGAAGCTTTGTATGCAAGCATGCCAATAGAAAGGTTTTGTTCGCATTCGCGATTGGTTAAAAGAATATCCTGAAATAGATTTCAAAATAGAAGATTTAGGTGATTTTATAAGGGTTTATCTTAAGCAAAAATTAAAGGTCGGTGAAAGGTTAACACAAAATCAAAAAATGATCATTGATTTCATGTTAAATAATAGCGCTATTACTGCTAAAGAACTTGCAATAAATTTAGACATATCTGTTCGTAAAACTGAAGAGAATATCAAAAAACTTAGAGAATTGGGAATTATTCAACGTATTGGCCCGGCAAAAGGTGGCTACTGGAAAATCAATGAGCCTTTACAATGAACAATGGGACAGCGGAGGCGAAGCTGTGTAATCCCGATAGCTATCGGGAAGCCAACGAAGTGTGAAGCGCAGCGAAACTGAACGAAGTGAAGTTATGCAAAGCAGAATCCCAACGAATGACGGGAAGGGGGCGAAGCTATGAAATTACACTACTGGCCCCCTGAGGTGGTTGGGGGGTGGAAATTACTTAAACAATATTGATTTAAGAACACCGATTAACGAATTTCGATTTAAGAAGTTAAAAAATACAAAGGAATAAGCTTAATAATTAAGCTCGACACTATCCCCTCCTTATTAAGGAGGGCTAGGGAGGATACTTTTTGATGAAAACATTAAATATATTTATCCCTCCCAACCTCCCTTAAAAAGGGAGGAGCACCGACTAATAAAACAATTATCCTTGCATTTTCATAGCCTACTATAAAAACAAAAACCTAAAAAATAGACGCGCCAAGCTCCCTCCTTAATTCAAAGGAGGGTTGGGGAGGATACCAAAACCAGCACCCCCCCTTTTTTACAAACCCCCCACATTCATTGACAAACCCCTTTCACACCCCACCAAAATTCACTTTCTTTGCTTGCTTTTGCTCACCCACTTAATGGGACTGAGGAGGCGAAGCTGTGTAAACAGGTGAGCCGACGAATCCCGACGAATGACGGGAGAGAGAGGCGAAGCTATGAATATA
>JAQICC010000273.1 GCA_027858735.1 Salinivirgaceae bacterium
ACTCAAAATGTGAAAACCAACAATTCCTAGGTCAGCCTGTCCCGTACCGGAGGTCGGGAGGGTTATACCTAAGTAAAGCGCCTCTTCACTTTGTTCGAATCGCTCAACTTAGGTAAAAGAGTAAACTCCCCAAATCAACGTTACCACCTGATAAGATTATTGCCACCTTTTTCCCTTTAAAAATATCTATATTCTCCATTACTGCTGCCAAAGGAACAGCACTCGATGGCTCAATAACAATTTTTAAATACTGGTAAACCAACTTCATAGCCTCAACTATTGTTTCTTCTTTGGCAATTAAAACATCATCAACATTTTCTACCATTATGGTATAGGTTCTGTCCGATAGCGATGTTAAAAGTCCATCGGCAATGGTATTGGGATTTTGTGATAGAATATGCTTTCCACTTTTAAACGATTGGTAGGCATCATCGGCATTTGCAGGTTCACCGGCAATAACTTTTGTGCTCTTCCAAAGGCTCTTACTAACAAGCGAGGTGCCACCTAGCAAGCCGCCACCACCAACGGGTGCCATAACAATATCCGGTTGTGTAATTTGCTTTGTTAGTTCCAGGCAAGCGGTTCCTTGTCCACTAATAACATCAAAATTATCATACGGATGAATCATAACAGCGCCTGTTCCCTCTATTACCTTTTCTAAATTTGATTCTCTGGCTTGTAAGGTGGGCTCACAAAAGGTTATTTCTCCTCCATAACTGTTCACTGCATCAATTTTAACTTTTGGAGCTGTTTTAGGCATTACTATATACGCTTTTACTCCATTTATTGCCGAAGCTTTTGCTAAAGCTCCCGCATGATTACCTGAAGAGTGAGTTGCAACTCCCCTTAGTTTTGCTGCATTAGTTAGGCAAAGAACAGCATTTGTTGCACCTCTATATTTAAAAGTTCCTGCTTTTTGAAAATTCTCACATTTAAAGAAAAGTTCGCAATCTAACATGGAATTTATCAATTCCGATTTCAGAACAGGTGTATTGTGAACAAAAGGCTTTATTCTGGAATATGTTGTTTCAATATCTAAAATTGTAGGTATACTTATTTTCATCATTAACATGTTTATTTGCAATGTAATGCAAACATAAATAAATAGTGTAATAATAATTTGAAAAAGTTCTCGTATTTTTAACACCTGATAATTCGGTTATTTGTAAAACTTAGCACAGTATTTGCAGATAGTCGTTTTGCAAGAAAAAAATAAAACATGAAGCTTAGAACTGAGAATTTAGTTAAAAAATATGGATCAAGAACTGTTGTACGCGGTGCTTCGATAGAGGTGGAAAAGGGAGAAATTGTAGGATTACTTGGCCCCAATGGTGCCGGAAAAACTACCTCGTTTTACATGATTGTTGGACTTATAACTCCTAATAGTGGAAAAATTTTTCTTGACGATGTTGACATTACCCGAGAACCTGTTTATAAACGTGCAAAACGAGGTATCGGATACTTGGCACAAGAAGCATCAGTATTCAGACAGCTTAGTGTTGAAGATAATATGAAAACAATTCTTGAAATGACCAACCTTTCAAAAAAAGAGCAAAAAGACAAATTGGAGTCGTTGCTTGATGAATTTGGTCTTCAACATATTCGTAAGAGTTTAGGTATTCAACTTTCGGGTGGTGAACGAAGAAGAACCGAAATTGCACGAGCACTAGCTATTGACCCAAGTTTTATATTGCTTGACGAACCCTTTGCAGGAGTAGACCCTATTGCTGTTGAAGATATTCAAGGAATTGTTCGAAAACTAAAAGAAAAAAATATTGGTATTTTAATAACCGACCACAACGTGCACGAAACCCTTACTATAACCGACAGAGCTTATTTGCTTTTTGAGGGGAAGATTTTAAAAGCCGGCACTGCACAAGAACTATCGGAAGATGAGCAAGTTAGAAAAGTGTATCTGGGTAAGAATTTTGAGTTGCGCAAAAATGCATAATATTAACTGCCAAAAAAAATAAAGCCGTTTACGAAATCAATTTTTACTTTCTTTTTTTATTGAGCTATTGCATTTAAATGTAATACTGTTAATTTTGCCCTTAATTTTAGCCCTAAAATACCTTATGTTTAACCTGCATAAACCATATATTACCATTCTATTACTGTGTTCCTTCATTGCGCTTGGATTCACGTCAGTAGCTCAAGTTACACGTATTCGCGGTAACGTATTCGATAAGGACACCAAAGAACCCCTGCCTTTTGTTAATGTAAGCATTGAGGGAACAATAATTGGCACAACCTCAGGTTTTGACGGGGAGTTTTTTATTGAAACCCGTAATCAAGCAAAGTACCTTGCGGTAACCTATGTTGGTTATAAAGCGTTTCGTACAGAAATAAATCCGGGTGGTTTTCAGGAATTAAATATTTATTTAGAATCGGAAAGTTTTGAAATGCAAGAAATTGTAGTAGTTCCGGGTGAAAATCCGGCTCACCCAATTCTACGCAAAATAATTGCCAACAAGGAAAAGAATGACCCCGAACGTTTTAATAGATACCAGTATGAAATTTACAACAAAATGGAACTGGATATCAATAATTTAACAGAAGACTATAAAAATAAAAAAGCATTTAAACACTTTCAATTTATTTTCGATTACATTGATACTTCGGCCATTACGGGTAAAACATTTCTTCCTATTTTTATTACAGAAAGCCTTTCCGATTTCTACTACCAAAAGCAGCCACTTAAAAAAAAGGAGATCGTAAAAGCCAGCAAAATTTCAGGGGTTGACAGTGACAAAGTATCTGACTTTACAGGTCAAATGTATCTCGACTTTAATATTTATGAAAATTTTGTTCCTATAATGGGTTTAAAAATGGTTAGCCCCGTAGCACGTTTTGGGCTAATGTATTATAAGTATTATTTAATTGACAGTACTTTTAGGGGTAATAGCTGGTGTTACAATATATCTTTTAAACCTAAACGAAAGCAAGAACCCACATTTACCGGTAATTTTTGGGTACAGGATACTACTTTTGCTTTAGAAAGCTATAAAATAAGATTAGCCGACGATGTTAATATCAATTTTGTTGACGACTTTGTAGCTGAACAGAGTTATGTCAGACTAAATGACTCAACTTGGTTTCCTAAGAAACAAGAACTATTTGTTGATTTTGAAATTACAAATAAGGAATATGGTTTTTTTGGACGAAAAACTACGAGCTACCAAAATATCGATATTGATCCACCGGATAAACGAGATTTTTTTAGCGCTCAATTAGCAGAAGAGACAGTGTTGCTTGATGAAGCTACCAAATTTTCCTACGATCAATGGGGTGAATTGCGACATGAAACTCTAACGAAGAGAGAAAACGATATTTACAATATGGTTGATTCTATTCAGGAGGTACCTTTATACAATACCATAATTGATATTATCAATACACTTATAACCGGATATTGGGTAAAAGGCCCCGTTGAAATTGGGCCATATTATACGCTATTTAGTTTTAATCCTATTGAAGGGGCGCGTTTTAAATTTGGTTTGCGTACCAGCAATGCCTTTAGCACAAAAATTATGCTAAGCGGTCATTTAGCCTATGGCACTACCGACCAGAAATTTAAATATGGTGCCGGTGCCTTGTATGTATTTAACAAAAACCCTCGCAGAGCTATTGGAGTCAACTATAAACATGATTATGAACAATTAGGAATTACCAGTTATGCCTTTTTGTCCGATAATATTTTGTCATCGATTTTTGCTCGTGAACAAAACGATAAACTTACTAAAGTAAACTCCATATCAACATCTTATGAACATGAATGGTTTCAAGGTTTTTCAAATACTATAACTTTTATCGATAAAAAAGTATATTCATCTAAAACTGTCCCTTTTTCCTATATTGATCATAATAGAGATACTACATTAGAATATACTAGTTTAGGAACTACCGAAATTAAACTAAATACACGCTTTGCCTTTAATGAAAAATTTATAATGGGAGAATTCGAGCGATTTAGTTTAGGCACCCGATACCCGGTAATAAATTTTTCAGCAACTACGGGTTTGCAAGGAATTTTTGATGGCGAATATGAATATTACAAACTAAATTTAAGCTTCGAACACAATATTTCTATTAGCCCATTTGGCGATTTAAGGTATATTATTGATGGTGGTCGTGTTTTTGGTAATGCCCCCTACCCGTTTCTACAACTGCACGAAGGCAACCAAACCTATGCATTCGACGATTATGCTTTCAACCTAATGAATTACTATGAATTTGTAAGCACTAAGCATGTCAGTTTTATGGTTGAACATCATTTTAATGGAATGTTTTTAAACCATGTCCCTTTATTTAGGCGTTTAAAATGGCGCGAAATAATTGAGTTTAAAATGCTAATGGGCGATTTAAAACAACGTGAAACGGATTATATTGCTTTCCCAGAAAACCTTGATGATTTAGACCATCCCTATATGGAAGCAGGAATTGGAACCGAAAATATTTTTAAATTTTTTAGAGTTGATGCTATTTGGCGACTTAGCTATTTAGAAAAACCAAATGTGCTCCCTTTTGGAATTTTTGTGAAGATGCAAGTGAGATTTTAAGATCGCTTGGGGTTTAGCAAAATTAGCATGAGCATCACCAATTTACTTCTTTTTGTTTACCAACCATACACCAAGAAGGGCTATACTTATACTTACAATATGAACTGCTGTAACGGTTTCGCCATCAAACAACCCCCAAATTATGGCAAAAAATGGAATAATATAGGTAACTGAAGTTGCAAAAAGTGCCGATGCATAATGCACCAAACTATTAAAAAAGAAAAGCGAAATAACGGAACCAAAAAGTGCTAGAAAAAATATAAAACCAAGATTCAGATGCCAATCGGGAGTAGCAAAAGCGGGCTGAAAATCAGTAAAAGCTAAATAAATTCCCGCAACTGGTCCAATAAATAGAAAAGATAGAGAAGTAATTTCAACTCCGGTTAAATCTTTGAGTTTAAACCTAACTTCATTTGCATTTACACCGTAGCAAATTGTAGCCAATACTACAAACAAGGCATAACCATTAATTGAATCAAGCGATTCAAGAATTTTACCATCGCTGATAAGACCTAAAGCACCTATTAAACCTAACAAAATTCCCATATACTGAAATTTTCCAGGCTTGTTTTTATAGAGTATAACCCCAACTATAAGTGTAAAAAACGGAACCAAACTGTTAATCATTCCAGCCAACGAACTGCTAATTTCTGTTTGCGCTTTTGTAAATAAAAACGAGGGAATAAAAATACCCGTGTATGCTGCGATAATTATATGAAGAACATTTTTCCTATTTACTTTCCTAATATTTTTGTAATAAGTAGGTAATAAAATAAGAAACGAAAAAAATATCCTAAACGCCGCTACCTGACCAAAATCGAAAGAGCGCAGTCCTTTTTTCATAAGGATAAAAGATGAACCCCAAATAAATGCAAGAGATAATAAGGTTATCCACTGCCAGCTTTTCTTCGATAAATCGTACGACATCATGGCTTAATTGTTAATAAGCCACAAAAATAGAATTAAATAAAGAGTGCAGCATCTTTATTTCTATTTTAATTCATATAATTAGAAGTTAAATGGATAAAATAATCTTGGGGTATGCTTTGGTCACTATTTCATCTGGTGAAAGCTTTTAACTGACTTTTCCTTATTTCTTATTACTTTTATGCAAAATGTTAACTATTAACACATCCTGATATGAAAAAATATTTTACTAAATCATGGTTAATTCTGGCTATTGTTGCCATTTTTCAATTTTCCAATGCACAAACTGCAGTTGAGAAATATGGCCAATTAAGTGTTGACAGTGCTTATATAGTAGACCAAAACGGCGAAGCTGTTCAACTTGTTGGAATGTCGCTTTTTTGGAGCAATTGGGCAGGGGAATATTACAATTATTCTGCCTTAAAATGGCTGCGCGATGAATGGAAATGTACCCTTATAAGAGTACCAATGGGAATAGTTGGTAATGAAGAAGGTGCCGGCTACTTAGATGATCCTAAAACCGAAAGAGCCAAAATGGATACGGTTATTCAAGCAGCTATAAAATTAGGACTTTATGTTATTGTTGATTGGCATAGCCATAATGCTCATGATCAACAAAAAGAGGCACAAACTTTTTTTGAAGACATTGCAAAAACTTATGGAAAATACCCCAATATTATGTACGAATTATATAATGAACCTGAGAAAGTTAGCTGGGATTCGGTTGTTAAGCCATATTTAAATAATGTAATACCTGTAATTCGTAAACACGATAAAAACAATATTATTTTATGTGGTTCTCCCACATGGTCGCAAGATGTTGATATTGTAGCTAAAAATCCAATAACAGGATTCGACAACATTGCCTATACAGTACATTACTACGCAGCTACCCATAAACAGTATTTGCGCGACAAAATTGATGTAGCAATGAAAAATGGAATTGCTATTTTCATATCAGAATTTGGTGTTTGCAACAGTGCTGGCGATTATCCTATTGACGAACCTTCAGCTAGAGAATGGTTCGACTTTCTGGACAAACATAAAATTGGTTGGGCTAATTGGTCTATTCATCATAAAGAAGAAGCTGCTTCTGCTTTAAAAATCGGAGTAAATCCTGCCGGCGGTTGGACAGAGGATGAATTAAGCGAATCGGGCAAAATTATTTATAAAGAATTAATAAAAAAATCGGCTG
This sequence comes from Salinivirgaceae bacterium, assembly GCA_027858735.1. Classification (GTDB taxonomy): domain Bacteria; phylum Bacteroidota; class Bacteroidia; order Bacteroidales; family SZUA-534; genus GH45. Next base: position 6,682 of record JAQICC010000273.1, read on the forward strand.
AAAATTCTGATGAATAAACAATCATAGATACCTATTATAAAATAAAAATGCCATGCCTTTTTAACAAAGGCATGGCATTTAACAACTAAAAAAAACTATTTGTTTAATCTATAGGAACAAACCTTACAGCTTGACCCCCACTATTTGCCATTTTTATAAGTAAACTTTCCGATGATTTAACTATCATCTCCATATACTCAAAATCATTCGGATTGGTTTCCCAATCGGCATTAGCTCCATCTTTGTAAATTTCTGCCTTATAGGTTTTATCAGTATCTAAAAAATTAAGATCTATTGTTATTTCCCTACTATACTCATCGGTAATGCAACCTAAATACCACTCCTCAGAATGTCTGTCTTTTCTTGCTGTGGCAATATAATCGCCAATACGCGCTTCTAAAACTTTAGTAATGGTCCAATCAACTGGTACAGCCTTAATAAAATCGAATTCTTTTTTACCCTTATAATTCTTAGGCAAATCGGAAGCCATTTGTAGCGGACTGTAAATTACAACATATAAAGCCAATTGCTTTGCAATAGTTGTTCTAACCCTTGTTCCTGGCACAGCCGTATTTTCAAAATTAAATGTGCCAAATGTATAATCCATTGGCCCGGCTAAACCGCGAGTAAAGGGAACAATGGTAGTATGTTCAGGTGGATTACCGCCATCTTGTGACCATGCATTAAACTCTTGCCCACGCACCCCCTCTTGTGTCATTAAATTTGGATAGGTTCGTTGCAAACCTGTTGGCATTGCGGGTTCATGGTTATCAATCATTATATGGTATTTGGCAGCGGTTTCAATTACTTTGCGGTAATGTCTTATTCCATATTGACTGCTATGAAATTCTTTACCATCTAAATTATTAAGATTTACATAACCTGTTTTGACAGCACTTACGCCCATGCTTTGGTAGAGTTTAAATGCTTTTTCCATTTGGTTTTCGTAATTTTTAGTAGCTCCACCAGTTTCATGATGACCAATCAAGTTTACATTTTTAGATGCCCCATAACGAGTAATTTCTTCCAAATCAAAATCGGGATAAGCCTCGGTAAAACTAATGCTATCGCCATGAGTAGTCCAGTCAAAATCCCAGCCATTGTTCCAACCCTCCACTAAAACTCCTTCAAATCCATTATCTGCCGCAAAATCAATATAGGCTTTGGTATTTTCGGTAGTAGCACCATGTTTTGATCCCGGCTTCCATGTGTGTTTACCCATATGTATACTCCACCATATTCCCATATACTTGCCTGGCTTTATCCACGAAGTATCATCAATTTTATTAGGTTCATTTAGATTAAGTGCAATGTATGAGGTTATTAAATCGCCTGGTGAATTTCCAATAGTAATGGTACGCCAAGGAGATACCATTCCTGCTTTGGCAAAAACTTTTTCACCCGTACTCCATGGTGTTAAATCCGTTTCCATTTTAGCCGAATCAGCAAAATAAATATTTAAAGCTGCATAATCAGTTAAATTTGCTTCATGAATAGCGACAAATTTATTATTGCTTAATTCTAAGGTAAGCGGAGTAATTACCGTATCGGTAATATCAGAAATTATGGAGTTTTTATACAAGCTTTCATAAAACTTGTCTTTATATGCCGAAGCCCACCATGCCCTATAAATATTAGCAATATTAAATTGTGTTAATTCATCTGTAATAATTATTGAATCAACATTTTGCTGAACCGGTATTTCATAACGAAAACCCAACCCGTCGTTAAAAACTTTGAAATAGAGATTGAAATTACGCTTTAATCCATTTTTTTCTTTAATATTTAAAACTAACTCTTCAAAACGATTTTCAATCAACCTTTTTTCTCCCCAAACTTGTTCCCAAGTTTCATTTGTTGATATTTGGTTTACCGTATTTATTTTTACGTTATTGCCTAAATCGGGCATGTTTTTAAAGAGAAAACCCAACCTCGATTTATTTACGATTGGTTCTTCTTCATTTATCACCGAATAAAAAAGCTGTCCCTCAATTGTTTCAACCGTAACTACTATTTTCTTATTGGGAGATTCTATTGATATTTGATCAGTTTGCTTATTACAACTAAACAAACCAATAGCAACAAGTAAAAATAGGAATCTAATATTTTCTAAACTTTTTTTCATAATTATTAAATTTTACATTTACTTATCACTATACTCTTCTGAAAACAAAGGAGGATAGTTACCAAATATAGCTTCGTGATAATAGTTAAATTCACTCGAAAATGAATAAATCAATCTATCTGTTCTATATGGTTTATCAGTAATCCATTCGGGCGTTGTAAACTCAACTGAATTTGTTTTGCCTCGTTTAATAGTTACTTTAACCGGGCCAGGATTATGGTCAAATTTGCTTGACATTAGTCCTGAACCGACTTTTTTCTGCTGATTATTAACAAGTAATTCAGCCGGTTTTGATAAAATTGTAACCACCTCAACAGAATCTTCATATGATTCAGGGACAGCTTCGGATAAATAAACTATTGGGATATTATAGGGGATTGGTTTAACATTATGTTTGTACTTTTTAAAAAATGTAATGGCCACATCTTTTTCTTGAAATGGCGAAGGTTCACCTTTCCAAACACTTTTGTAATAGTTTATTAAAACGGCCCAAGCAAAATTATGGTTTACTTCGGGAGCTATATGGTGACCCTCGGGGTAATCATTCCAAGTAATCACATTTATTATTGGAACATCTTTATCAATCGCAAATTCAAATAGTTTTCTAAAATTATATGAAAGTCCTGTTATAATTCCTCTTCGTTCCACATTTTCAATACCTGCCCTAGCTGCATCAATTGCATAGTGATGCATATCCCAAGTGCCAGGTGGTAAAAGTTTCGATGTGTAGAATGATGAGAATACAGAACCCGTAAAGGTTCTGTTTCGCTCTTTACAGGTAGTTGCTACCATTTCTCCTAAATAATTATCAGTATATGGTAAGGTCCATAACCAAACAGCAGGTACATAATCAAGGTAAGTATTTAATTCGTCTTTTGAAATTTCATAATTTATGGCCAATACATAGGCTACATTTTCATTTATAGCCATTGATAATCTTTTTAATGCACGAGCAATATAAAACTGTCGAGGTAACCCTTGTAAATCATTAGGTATTTCGGCAATTTGTTCTCCATACCATAAGTATACTATCAAGCGACCATCAGGTGTTCTCAGCCAATGTGAATTATCGTGTCCAACAGCATCTAAAACTGAATTCATTCGCTTGGCATATTCCTTTACTTTTATATCTTCTGTTAATCCGCTTGGATGAGAAGGGCAAAATGTAAACTTAAAATCAATATTTTTTTCGTCAGCAACTTTAAAAAAGGTTTTAATAATTAAATCATCAGGTCCGCGCTTACGTAAAGGGTAATAAAACTGAAACCCATCAATTCCTGATTTTATAGCCGCCCTCAATTCAAATTCAATAGTTTGCTCTAATGATGAGTCTTTAAGATATTTATCTGACATTACATTTACCTGAACCATACCCCCTAAGTTTTCTGTAATATTACCTTTAGGATAATAGTATTCAGGATCAGAACAATCTTCTAACTCATGACCTTTAAACCGAATAATATCAGTCATATTATGAGCAATTACCAGTTTTTCATTTGATAATGGCAGTCCTAACTCAGGCAAATTTTTTAATGTATCAATAATTTTAGATGGTTGCGCATTTATATTGCTGACAAACAAGCCTAAAACAAAACTTACTATAATTGTTAATTTTTGCATCTTCTGTATTTTTAATATTTAGTCTCAATCTTTCTGCCAGGATCGCAAACAAATTCCTTTTCCCCCAATACAAATTTGTGGCTTGCTATATTTGATCCTAATGATTGAACTGTTGTTTCATCTGGGGTTATTTTAATGGCAAAATTGTCACCCTTATATGATAAATTAAAGCTTAACGATTTCCATTTATCGTAAAGTTTCGGATTAATGGATACTTTATTTGAGTATGCCTTAACTCCGGCAAATCCAAAAATGGTAGCCATCCAGGCACCTCCATTAGCCGCAGGATGCGAACCTCCCATAAATATGGTACCTACATATACTTTATATTTTGCTTCAAGATCGAGTTTTGCAGTTTTTAGAAAGTACTTATAAGCCCATTCAGATTTACCAATATCAGCTGCAACTAAGGCATAGGCACAAGCACTTAAACTGGAGCCATGCTCCGTACGAGGTTCATAAAATTCCCAATTAGCTTTCTTTACTTCATGTGAATAATGCTCTTTAAAAAGATTGAGCATCATTATGGCATCGGCCTGCTTTATAACTTGCGTTTGTACAGCAACACCTTGCCCTGCACCCAAATATTCGTTAGGGTGAATTACCCTGCTTTTAACATCCTCAACGGTTGCATCCTCCAATTTATAATAGGCATCAAATTGTTCTATTACACCTGTTTCTTTATCGGGTTGAGGAAGGTATAACTTTTCGAAAGCTTCTTGAAAAAGAGGTATTTCATTAGCTATTTCTATTTTAGCCAAAAGGGCATCTAGATCACTAGCAAAATTTTCTTTTAAATAATTAACAGCATCTAATGCAACTCTGAATGTTTCGCTAGCAATTTTATTGGTGAAAATATTATTATTTACTCGTTCATGATATTCATCCGGTCCAATAACATCGAGTAATTCATAACGATCTTTATCCTTTTTATAATAGGCGTATGAATAATAAAAGCGTGCACATTCGAGTATTACCTCAGCTCCCCCATTGCGTAATAAACTATCATCGGTAGTTAATTTAAAATACTCCCACATTGCCACAGCAACATCGCCACTAATATGTATTTGTTTATCGCGGAAATGCGTGCGTAAATCACGTCCGGTATGAGGATCACCAATATTAAAATAAGTACATGCATCATCACCAGTTTCCTGGCTTTCCCATGCATAAAATGCTCCCCTATAACCAATACCTTCTGAGGCGGCTTTTCTTCGTGCTCCATCAAGTGTATTAATTCGGTATTTTAGAAGTTCAATAGCCACTTCAGGATAGGTATAAACGAAGAATGGGAACATAAACATTTCCGTATCCCAGAAAATTGCTCCTTTGTAAACCTGACCGGATAAAGCTCGGGCCGGAATTGAATTGGCACTACCTTTAACAGGAGCTACCATTAATAATTGAAAAATACTATATCGCAATGCTAGTTGTGCTTCATCGTCGCCTTCAATCTTAACATCGCATTTTTCCCATTTTTTTGCCCATTGAGCGTTATGTGCTTCAAAATTACTTGAGAATCCTTTCTGCAAAGCAACACTAACAAGTTCAATAGCAGCATTTTTTTTACTTCCCTTAAATGGATCACCTTGCTTAACTACAGCAACGTACTTATAAAATGTATATGTATTACCAGCTTTCGCCTTAATTGATATCAATCTTAAATTTAAATTATTACTAATCAAATGCTGTTCATCTCCTTCAGCATAATCAATAAGCTCTGCAACTGCTAACTTTTTTCCTAATTCGTGGGTTTTGGCTATAACCGTAAGCATATTGTTTGATTTATTTGCTTCGATATCCACTAAATGTGGTCCATTTAAATCCCAAACATTGTAGTCAATTCCAGTATTGACTGAAATTTCCGCATCAACATTTGTACTAAACGAGTACTCCACAACCATTAGATTTGGTGTTTCCGCACTTAAAAAACGTTTCGATTTAACCTGAACTTGCTTGTTGTTTACAGCAAACAAGGTATCGCGCTCAAACAATGCATTTGATAAGCTAATTTGTTGTGTGTGAGATATAATCTCAGTTTTTAAAGCAGAAACAGAAATACCATCTACTACAAGTTTGGTATAAGCTCCATTTGGAGCATTAATAGGTTCGCGCCATGCATCGCCAACCTGATCAAAAATTCCAGCCAAAGTTATTCCTACCAATTGTTCCGACCCAAATTCATCAAGTGTGCCCCGGTATCCCATATATCCATTAGATATTTGAAACATATTACCGGTTCGCATAATGCTCTCCTTCTCATTAATAAAATTATCTGCTTTAACTTTCCAAAGATTGCTCATATCTATTTTATGCTTTATCGTAATTATCTTTAACAAATAACATTAATACTCCAGCTATTATCATAGCCACACCACCCAATACTATGGTATAAATTGTTTGTCCATCAAATAATTTGGTTACTAATAAACCAAGTACAGCAGAGGCAACAATCTGGGGTATCACTATAAATAAATTAAAAACTCCCATGTATATGCCCATTTTCTTTTGTGGTAATGACCCTGCTAATATGGCATATGGTATGGTTAACAAGCTAGCCCATGCGATACCAATACCAATCATCGAAACAATTAACATTTGAGGATTATCAAATAAAAACCATGATATTAATCCGATGCCACCAATTCCTAAACTAATTGCATGTGTTTTAACACGTCCCATTTTTTTGGCAATTCCAGGAATCATAAATGCGATAATTGCAGCAACCCCATTATAAACCGCCATTAACACGCCAACCCAATCGGCACCTTCGTTATAAATTGCTGATGTGGGATCGGAATTATGATAATGAAATGACGTAACGGCTTGTGTACAATAGATAAACATGGCAAAAAGTCCAAACCAGGTTAACATCTGAACCCATGCTAATTTTTGCATGATCACAGGCATATTTTTAATGTTGTAAATAATTTCAACGGTCCCATTAATTTTGCCCTTGCTATGCATTGAGGCTGTAATAATTTGTAAGAAACCATATACAGCAAATACAGCCGACAAAATATATAAGCCTTGGTATATAGAAAAGGCAGCTTCAATAGCGCCCAAGACAAGTCCGCCAAGAATTAATATACTTCCTTGCTTATTATAATTTGCCTTTTCAATATTCAGTTCAGAGGCCTTTGTATCTTCGCTAGCTTCCTTTTCTGTTTCAAAGGCTTTCATTTCCTCAGGGGAATACTCCTTTGTTTTAAAGATTGTCCATAAAACAGCTAATAGAAATACAGCTCCTCCTAAATAAAAAGACCATTTTACTGAAGGTGCAATAATACCTTCTGGAGCAGTATTGTCGATTCCAAACCAATTGAATAAAATATAGGGTAATAGAGATGCAACCACAGAACTAATACCAATAAAGAATGTCTGTACTGCAAACCCCTTTGTTTGCTGTTCCTCAGGCAACATATCACCTATAAATGCTCTGAAGGGTTGCATTGTCATGTTAATTGAACCGTCCATTATCCACAACATACCAGCTGCCACCCATAACGAAGGTGAATTTGGCATTATTAAAAGAGATAGTGAAGACAATAATGCACCTATTAAAAAATAAGGCTTACGACGGCCTAGTCTGTTCCAGGTTTTATCGCTCATATGCCCAACAATAGGGTGCACAATTAACCCGGTAATTGGTCCGGCAATCCATAAAATAGGAATATTTTCTACTTGAGCTCCTAAGGTTTCAAAAATGCGGCTAACATTGGCATTTTGAAGAGCAAATCCGAATTGGATACCAAGATATCCAAAACTCATATTCCATAATTGCCAAAAGTTAAGTTGTGGTTTTTTTTTCATTCTTTACTTATTATTAATGTCTATGCACAGTTTTACTAAGCCGGTTTTGTAATTAAAACCTACATTACTTCTGATGTTATTAATTTTAATCTTCAAACGTCACAAATATGACATAACTGTGTATATACAAATTAATTAGTATGTTATTTTAGTTCAATGTTGAGTTATGTAAAGTTTACTTCTCGTTTTTTTCTTTTTGCATTAATCCAAAGCATCAATAACTGCCTTAGCCTCATCAACATTAAGCGAAACTAAATAATTAAATGCCTTATTTAATTCTAGCTGAGCATCGGCATCGTCTGCCTTACTTTTTCTTAAATTATAAAGCTTCGTTATATACTCAAACTCTGTTTTGGTATACAATACTCCAGTAAATTCTTGTATTTTTTCAAGGTATTGATATTCAAATTCAAGGGTGGGCTCTATTATGGTTCCTTCACCAAAATCGTTCCAGGTAACCAATTGCAAATAATCAATATGTTTATTCGCTGCCATTGCTAATGTCGCATCAAGAGTTGCTCCATTGGCATGATCAATTTCCCAATCAATACTGGTACCCCAACCCCCTTCTTCATAATAATCAACAAAGCCTGGATAGGCACTGCCCATGGCCACATCAAACTGGCTCATTCGCTTATTTAAAAAGTTAGTAATATGAGTATTGTCTTCATACACCCAAGAAAATTCACCTGTTGCATTTGAACCTAAATCACCCGATTCAAACCATAGTGATAAGTAGGTTAAACTACTTGATATATTTGCTAAAATAGTAGTCCAATCGTCACCGTTTTGAATAGCTTGAGGACCAAAAACGGTTAAAAGCGGATTATTATTGATTTTTATATACGTTTCTAAATCAAAATAATTTGCCTCCATATACTTAAAGTCCTCTATTGCAGCTTCAACATTTGTTTCTGCCTCACCCTCACCAACAACATCATTTGTAGTCCAATCTTCGTAGGTTAATGCAAATTGCAATCCAACCTCATCAAGCCTATCAATTACAGCTTCAGAATTCCTGCGGTTCATTCCAAAATCATTAATATCCGACGAACCATACCAATCAATAATCAACCCATCAATGCCAGCGTACTTCATGAGTAATAAATGATATTCAATTACATCTTTGTCGCTCGAAGCATAGGGCCCAATTAAAGGGTAATAATGCGATGCTATTTCGCGTTTACCATCATCATCAATGTTCTCTGGGTTTTTGTTGGCCATTTTCCAATGGATTCCCCAGTTACCATTAGTATTGGTTTCGGGAGTTTCAAACCAAGGCATGTAATGCACATACACATGCATAGGATTGGTTTTCTCCACTTTAACAGGTCCCTCAGGTGCTTCCGGTTCAGGCTCCGGCTCGGGCTCCGGATCATTGTTATCCTTTGCACAGTTAGCAAAGAGTATTGAGAATATAATGAACGAAATAAAATATAGTTTCTTCATTTTAATTACGTTTTAAATTAATTCAAAATGCTTTGAAAATAGCACCTGCTACTATAACTAAGTTAGCAGGTACTTGAGTAAACTATCTATTTATTTATTTATTTAATATCCAGGATTTTGAACAAGTTTTGGGTTATTTTCCATTTCCCTTCTAGGAATGGGGAACAATAATGTATACTTGTCGGAAGGATCATCACCTTTTTCCCACCATGCTTTCAGGTAGTCACCAAAGCGAATATTTACATCACGACGCAGTCCTTCAAAAACAAATTCATGTTTCCATTCGGTATCAAGTGCTTTCAATTGGTCTTCTGTACTCAAACCCCCAAGAGCAATAGAATTCAATCCAGCTCTTTGACGTATTTGGTTCAAGTAAGGTTCCGCTTCAGATACTCTATTTAATCGCACTAGACATTCGGCTTGCATCATAATAATCTCAGCATATCGCATCACAACAAAATCATGATCAGCTTGATATGTCTGGCCTTCAGTAGGTTTATATTTGAACAAGCGGGCTCCTGCCACACCTAGGGCTTCTCCCGGAGCCATAAAGGCACTATCTACTTCTTCAGTATAAATCAGAGGTGCCCCATTTCCCTGACCTCCAACTGCCGCTATAACTTCTCCTGTTCTAATGCTAATTTGGGGACCTATTAAAAGAGACTCTCTTCGAATATCCGTTGGGTCGAATGAAGAATATAGACCTGGTTGAGCACAAATTCCATTATTTCCACCACCATTATATCCAGAAAATGCTGGGCTATTGTTATAGTGCATTGTATTTGCAAATATGTAATTACCGCTAATACCTGCACTTGAAAAATCAAATGGAATAGCGAACATTATTTCAGGATTTCCTGTATTATCACTAGCGAACATCGAAAAATAATCACCCGTTGAGTTAAGAGGAAAACTTGTTGTACTAATTTCGCTACATACATCCAGGCATTCCTGCCAGCGAGTTTCCCCACCTAAGTTTTCGGAATTGATGTATAAACGAGCCAGAAGACCTCTAGCAATGTCCTGCGTAATACGTCCATAAATAGGCTGTTCTTGTAAAAAAGGTATAATGTCGACAAGCTCCTGCTCTAGAAACGCATATACTTCATTTTTTGGACTTTGAAGAACTGAGTCATTTACCGGAAAGCTTTTATTAATAGGAATATTCCCAAACCAGGTTAGTGCATTATAGTAGTAATAGGCTCTTATTCCTCTAAGCTCTGCCTTTGCTGTAAGCTTATCCCCCTCGGGCATATCTGATGCTTCAATTGGAGATATAGCTAAATTACATGCCGTTATTCCTCTAAAGCAATACAACCATGCAGCCCAAATAACTTTATTGTCGGATGAAAGTTCATGTTTTTGAATATGCATATATACTCCTTCATCCCCCCAGTTATTACCTTTTCTCCAAGGTATAGTGGCTTCATCGGAAGAAACTTCATTTAAGAAAAAAACAAATTCACCAGATACCCAATAATTTTCACCTTCATCTCCTCCACGCATGGTGGCATATGCTCCTCCAGATATGGTAGTTAGCTCTTCTGGAGTAGTTCCATACTCCGAAGTTGATATTACTGAATAAGTTGTTTCATCCAGTTTCGTACACGACATAGTGAGTGTTGCCGCAACTATTATTGATATTATTATTTTTGATTTCATTTTCTCAAATTTAAATTATTGTTAGTTTTTTCTGCTTCCTGATAATCATACAAATTGGTTTTCAATATACCTTAAAAGGTAACGTTTAAACCAAATGAAAAGATTCTTGCTTTAGGGTAAACATTAAATCTATCAATGCCAGGGTCAGTTAATACATTAAGTTTACCCTCAGCATCATAATTCTCGATATTGATTTCAGGATCGATTCCCGAGTAATTCGTAAACACCCATAAGTTTTCACCACTTACATAAAGGCGCAAATTACTTACATAGGGAGTATTGAGTTTAAAGGTATAACCTAGTGTAACAGATTGTATTCTAAAGAAGGAAGCTGTTTCAACCCAGTAATCAGAGATAACAGCTTGATCCGTAATTCCTCTGTCAAGAACATCAACAGGAGCATTTTGAGCAGGAATCCGTCCGCCAGCATATAGTACCATTGCCGTTGCATTAAAAACTTTTTGTCCGAAAATACCATAAGTTGAAATACCTAAATCGAAGTTTTTGTATTTAAAAGTTGTATTGAAACCCAAGGTGAATTTTGGTTGCGCTGACCCTACATCTTCATTTTGAATGGAATCCGCATGCAAGGATGAAATTACCCGGCCATATTTATCGAGGAATTGTCCGGTTGAGTCAATTCCAGAGCACACTGGAACAAAGAACGTACCTACAGAACCGCCTTCATAAAGAATTTGCGATTGAGCCGAGGTTAAACCATTAATACCAATTAAGTCGCCCATAAGTATTGAATCAGCCTGAAATGCATCATTTGATAGTTTTTCCACCTTAAGTATATTTCTAGCCATAGAAAGTGAAACGTCCCAGCTGAAATCAGTTTTCTGAATAATGGTTGAGCTTAAGGAAAGTTCGATCCCCTTATTTGATAAATCCCCAACATTGGCTAAAGTTTGGCCATAAAAGTTCTTGTCGGCGGGCACATCATATAAATAAATTAGATCATTAGTTAATTTATTATACAATTCTAAAGTTCCGGATAACTTGTTGAATAAAGAAAAATCCATACCAAGATTGTACTGTGTTGTAGTTTCCCATTTCAGATCTGGATTTTCATTCTGGGTTACCCTGTATGAATTATTCCATGAATCCGAGGCAGCATCATAATATGCCCCGCCAGAACTTGTTCCATAGAGGCCTAATGTTTTATAGGGTTCAATAGCATCCTGACTACCCGTAATACCATAGCCAAAGCGAAGTTTTAAATTGTTTAACCAATTGCCAGTTGAGGCCATAAATGGCTCACTTGAAACAGTCCATGCTGCTGCGGCAGAAGGGAATAGCCCCCACTTTTCATTTTTTCCAAATTTTGATGAACCATCCCTACGAAGCGTACCTGTAAATACATATTTATTTTTTAAGGAATAGTTGAGGCGGCCAAAAAACGATATCAGAGTATTTTCTTTTTTATTACTTTCAGCATCTCCTAATGCAATCAAGTTTCCACCTTCAAGGTTATTGTATGTAGTTATGTCGGTTACATAATTTCTAGATTTTGCCGAAACATATTCCGAAATTGTATTAAGATATGTGTAACCACCCATAATATTGAACCGATGATTACTATTTAATTCTTTGACATAAGTTGCGTAAGTTTCTAGCTGCTGTGTATTATATTCACTTAATCTTTGAATTGCAGATTGTTCAAATTGAGCTCGTTGCGCAGTAATTGGCACATAGATACGATCACGGCGTGAGTTCAACTCATTTGAGAGATTGAGTGCAATATTAAGGCCATTTATAATTTCCAAATCAGCCTTGGCATATCCCAAAATACGGTTGGTTGTATTATCATGGATATCCGTTTCAAGTTGCTCGATAGGAGTAAATTCACGAGAGGCTGCAGAAATATTGTATGCCCCAGTTGAATCGTAAACAGCTATAGTTGGGTTCTGATTGTAAGCTGATTCAAAAATACCTGTATTAACTGGATGATATTTATCAAAAGTACTATGTGTACCCAGATCGATGCGCAATTTGTCATTTAAACCATGGGTATAGGCACTTACGTTTAAACCTATTCGCTTGAGTTCACTTGTTCTAATCACACCTTTCGAATCAAGGTAATTAACAGATGCCCGTAAACCGCTTTTTTCGGTAGCTGCACTTATTGATATATCGTGACTTTTAGTGAAACCAGTCTGCTCCATCTCTCTAATCCAGTCGGTACTGGCACCCTCATCAATTATCGATATTGCAGCGTCTTTATCTGGAAGAGCTCTATATTCGCTAGCTGATAACATATCAATATGGTTGGCAACTTTTCCCCATGCGAAATAAGAATTATAATCAATTTTTTGACCTACTTTGGGTTTGCTTGTGGTAATAATAATAACACCATTAGCACCCCTTGAACCATAGATAGCAGATGATGAGGCATCTTTTAAAACATCAATTGATTCAATATCGGAAGGTTGGACAGTATTAATATCTACTCCGGGGATACCATCAACAACAACTAGTGGTGAACTGCTTGCAGATAAGGAAGTTCCGCCACGCAAACGCATTGTGGCTCCCGCAGTTGGATCACCAGAACCTTTAATAACGGTAAGTCCGGCTACTTTACCCTGAAGAACTTGTTCTGTAGTAGTAACAACACCTTTGTGCAGCTCCTCAGCTGATACCGACGTAATAGCTCCGGTTAAATCTGATTTACGCATGGTACCATAACCTACAACTACTACCTCGCCAATTTTTGCAATATCTTCAATAAGTAGTACATTCAAATTAACGCCTTCTTGTGCCACATATTCTTCAGTAAGATACCCTACAAACGACACAGAAAGAGTATCATTGAGATCGCAATCTAATGTAAAATTCCCGTCAAAATCGGTAATGGTACCATTAGTCGTTCCTTTAATAAGTACGGTTGCTCCTGGAATTGACATACCCATTACATCGGTAACTATTCCTTTTACCAATATTGGTGTTTGAGCAAACACGGAAACAGTAAATGCTAATACAAAAAGTGCTACAAGCATTAAATGTTTTGTTACATAATAGTTTAGTTTTTTGAGTGTTTTCATTTTGTAGTTTTTAATTCATATAAAGTATTGTTTAGCGATATTTGAATTTTGCAATATTGAACCTTAAAAGAAATACGATTCCAAATTGCCTAATCTTGAATATCAAAATTATAGTACTCAATTACCAATAGAAATTTTTCCAAGTAAAATCTAGAAAATATGAAATGTGTTATGTTTGCTAATCGTTGTTTATTAATGCGTTAACAAATTAACGGCGTTCTAAAAATATGAATGCTTTATTGAGAATTATGGCTTAAATAATAGAATTATTAGGGTGCAACAGCCCTAATTGCCATTATATGCTCATCAAATTTATCGCGCGGTACAATTGTTTTATGTTTACGCTTTGTTTTATATGTGTAAATTGTATTTACTGTATAATTTAAAAATTGAGCAATTTTCTCAGTATCGGTAATGCCTAACCTAATTAGTGCGAAAATTCTTAGATCCGTATTTAGTAATTCATCTTTTTCAACTATTACCTGATCTTCGGGGTTAAATAGTTTGTTAAATTCATCAATAAAGTGTGGGAACAACTTTAAAAAAATTTTATCAAAGTTTATATACAGTCTCTCACGCTCTTTATTTAAATCCGATGACTTTATAACATTTTTTAAATCGTCAAATTGACGCGAAATAATTTTCCTGTTTAAAGTTTTCTGAATTTTTGACAGACGCTCAATAAATTCAGAATTTATACTAAAAAAATAACCAATATATTCTTCTTTAATTTTATTGGTTTCCCGTAAGGTATCGTTAATTCCCTTTAAGTTTTCATTTGTTGTTTGAAGTACCGACTTAATAGTTCGCAACTTTTTTAATTGCCGATATATTATCACTATAAAAAAAGTTACCAAAACTATTAGCAAGGTGGTTACTTTTCCATAATTCATTAATTGTTTTCTCTGTTTTTCTAAAGCAGTAAGCCTTTTACCTTCAATTATTGGTAAAATTTCACTAATCTCTAATTTTCTATGCCGTGCATTATAATAGGTAGCATTTTCAAGTGCAATATTTATAAATTTATATGCTAATTCAAGCTTATCATTATGGTAAAACATAAGTGCTAAACTTCTAAATGCCACTGTTTCCTTTGTCGATGTTTTAATATCGGCAATAGCTGCTCGCAAATTCATATCAAGAGCATCATTGGTTCGTCCCATACTATTATATACCCAACCCAGAGCCGATGTAGCAATGGCATAATCGTGTTGCGATATTCTATATTGGCTTATCAGAAAGTTAAACGCATCTACTGCATTTTGTAGGTTTTTCGATTGTGCATTTCGTATCCCAACTAACATCCAATAACGTGATGTAGTATCGGACAAAATACGAATCGCCGAATCAACAATTTGTATTCCTAGTTTTGTATAAATTCCAGAGTAATATGTATCGTTATGGTAACTGCTTAAATCAAAGTGTGCCCGTGATAAAACATCATAGTAATCAACCCTCGACTCAAAATTCAGCGTTTTAGCATTAATAGTGAATAAAGTATCTAATGATTCTTTAAATAAACCGGAAGATAAATACGTAAACCCCAACTCTATTTTTGCCTGATTAATAGTCTCACTATCATCTAACTTTTGTGCAATTGTAATTAGTTTCCTTACATATTTAAAAGCTGAATCGTAAATAAATGATTGATATTCTTCGTATAATTTAAATGTGAAATTATATTCTAATTTTAAGTTTTCACTATTCTTGCTTGCCACAATTTCATTCATTAAATACTGAATTCTATTCAGTTTATTTTGTTCATAAGTATCTCTTTCTTCAATTGCTAAAACCAATTCATTTAATAGTTTTTTTGTGTTGTTGCTGGCTTTTAGTTTTAATGGTAAATTAATAAATAGCACTACAACCATAATAACTAAAAGTGTTCTAATTTGAATATAACAAAACCCTTTATTGCACATATTTATAGATAGTTTCTTATAAAAATAGCGAAAACAATAATCTAAAAATACACATTATTTGTAATTTTAGATCAAATAAAACTTAAAACTCGTAAATATGAGTATAAAAGGAACACAAACCGAACAGAATCTGCTAAAAGCATTTGCTGGAGAATCGCAGGTCAAAAATCGCTATGAATTTTTTGCCAAAGTAGCCAAAAAAGAAGGCTACGAACAAATAAGTGCTCTGTTTATAAAAACTGCCAGTCAGGAACAGTCGCATGCTAAAACCATTTTTAAATACTTAGAAGGAGGAGTGGTTGAAATAACAGCAACTTACCCTGCCCCAAAAATAGGGGCAACCATTGAGAACCTTGAAGCAGCAGCATTGGGTGAAAATGAAGAACATACCGAACTTTATCCTGAATTTGCAAAAGTAGCAACCAAAGAAGGTTTTAAAGAAATATCGGCCATATTTAAAATTATTGGTAAAATAGAGGCCGTACACGAACGCCGATTTAAAAAAATGTTCGATAACCTTAATGCTGATCAAGTATTTAAACGCGAAAAATCACAAAAATGGGAATGCCGCAAGTGTGGCCATATACATGAAGGTAAAACAGCTCCCAAAATTTGCCCCGCTTGCAGACATCCTCAGGGATATTTTGAAATTGAAGCGGAGAATTATTAAATTTTACTATTTTCGTGAATTCTTATTTTTTGAACACTAAGTACTTCATATGAAATAGTGCATGAATAAAAAAAATTAGAACATTAGAATACAATAATTTCAGTTTCAAACACAAAACCCTGTTTTGTAAATTAATGTAAAAATGGAATTTAGCGGAAAAACATTTTGGATAACTGGAGTCGCCTCTGGAATGGGGAAATCAGTTTCAGTTGCCTTAGCAAAATATAATACGCGTTTAATTATTTCTGACAGAGATGAAGAGGGCTTAAAGTTAACCGCTGCAGAAATTGAAAAAACCGGAAGCTCAGTGCGAATTGAAGTCTTGGATATGTCAAATTCTGAAACTATAGTTGAAACTGCTGAAAAGGTTTTAAAAGATGGAGAAAAAATTTCAGGCTTATATCATTTTGCAGGTATTAGCCAACGATCGATTTTAGTAGAAACGCCTCTGGAGAATACACGTAAAATAATGGAAATCAACTTTTTTGGCGTTGTCGCACTAACCAAAGCTGTGCTTCCACACATGATTGAGAATGGAGAAGGACAAGTTGCAGCAGCATCAAGCTTGGTCGGAAAATTTGGCTTTCCTTATCGGTCGGCATATTCATCATCTAAACATGCTTTGCATGGTTTTTTTGAAACATTATTGACCGAAAACTTTAAGTTTGGTATTCGTATGTCAATGCTAATTGGCGGACGTATTCAGACCAATATTTCGAAATTTGCCATGAATAAAGATGGAGCAGAACATGGTAAGATGGATGCAGGACAAACCAATGGCATTAGCCCTGAAAAAGCTGCTCAACAAATTTTAAAAGGATTACGAAAAGAAAGACTGGAAATTCCGGTTGGAGGAGGCGAACTTATTATATTAAAAATAAAACGTTTTTTGCCTAATCTTCATGCTCGATTAGTTAGAAAACTAAATCCAATGTAAAATATGGGAGCGGTTATTTCAAACCGTTCACAAAGAATAAAACAATAACAATAATAAAATGCTACGAGCGAGCAGCTACGAGCTACCAACTATCTGTATTATGGCAAAAAGAATAAACGGAATTCAACAATTAGGAGTAGGCGTAACTAATGTTCAGGAAGGTTTTAAGTGGTATCGTGAAAACTTCGGAATGGATATTAAAATGTTTGAAGAGGCTGCATTGGCCGAACTTATGTTACCCCATACCAACGGACAACCACGTGAAAGACATGCTATTCTTGCCTTAAATATGCAAGGAGGTGGCGGATTCGAGATTTGGCAACACACGGGCAAAAAACCTGAACCGCAAAAATTCGAAATTCAAATTGGCGATCTGGGAATTTGTATTGGCAAACTTAAATCAATGGACATTAGAAAAACTTTTAAAAAGTTTAGCGAATGGAACGTTGAAATACTGACCCAAATTGATAAGGATCCTTCGGGAAATGAGCATTTTTATGTGAAAGATTTATATGGTAATGTATGGGATATTGTATATGACCAATATGTTTACAAAAAGGTAAACGCCGCCACCGGGGGTATTTTTGGAGCTGTTATTGGCGTAAAGAATATGGAGGAAAGTTTAACGGTTTACCAAGATATTTTGAACTATGACAAGGTAGTTTACGATGTTACCGATAAATTTACTGATTGGGCTGGTGTAGCCGGATGCGAAAATACTTACCGTAGAATTCTGCTGAAGCATTCCGAAAAGCGCAATGGTTCTTTTAGCCCGATATTTGGACCAACATGTATTGAACTGGTTCAGGTTATTGATCGCACACCACGCGATGTTTTTGAAGGCCGCATTTGGGGCGATCCGGGTTTTATTCACCTTTGTTTTGATATAAATGGCATGGATGAACTTCGTGAAGAAGTAAAAGAGAAGGGATTTCCATTTACTGTAGACAGTGCCAATGCCGTGGAATCATTTGATATGGGTGAAGCTGCAGGCAACTTTTCATACATTCAAGCTCCTGAAGGAACATTAATTGAATTTGTTGAAACACATAAAATTCCGTTGCTTAAAAAAATTGGTTGGTATCTGGATTTACGTAAACGTGGCGAAAAACCATTGCCGAATTATATGTTCAGTTTATTTAGTTTAATGCGTGTGAAATAATTCCTTTAAAATTACAATACCGAATGTTGGAAAGATAAAATCTCCAACTTTTTTGATATCAATAATTGAGATAAGACCCAATTTGCTGTAGGTTAAATTGCTACATTTGTTAATCAAAGACCTCGATATGTCTGTAAGGAAGTTTAAACTATTTTTCATCATTTTTACTCTTATGCTTGGAGTAAATACGTTTGGTCAGCCTCAATTTTCAACTCAAGTTATTACAGGTGCCGAGCAAACAGATATATACTTACCATACCTTCAAGGTAAAAATGTTGCTTTGGTAGCCAACCAAAGCTCAATGGTTAAAAACACGCATTTGGTTGACACTTTACTTACATCAGGCATAAGCCTAACAAAAGTTTTTTGCCCCGAACATGGCTTTAGAGGGTCGGCCGATGCCGGAGAAAATATTAATAGTGCTATCGATAATAAAACAGGTTTGCCTCTTATATCACTTTACGGTAAAAATAAAAAACCAACTGCAGATCAATTAAATAATATTGAAATTGTGGTATTTGACATTCAAGATGTTGGTGTTCGGTTTTACACCTATATTTCAACTTTACACTATGTTATGGAGGCTTGCGCTGAAAACCATATACCCGTTTTGGTGCTCGACCGGCCGAACCCAAATGGATTCTATGTTGATGGTCCGGTATTGGATACTGCTGCCCGATCGTTTGTTGGTATGCACCAAATTCCATTGGTTCATGGAATGACAATTGGAGAATATGCTTTAATGGTAAATGGTGAAAAATGGCTTAAGAATGAAGAACAATGTAATGTATCGGTAATTCCGTGCAAAAACTACGACCATAATACCTTATATGAATTGCCTGTAAAGCCCTCACCAAATTTGCCCAATATCCGTTCAGTTTTACTGTATCCTTCACTGGGTTTGTTCGAAGGTACTATTGTTAGTGTTGGCCGTGGTACCGATTTTCCATTTCAAGTTTATGGCCACCCGAATTACCGAAAAGGCAAATTTGAATTTACTCCAACCCCTAAACAAGGAGCAAAAAATCCGAAACTTAAAGGCGAAAAGTGTAAGGGCGATGATTTACGATTAATTGATTTAAATGAAGTTATTTCAAAAAAACAGATAAACTTGACCTATCTGCTAGAATCACACAAAGAATTAAACAAAAAATCAGCTTTTTTTAATGCATACTTTTATCGTTTAGCAGGATCAAGTGCACTTCAAAGTCAAATTGAAAATAATACTTCAGAAGAAGATATTAGGACATCGTGGCAACATGATATTGCTGAATTTAAAAAAATTCGCAAGCAATATCTACTTTACAAAGATTTTGAATAGAACGATAAAATAAGCTGGCCTGAATAATTCATAAGCTTTTTTAAAAAAACAATAAATATGCTGATTATCAAACTTAAAGAACATATTAGCAAGAAATTTAATTTTTTAAAAAGTTTCCAAGTGCCTTAATTATTAAGCACTGGTATTAACCCCGATATAAGATTAGCAAAATTTGATGTAAAGAGCTTTACTGCAATAGCAAGTAAAATTATTCCAAAAAATTTCTTTAGAATATATATTCCTCCTTTGCCTAAAGCACGCTCAATTACTTTTGTAGTTTTTAGCACTATGTAAACAAATACAATATTTAAAAACAGCGCTATTATAATATTAACCGTTTCATATTCGGCTCGTATAGCCAATATTGTGGTGAAAGATCCGGCACCTGCTATTAAAGGAAATGCAATGGGTACAATAGAAGCACCCCCAGGCATGTCATACTTAAAAATGTCGCGCCCTAAAATCATTTCAAGTGCCAGAAACAGTAGTACAAATGAACCGGCAACGGCAAACGATGAAATATCGACACCAAATAAACCCAATAAAGCCTCCCCTACAAAAAGAAAAGCTGCTAAAATTCCAAATGCAACAAGGGTAGCCTGTAATGCATTTATCTCACCGCTTTTATTTTTCAGATCAATAATAATAGGTATAGAACCTAAAATATCAATTACGGCAAAAAGGACAATAAAGGCCGATAAAATTTCAACAATATCAAAGTGCATAATTGTTCTATTTTATTAAAATAAGCGGGCGCAATTTACATTTTATTGTAATCGGAATTTGATGTTTAAGAATAGGTGATTCTATTCCAGAGACTATATTTTATTATTCTTGAAACCGATTATATTTCTTGGGATTGGATTCTCTTGCTTTTCCATCAACTCATCTAAATAAGTAACTACTACCTAAGTTGAGCGATTCGAACAAAGTGAAGAGGCGCTTTACTTAGATATAACCCTCCCGACCTCCGGTACGGGACAGGCTGACCTGGGAATTGTTGGTTTTCACATTTTGAGTAGCCTGCCCCGATTATTTCGGGGAAACGAAAACTATGAAAACCTTACAAGACCTCAGTCGATTGAGCAGATTTGCGATAGCGAATCGCTCAATTTGGGTTACAATGATTTGCTTGACAATAATAGGCTACTCTCAATCGCTCACTCAAGTTGTAAAAGGTCGTGTTCTTGATGCACAAACGACCTATTCACTACGAGGTGCAAATGTATTTATACAAGGTACAAAACCAATGATTAGAACAACCAGCGATATGGATGGTTATTTCAGACTTGAAGAAGTTCCTTTAGGGAGATGTGACGTTGCTGTATGTTTATTCTAAATGCTTATTGAAAACGCTATTAAAACACAATAGTTTCAGCGAAAAGCATTCTTTAACTAGTCTCAGCAAGAAAACTCCAATAATTTCGTTACTCTTGAATTTCAACCACTCATCCCGAGATTTCGGGACTCCTGATTTTCAATGCTGCGAAAGCCTCATTCTTGGAGCTTTCTTATCAGAGACCGAGTTTTCTTGCAGGCACTAGGTATGGTTTCTTCGAGTCTAAGGGTTATAAAAAATACGGCATCCTTAGGTTGAATATGAGGCAATTTCCTCCTGTACAGTTCTTTATGCTTCATTCTATGCGTTACTATCCACAGGTTTAACAATTTTTGGTTGTAAGGAAAATAGGTTCTTAACCGCCAGACTGCCAATACTTCCTGATTATTATTTGCAATAAAACCGCTAAACTGGCGGTGTTACAGGAAGTAAGAGGGTGGTACATTATAAAAACATAACGCTTAAAACGGTTATGGCTACTACCATATAAATAAGGGTTAAGGGCGTGCCAATTTTTAAATAATCGCGAAATTTATAGCCCCCGGGACCATAAACCATTGTATTGGTTTGGTAGCCAATGGGTGTCATAAAGTTTGCTGCTGCTGCAAACGAAACTACCAAAACAAAGGGTAAATAAGGTAAATTAAGATCGAGTGCTAATGTTAGCGAAATAGGAAATAGCAAGGCTACTGCTGCTACATTGGTGATAAATGCCGCTAATAAGGTTGTTATTATGTAAATTCCGGCCAACAAACCAATGCTACCAAAAGGTTGAAATACGCGAATTATAATTTGGGCTAAACTTTCAGCTACGCCTGTTTTCATCATGGCAAAACCCAGGGCCAATGCCATGGCAATAATAATTCCCAACTGAAAGTCGACTCCCTTACCCAATTTTTTAGGCGTTGTAATTCCTGCTATTATTAATACCGAAAACAATACCATTAAACCCATAAATAGCGAAGTAACTTTTAAGGCTGCAAGCAGAATTACCAACAAAGAACCTCCAACCAATAACCCCGTTCGCACCTTACCCAATCTTTTAACTTCTTGGGGTTTAGATATGGTATAAAAGTCTTTGGTTTGGGCAATGAGTTTGCTAAAATCAGCTCCGGTTAAAAGCAATATGGTATCGCCTGCTTTCAATTGTAAGGTTCCAATTTTTCCCCCTATGCGCTCCCCATTCCTATGTATGGCAATGGCTGTAGCATCATATTTTGCTCTAAAATTTTCTGCTTTAAGTGTTTTATTGCAAAGCATGGAATTATGAGAAACTACGATCTCCACAATCTCCGTTTGATTCTTCTTTGCAAACATACCCACCGAAGGAATTTCTATGGAAGGGTTCTTTTTTAACAATTGTGTTATAGCCTTTGGATCGCCGGTAAAAAGCAACATATCGTTTTCTTTTAATGCTGTTTCGCTTGGTTCTGCCATTAGGTAATTATCGTTACGGTAAATCCTAAAAAGATATAAGCCTTGTAAGTTTCTAAGATTTGCTTCTTTAATTGTTTTGCCATGTAAAGGGCTCCCCTCTTTTATAATGGTTTCAACAATATATTCGCGCTGATGCGTTACAAAAGATTCTATTACATCGGTATTACTAGGCAAAAGTTTGTTCCCAAAAACAAATACATATAAAAAACCGATAATCAACATGGGAAACCCCACCCAAAAGAAATCGAACATATTTAATGGGGCAAGGTTCTGAACTATTTTTTGATCAGCCACTAAGCCACTAACTATAAGGTTTGTTGATGTGCCAATAAGCGTCATACACCCCCCTAATATGGCTGCATATGATAAGGGTATTAGAAGTTTTGAAACCGATGTTTTGTGGCGTTTACTCCATGTGTGCGTATAAGGCATCATTAATGCCACAAGTGGGGTGTTATTTAAAAAAGCCGATAAGGGAGAGATTATGGTAAACATTTTAAATATAAAGCTCTTATAGGTGCGGGTATTTTTAAATATGCGATCGAATAAAATATCAAGAATTGAGGTTTGACGGAAGGTATCCCCCAATAAAAGGAGTAATAAAATGACCATTATTTGTTCGTTGGCTAAACCTGCTAATATCTCGCTTGGCGTAAGTACTCTGAATATTCCTAAAACTGTAATACCAAGCATAAATGTAAAGCCCGGCCTTATTAAATCCCAATAGAGCGAGATGAAAATAAAGAGAATTACTATGTAAACGAGTATTTGGTGGAAGATTATCATTATTCTTTAATAAATAGTTTCTTATAAATTTGAATGAAGTATACAATTAAAGGGGCAACTAAAAGAATAAATTCATTTTTAGTCTTCTTAGTTTATCATGAAATGGGTATTCTGCAAATACTTAGTTTCAATCATAATAGCCATTTGTAGTTAAATCATTGCTCCAAAAATTAATAATCCTTTTATCCTTTCTTTTACCCAAATTGAGCGATTCGCTATCGCAAATCTGCTCAATCGACTGAGGTCTTGTAAGGTTTTCATACTTTTCGTTTCCCCGAAATAATCGGGGCAGGCTACTCAAAATGTGAAA
>JAQICC010000194.1 GCA_027858735.1 Salinivirgaceae bacterium
ACAGTATTGCTTATGGAACAACCCCACGTCCTGGTGGAGTGATTCGTCCATTTGATGCTTTGATTTATGAAGTAGAATTACTTGAGATTGTAAAATAAGAAACCCATAATAGAAACAAAAAAAGTCCGGCAAATACCGGACTTTTTTTATGCCTTCAATTTATTTTTAAATGGGGCAAATAGCATCTTTATTTAATTCCATTCAGAAATACTTGTTAAATCAAAAATAACGTTCGGGTGTACTTGAATTATTTTATTCCCTCTCTGCCCTGCGAGCATCTTTCTCAGAGCCTGTTCCAGCTAGTTCCGAACTTGCTTCGGAAAAGTGCCGATAACTTGTCCCGATTTCTCGGGAGGCGAAGGGGGAATAAAGGCTAATTAGAGAGCCTGTCCATAAAGTCCGAGAGTTTGAGCTAAAAAGTTCAAATTCGAGGCGTGTGAAAAATTCAAACCGCAGTATACTAGTGTATTCGAGGATTTGGATTTTGAGCGACAACAGCCTGCCCCGATTATTTTAGGACAAACTAATTAGTGTGGGCTAAAGCCCTAATCAGGCTTGCAATATATTATCCCTTGCTTAAATTGAATATAAATAAGAAATGGGCTTTAGCCCCAAACAATATATTTTGTCAGACACTAATGATATAACTGTAATTATTACCTCCCAAAATAATATAACATCAAACTGTAACTTTCTTAAAAGTTATGAGTCTTTATATAGTATTTAATCTGAAAAGAAATGTTAGTATTTATTATTGTAGTTATTGTTACACTTATTTCATCATTTTTTGTGAGATAATAGAATATTCAATTATTGAAATAAATTATAAAGCAAGTCAAAATAGTGGCTTGTTTTTAAGCTATTTTAGTACATTCAGGAGGCTTTTATTTTTTCTTTGATAAGTGATTTTTTAATCCCGGCTTATTGGTAGGTTCCATATGAATAGTAGCCTCAATATCAAGCTTGTCTCTAATATCTTTTTCTATTAAGTTTGCCTGATCGTGGGCCTGCTCAAGGGAAAGTTCAGGGGCCAAAAGAATATGAAAGGTCATTTCAATATGGTTGCCATATTTATGCATGTGAAAATGATGTGGGCAAACATCAAAATTCAAATCTGCAGTAATTTTATGAATCTTTAGTATCAGCTCATCATCAGGAATCTCACCTAATAATCGGTTTATGGCATCTCGTAAAATCTCATAAGCTGCATAAAATATCATCCCTGCTATTATTAAGCCTAGAGCTCCGTCAATCCACCAAAAATACTTACCTAAAAAAATACCAATCAACACAACTACCGATGAAAGGGCATCGGTTCTATGATGCCAACCATCAGCCTTAAGCAAGGGTGAATCCATTTTTCGTCCGGCCCAAAAGGCAAATTGTGTAAGCATTTCATTTATAATAATGGAAATTATTGTAACTATAATGGCAACTTTTCCAAAAATTACTTTCTCTCCACCTTTTAGTTGAGCAATTGACTCTATTATAAATTCAAAACCAATAAAACTCAGCAATACTCCAATAATTACAGAACTAATTAAGTCAGCTCTTCCATGTCCGAATGGATGATCGTCATCGGCAGGCATCTGACTAACTTTGCCGCTAACAATTACGATTACTGAACTAATAGTATCGGTTAAACTGTGCCATGCATCGGCTATAAGTGCAACTGAACCTGTTGCAGCACCTGCCCAATACTTAAGGCCAAATAGTAATGTATTGGCGAGAATAGATACCCAACCTTGAATTATTGTGTAATTTTCGTCGGTTTTATTTACAAACTTCATACTTTAATTTTATTGCAACAAAGTGCATTTAATTGCTCTATTTTCAGAACTATTTTATAAATAATCGCTACTTAAAACGTTTTTACAATCCCAACTTCTTCATGGTCTCTTTCGGTACCGCATCTTTATGAATCATTATGGAAAGCGTTTTATATAAGAACCACGATTCCGATGCATAAAAATAGCCTTCATAATCGCTATCAGTATTCCATGAGTTTTTTACTTTGAAATACTTTTTGCCATTCTGATCTTTTGCATAACCTGTAATATGCATGCCATGATCGTCGGTTGTTTGGTAATTGTCAAATGCCATTTGACGTATTTCTTGTGTAATCTCCTTTTCAGGAACAATGTCTTTAAAACTATAAAGTTGTTTTTTACGTTCCTTTTCCGATAATGCCCCCCATTTAGCACGTTCACTTCCATTCATCTTCGCAATATCATCTTGCGGAATTATTGCTACGCCATCGTCATGAGAAAATCCCTTTTCGCTTACATCGCTTCCCCATAAAACAGTAAAGCCATTATCTAATGCATTATAAGCAATCTCCATCATTTCATTCATGGGAACATTGTGAACCTTGCCTAACGACCAATTATCCGGCACCTCCATTACAAACTCGCTATAAAACGGATGGTGATTAAACGAACTTATCTCAATATAATCATCGGGTACAATTCCAAGCTCGTCTCTGAAGGATATTGGCGTATACCCTTTCCCTTTATAAGTGAACGTTTCCACATCTTCCCCTAAATAAGCATCAAGAATTCCGTCGAAACCCTTTAGCCAGACTGTCGTTAATTTTCTGTTTTTATTTTTGACTACGGCTTTAATATAAGCCTCCAGCAGAAAATCCATTTCACCGTGCACGTGGCTTTTTTCCCCATAATTTAAGCCTGGAAAATTCTTTTCTGGCACTATGCCTGAATCTTTTATTCTATCGAAAACGTTGTTTGACTCTGCCCCTCCACCAAAGTTTTTTGCTCCTTGCCAACGTACATAATCAATAGCGCGTACATGATAATCTTTTTTCACAAGCCACATGTCTGAAAGGTCATGTTCACCTTTGCCCAAACGAATTAGTTCCGACTCAAGAAACGATAAACCGGAAAACGCCCAGCATGTACCAGACCTATATTGATCTTTAACACAGGTTGTTGACAAATCGACAACTGATGTAAACTCATAAACAACAGAATCTTTCTCTTCGGCTTTCTCTTGTGCAATGGCCCAAATCAAGGTCATTAACAAAACACATATTAAGATAATTTTTCTCATGCCAAATATTTCTTTATAACTATCATAAATTAAACTTGCCAACTCAAAACTTTAGCTCACTTAAACTACTTATTACTCTATTATTCCAATTAATCTGGCTTTATCATTAATTGTAATCTCTCTTCTATTTACTTCTATAATTCCGTCCTTTTCCATTTCACCAAGTGCCCTTGCCAAAGAAGGGCGGGTAACGCCAAAAAACTCAGCCACCTCTTTTTGTGGCAAAGGCAAGGTCACAATCTTCATATTTTCTTGCAGTAAATTCAAAATATATTGCGCCAACTTGCCTTTAATGGTTTTAAACGATAAAAACCAAATGCGCTGACTTAAAAATTGGGCCCTGTTTGAAATGGCATTAAGGTAGTTCTTTAAAAACTGATCGTTATGCTGAAAAAGCTTTATCACCGATTCTTTGGGAATTTTCAATATAGATACTTCTGTATTGGCAATTACATCAACAGGAAATCTATTGTTTTGTCCAAATAAAAAAGCTGCAGCAATAGGTCGTGGGGCAAAAATATCTTCAACCTTTAATACCTTACCTGAATAATCGAGCATTTCTCCACGCACACAGCCTTCAACAATCACCATTAAACTAGAGCATTCATCTGTTCGAGAAGCTATAATATCTTCTTTATCATACTTTTTAATTTGATACGGAACACTATTTACAAGTTCCTCAATAACCTCAGGTATTATTCCTTTAAAAACCGAACTTTTTGCAAGCCTAATAAACATTTCTTTATTTTTTTTGTAAAACTGATAACGAATTTAAGAAAAAACTTTCAAAGTAACATATGTTACAAAATAAAACACCCAGAGGTCTTAAATTTGCAAAGTAATTTATTGATAAAGGAAATGTATTAAAATAATATATAAGATGAAAAGAGAGATCGTAGTAATTGACCGAGAACTTTGTAACGGATGTGGAGTTTGTATACCAAATTGCCATGAAGGAGCTTTACAAATGATTGATGATAAAGCAACATTAGTTAGCGAACTTATGTGCGACGGATTGGGTGCCTGTATTGGCCATTGCCCTGTTGGAGCTATAACTATTGAAGAACGTGAAGCCGAAGCATACGACGAAATTATTACCATTAAAGAAATGCTTAAAAATGGGGGTCGTAATGTTGTTGCAGCCCATCTTAAACACCTAAAAGATCATCAACAAAAAGAATACATACATCAAGCATTTGATTATTTAAATGCCAATGCCGTTGATATGGATTTTGATGTAAATGAATTAATTTACGAAGTAAAACAGCACGGTAGAACAGAACCGGTTGCAGCACAAGAAAATCCTTATTTACAGAATTTAGTAGTAACTGCAGAGCAAGATAGTGAAGGCTGTGGAGGTGGTTGTCCAGGTTCGGCATCGAAAGAATTAAAACCTCAACCTGTTGCTATGGCTAGTGCTACGAATGAAGTAGATGCGAGCTCACAACTCACACACTGGCCTGTTCAAATGCACCTAATAAATCCAATGGCTCCATTTTTTCAGCAGTGCGATTTATTGCTTGCTGCAGATTGTGTTGCTTTTTCATTGGGAAATTTTCATAGCAAATTCTTGAAAGACAAAAAGCTTGCTATTGCTTGTCCTAAACTGGATAGTAATAAGGAAATATACATTGAGAAATTGGTTCACCTCATAGACCAATCGCAAGTAAATACCATTACGGTAATGAAAATGGAAGTACCTTGTTGTGGAGGCCTATTGCAACTCGTGAAAATGGCATTGGAGCAGGCTCAAAGAAAAGTTCCTGTAAAATTAATTACTGTTAGCTCAAAGGGCGAAATTTTAGAAGATACTTGGGTTTAGAAAGTTAAAAGTGAGCCTAATTTAATCAGTAAAACTGGTTAATGGGGAAGTTACATTCAATAATACCCCTCTCCCTTCGGGATCTCCCCAAGGGGAGAACTCCTATAATGGGTAATTTTACACTTTATTTTATGTCTTTATTTCCACGTTGAAAAATATTGTTGGATATGATAGCTATGGCCATAAAAGAGAATGGAATTAATATGAAATTAAATTTTAATAATCAAATATAAAAACTAAGTAATATGAGTATGTTTTGTTATCAATGTCAGGAAGCCGCAAAAGGAACAGGTTGTACCCTTGCAGGAATATGTGGTAAACAACCCGAAACCTCAGGTTTGCAAGACTTGTTAATTTATGTGTCGAAGGGGGTTTCGTATGTTAGAAACGAAGCCAAAAATCAGGGTATTGATGTTAAAGATGCAGACCTTTATGTAATGGAAAGCTTGTTTATTACCATTACCAATGCGAATTTTGATAATGCAAAAATTACCAAGCAAATTACGCATGGTATTGCTATACGTGAAGATTTAAAATCGCAATTAAAGCCAACTGAATGGCCAGCTTTTGTAAATTGGAAAACTGAAGAAAATGAGTATGCCGGAAAAGCAAGAGTTGTAGGTGTTTTAAGTACAGAAAACGAAGATGTACGTTCATTACGCGAACTTTTAATTTATGGATTAAAAGGAATGGCTGCATATGCTCATCATGCTTACGTTCAAGGATACGTTGGAGAAGAAGTTGTAGATTTTATGCATAAAGGACTGGAAGCTACAACTAACGATGGCCTTTCCGGAGCTGACTTAACAGCTTTGGTTTTAGAATGCGGTAAATTTGGAGTAAATGTTATGGCCTTGCTAGATAAAGCCCATACCGAATCGTATGGAAACCCTGAAATTACTGAGGTAAATATAGGCGTACGTAACAATCCTGCTATTTTAATTAGTGGCCACGATCTTAAAGATATGGAAGCGCTACTTAAGCAAACTGAAGGAACCGGAGTTGATGTTTACACGCATAGCGAAATGTTGCCAGCCAACTACTACCCTGCGTTTAAAAAATACAAACATTTTGTTGGCAACTACGGAAATGCATGGTGGAAACAAGACAAAGAGTTTGCTTCTTTTAACGGACCAATATTAATGACAACCAACTGTTTGGTTCCACCAAAAGATGATTATAAAGATCGTGTTTACACTACTGGTTCTGTAGGTTTCAGCGGATTAAAACATATTGAACCTTCAGCTGACGGAACAAAAGATTATGCGAAAATTGTTGAACATGCTAAAGAATGTGCTTCTCCAACTGAAATCGAAACAGGTACTATTGTTGGTGGATTTGCCCACAATCAAGTAATGCAATTGGCCGATAAAATTGTAAATGCTGTTAAAACCGGTGCTATTAAGAAATTCTTTGTAATGGCAGGTTGCGATGGTAGAATGAAAGGTCGTGATTACTATACCGAATTTGCTGACAAATTGCCACAAGACACTGTAATTTTAACAGCCGGTTGTGCTAAATATCGTTATAACAAATTGCAATTAGGCGATATCGGTGGTATTCCACGTGTATTAGATGCAGGACAGTGTAACGACTCCTACTCGTTGGCAGTAATTGCTTTAAAACTTAAAGAAGTATTCGAGCTAAATGATATTAACGAACTACCCATTGCATACAACATTGCCTGGTACGAGCAAAAAGCAGTTATTGTGTTGTTAGCATTGCTAAGTTTAGGTATTAAAAACATTCACTTAGGGCCAACACTTCCAGCATTTTTATCACCAAATGTTGCTAAAATATTAATTGAAAACTTTGGTATTGGTGGAACAAGCGATGTAGATAGCGATTTAGCAATGTTCTTAGGATCTGAAAAAACTGAAACGGTAGAAGCATAAACTGCTTTCACCGAAATAATTCAAGCCACAGATTCACAGATTTTAAATATATTTATGAATTTGTGGCTTTTCATTGATCAACATAATGCATTAACAAACTCATTCTCTTCACTTATCAACATTTAGGTATAAAACAACTAATAAATTGAACTAAATAAGCTCTTTTAGCGTTTCATAGAATAACAAGACTTCAAAGACCTAACAGGTTTTATTTTTACATAATTGCCTTGTTTGTTCTACATAAATTAAAACAAAAATCTGTTAGGTCTTGATGTTAAAATAGTATGGCACGAGTTTTGCAATTTTAACTTAAGAAAAGCTAAAAAGATGAAGAAGCTAATACGAAAAAACAATAACGGTGAACTTTACTATAATATTCATAAAAATGAATTCTATGTTGAGTTTGGTACTGTAATGTTTACGCTTCATATGGATAATTACTTAGAGTTTGAACGTAAAATAAAAGAGATATCAAGCAATATTGATCTTTATAATACAACCGAAAAGATTCAAGTTCCGGTTAAAGCAGTAGGAATAATATTAAATATTACTTCTGAAGAACTACTTAGTTTACGCGATTTGTTTGGATTTAAAAGCTCCAATAAAGTTTCGTTTAAAATGAAGATTAATTATTCAATGAATTAAAAGGGAATCCTACGTTTCATATAGGAAGTCCTCTCTTGAGGGAGGAGCCTTTAGGCAGAGGGTGAATTTAAAAAATACAGACAAAGAAAGACTTTTCCGACTCTTGTCGGATTTCATAGACACAGGTAATTTTTTTATGGGTTTAAAAATTTGTGTCACGTCCCAGCCAAGTGCTGGGACTTTTTTATAACTAATTCAGTGCCTACTGCGTTTCATATAATTACGCGAAAGAGGAGCTTCGCTATCCTAAAACATCAATTCACATAAAAATATTGCATTATAAGCTCGCCTGTAAATCTGCCAAATGTACACCCATAAACACTTTGTGATAGTATACAGATTTTCACATCTTAATATACTTTTAATAGTTGATTATTAATCTGTTACAGTGGCTTTTTCGTATTGACTTACTTTTAAATATTTTGTGAATTTATTCTCTATAAACCAGAAAGTCAGTAGTCAATTTTATTGATGATTAACATGGAATAAAAGCAAATGAAAATAAATACTATTGTATAATTCTACTTTCAGGAATCAAGGCGCTAAATATAAACGAAACCATATTTGAGGCTTTTAGATATATACGATCTCTAATCTTCCTAATTTATTTGGCAGGCAGTTTTAAAACACACGAAGACCTCAGTTTAATAATTAAAGCATTTGTAATTAGCGCCTTTATCGCTGCGCAAATTGGACTTTATCAATTACTAACAACAGATGCAACAGAATTTATACTAATACAATCCACACTGGTAAATCCAAATCAACTTTCCTCTTTTCTTTTTCTGAGTTTCCCGTTTACCATTTTCTCTATGTATTTTTTTACTAAATTCTGGAGCTTATTTTCAAGTTATGTGCTTGCTTCAGCACTAGTTTTAATTATTTATTCAGTTACAAGAGCTGTTTGGCTTGCAATTTTTTTCTCTTCAATTGTAATGGTGACTTTATATTTTACCTACTGGATAAAAAACAAAGCTTTTTTCAATGCCTATATTTTATTGCATTCCGATATTGCGAAACAGGTACTGTTTCGCTGGCCTGCCAACGAGGCAGGTTGCGATCCCGAAGGCTTTCGGGATGAAATATATCGATATGTCTGCGGTTTTCAACGCACCCGAAGTAAATTCGGGACAAGCTATACAGCTACATCAAACTACACGCATGAATTGTTCAGGCTATGCCTGTTTTGTTTCTTGATCAATCAAAATATTTGACAGAATGATTGGATTCAATATTAGTAGCTTTTCATGTATTCTTGCCTAATAATGTACAACTTTTATATTAAAGGACATCGGGCATTTTGAAGCACTTTTCGATCAAACCAGTATATGTTTTATATTTACTGATTCCTATATATCTGAAGTTTTTAAAATCTCTCTGGTATTGAGCTCTTTTTGAATTGAACAAAAGAAAACTTCTCTCATTATGGGCTTTGTTAAATAATCATTAAACCTATCATCCATAAATTCATCACGGTTTTCATCGAGTGCAAAAGCTGTCTGGGCTATAATAGGAATATCAGGGTTTATTGCTTTAATTTCAAGTGCGGCATCATAGCCATTCATTACAGGCATTTTAATGTCCATTAATACCAAATCAATGTTCTGTTGCGCCTTTATTAATTCAACGGCCTCTTTACCATTATAAGCTTTTATTAGTGTTGCTTTTGTATCAAAAAGCATATGTTCCAGCACTTTATGATTTGTGATATCATCTTCTGCTATGAGAATAGTTTTCCCACTGAAATTGAAATTATCTGTATTCATTCCTTTGTTTGTATTGGTATGTAATTCGTCGTTTTCTAATTGGTCAGTAAAAGGTATGGTAAAGTAGAACGTTGAACCAAGCCCCTCTTCTGACTCCACCCAAATTTCTCCTCCCAATAAGCTAACCAAACCTCTACAAATTGATAAACCGAGTCCTACACCTCCCTGATTTTCAATGGCTGTTTTACCAAGTTGCAAGAAGCGGTCGAATATTTTAGCTGTTTGCTCTTTCAAAATCCCTATTCCATTGTCTTTCACATAAAATTGCAATGCACCGTTTTGAAAGGAACAACCGTATTCAACAATTCCATTATTGGTGAATTTTATAGCGTTAGTAATCATATTACTTATCACCTGCTGTAATTTAGTAGCATCGGTTACAACCCTATTTTTGCTTTCAGGTATGTTGATATTTAGTTTTACTGCATTATTGTTGTTCTGAGCTTTTAACTCAAAAACAGGCAACATTTTTTGAAGAAATGACGTTACATCAACCTCTTTATTATAAACCGTAACTTGGCCTGTTTCAATTTTCGAAATGTTTAAAATATCATCAACAATTGATAGCAATTGTTCTCCGCTCGACATAATAATATCAATGTACTCCCTTGTGTTTTCATCGAACTTTGTTTCTACTGATAGCAATTGTGAGAACCCGATAATGCCATTCATTGGAGTGCGGATTTCATGGCTCATATTGGCTAAAAAAGAACTTTTAAGCCTGTCAGACTCTTCTGCTTTAATTTTTGAAGCAACAAGATCTTCCTGCATTTTTTTTAACGAAGTTATATCTTCGTAAGTGCCAAGAACACCAATAATTCGGTTTTGATCATCACGTATAGGTACACGATTTGTTTTAAAAAATCTTTGTCCTTCCGTTTCATCTCCTTCAGTCTCTTCCATGTTAATTTTTGCTAAACCCGAATTTATTATCTCAAAATCTAAAAGCCTATATCTCTGAGCAAGATGATTCTCATACAATTCCATATCGTTCTTACCTATTGCATCCTTTGTTTTTTCACAACCAGCATCTAAGGCAAAGTTTTTATTGCAACCCAAATAATTCGAATCTAAATCTTTCCAAAATACACGTTCAGGAATATGATCGATTACTAATTGAAGCATTTTATTAGCATTATTCAGTGCATTCTCCTTCTCAATTAAATGCTCATTCTTTTCTTCTAAATACGCCAAAGACGATCTAACAATTTCATCCGTTCCCTCCAACTCACGCATATTAGCTTTTAGCGTGCCATTGGTTGCTATCAATTCTTCGTTGGATGCTCTAACTTCTTCCTCGGCAGCTTCTAATTCATGCATGTTATTTTTAAGGGCGTTGTTGGTTGCTACAAGCTCTTCATTAGTTGCTCTTATTTCTTCTTCCGCAGCTTCCAGCTCATGGTTTTTTTGTAAGAGTGCCTCCTCAGCTTGTTTACGGTCAGTAATGTTTTGAACTAACGATGTTACACCTATTACTTCTCCATTTTCGCTTTTTAATGGTGTATTATACCATTCACAGGTAATAAGAGCTCCATCTTTAGTAAGATTATCATTGGTACTTCTTTCGCCGCCTGTTTGTGCTAATAGCCCTTCCAATATTTCATCAGCCAAAGGTCTTACATTCTCGGTCAGAATAAATGATGAATACTTGCCCAGAACTTCATTTTCACTATATCCAAATATATTTTCCGCTGCTTTGTTCCAGCGTGTAACATTAAAATCTAAATCCCATTCTAAAACTGCTAAAGGGGTGTTTTTTATGTGAAGGTCATGTTTTTGGTGGGCAGCTTCTAATTCATCGGTAGTAATTTTTAACTTTCTATACCATGTTATAATTAAGTAGTATCCAATAACTATTCCAATTGAACCGACAAGCCATAATACTATAAACGCTAGCAAAACACTATTAAAAGCACTATGCTCAATCATATTAGATTGTGTTACATCGTTTACTTGAATAAGCCTTTCAATGTTCGCAAAAAAGCCGATAAGAACACTCCAAATAAAAAAGATAATCCAAAAGTAATGCATGAAATTATGTCCCTTTAATTGAAACTTATTCATTAGGTGTTGCGTTATATTTTAATTTTGTTGTAAGTGATATATTACGAAAATAGTATAAGCTAAGTTTCATAAACAGGAGTAAGGTATGCAAAAATAAGCATGCTATTTATCAGTATTTTTTATGAGCTAGAAAACAGTAAATAATTTTCATTTCTCAATTTTTTAAAATACGGTTCTACTACCAATTTTGTGGGTAATCAATATTTTTAACAAATGTTCTCTCCTTATTTTTTCTTTTTCTTGATAAAAAGAAACAAAAATCAACCGAAATTTCCGAATTATGATAATTTGATTCAGCTTAATTGTTTGACTATTCTATCTCATGAATGTGCAAACATTACACGCTCTTTCAACAGCATAACTATAAACAATTATCAAAATTCCACGCCATATTTCGGACTCCCACCGCACAAGGCTATCAGTAACTACATGCATTATTCCATAA
>JAQICC010000409.1 GCA_027858735.1 Salinivirgaceae bacterium
ATAAATTGAATGCATAAAAAAAGTCCGGCAACTACCGGACTTTTTATTTATATAATTGATTTGTTATTTTACAATCTCAAGTAATTCTACTTCAAAAATCAAAGCATCAAATGGACGAATCACTCCACCTGGACGTGGGGTTGTTCCATAAGCAATACTGTATGGAATTGATAATTTCCATTTTGAACCAACAGGCATTAGCTGTAATGCTTCTGTCCAACCTGGTATTACTCTTCCCACTGGGAAAGTAGCAGGTTCACCTTTATCAACACTACTGTCAAAAACAGTACCGTCAACTAATGTACCATGGTAGTGTACTTTTACAGTATTTGCAAAAGTTGGTTTTGCACCATGTCCTTCAACCAAAATTTCATATTGTAGTCCGCTTGCAGTTTCAACAACATCGCTATTTCCACGATTTTGTGCTAAATACTCTTCACCAGCAGCTTTTACATCGCCAAATTCAGCTTCTAATTTAGCTGCTTCCTCTTTTTCTTTATCTGCTCTAAGTTTGGCAAAAAATACATCCAATAAAGGTTTATTTTCTTCAGTTTGAAGTTTTAGTTCATCTTTTTTAAGAGCTGAAACAAAACCATCAACTACCAACTTAACATTTAAAACTGAATCTAAACCGTCGGTTTTAAAGCTATTCGTTAAGCCTTTTCCGAAATCGGCACCCAATAAATAACTAACCGAGTCAATTGTTGATTGGCTTGGCTCAAATGGTAAAACAGCACCCGTTGTATCTGTTGCCATCATCCTCTGATTATTTTGAAGCTCTTTAAAAAAGCCATCAAGCATACCTTTACATGAATCTGGGTTCATATCTAATTCCTTTTCTTCAGAAGCCGCAAAAAATGCGTCGAGATATAAATCCATATCCAAAACTGAATCGATTTTCATTTTTTCAAAATTCTGTATCATTCTTTCGGCTTGAAAAGCTCCTAAAACATAACTAACTGAATCAGCATTAGTTTCAATTTTTCCATTCGATACATTTTGACACGATATAAAACTCGTACCAAACAATAAAGCTATTGCAAATTGTGTAATTTTCATACTATAAAATATTTAATTGTTTTTTAGAAATGCAAATATACATTTTACCCTTCATTATTCATAAAAAATGATAAACATATTATATTTTGCTCTTTTTCATCTTAATGGCTTACATTTTAATCCACAAAAAGTGCTGGAATTATCCAATAATAAAACCTCCACCAAGCAATTTATCCCCTGAATAAAAGGCCGCAGTTTGCCCAGGCGCTATGCTCCATTCAGGTTCACTAAACAATACTTTTAGGATATTATTGTCAATAAATTCAACCTTACTAACAGCCGATTGCTTTCTGTACCTAACTCTGGTAATAACCTCAGTGTTAAAATCATTCTTACTTATAATATTATAATTTTTAACCAGCATGCTCTCTTTGTACAAATCATTTCTATGCCCCAATACCACCTTATTTGACTCAGGTAAAATTTGTGTTACATATAGGGGTTCCCTTGGTACAAGACCCAGTCCTCGCCTTTGCCCAACGGTATAGAATGGATGCCCCGAATGCTCGCCAATGCTCACCCCATTTTGATCAATAAAGTACCCTTTGCCTGGCAACACATCAGTTTGCACGAATTCTCTCTTAAGAAATGCTTGGTAATTTTTATCCTTTAAAAAACAAACTCCGGTACTTTCCTTTTTATTATTTAGTTTTAAAAAACCCATTGAAACTGCTTTCTCCTTAACCTGCTGCTTAGTCAAATTTCCTAATGGGAATACCGCTTTTTTGAATATATCCTGCGATAATCCCCATAAAAAAAATGATTGTTCCTTGTCCGGATCAATTCCCTTTGAAATATAAAAACGATCGTTTTCCTCTATTTTATTCACGTAATGACCAGTTGCAATAAAATCGCATTCTGTTTTTTGTGCAAAATCATCAAGTTCTTTCCATTTAAGCACAACATTACACTTGGCACATGGGTTTGGTGTTTTTCCTGCCAAATATTCCGTTTTAAAATAATCAATAACTAAATCGTAGAATTCACGACGAACATCAACAACATGATGCTCAATTTTAAGTGCATTAGCTAAATTTTTTGCTTCATTAATATAAGTAGGTAATTCTGTATTGGTAAATCCATCTGTTTCTGACCAAAGACGCAGGGTCACCCCAACTACTTCATAACCTTGCTCTTTTAACAACATAGCAGCTACCGAGCTATCAACACCACCACTCATTCCTAAAAGCACCTTCATTTATCGTAGATTAATTCCATTACTGTATTAAGAAGTGCAAAAATAGGTGAAAAGTTGTTGTTGCAAAGTATTAAATTCAGTAAAATTTAGTTCGTTCAACATCTTGACAAGTAAGCTCAATTTTAGTAAATTACAAGAAGAAAATAAACTTCTAAAAGGGAGGAGATATGGACAATATTCTATTTAAATATTTTGAGAACAGGTATAACGAAGCCTCTAAGAAGTTGAGTACCCCAAATAAGTTCGGTCCTGTAATTACTATATCCAGGCAATCGGGCTGCGAAGCCAAGAAAATTGCAATGCTCTTGGCTTCTGAATTAAATAAGGGTGATTCATCACAAAAATGGCGATGCATTGACAAAGAAATTCTTGAAAAATCGGCTAAAGAATTGAACTTATCCATATCAAAAATTGAGCATTTTTATAAAGGTAAGGAAAAATCGACCTTTATTGATATGCTTATTGCCTTTAGCAATACTCATGTAAACGATCTGAAAATAAAAAACACGATTAAAGACGTAATGGTTTCATTATGCAAACAAGGCCATATTATTTTGGTTGGAAGAGCAGGAGCAGCAATATTGCAAGAAAAGCCCAATGTTTTGAATATTAGACTTACAGCTCCTTTCTTTTGGAGAATTGACCATATAATAAAAAACAAAAAAACGCACATTGAAGAAGCAGAAGAGTGGGCAATTGAAACTGATAAAAACAGACACAAATTATTTTGCTTATTTCTGGAAAAACAACCACTAAACCTTGACTATTTATTTGATGCAACACTTAATAGAAAGCATTTTAATATAAATCAGACTGTTCAAATAATATTCCAACTAGCTAAAATGAAGGGATTAGAGCTCTGAATAATTAGTAAAGAGTCGACCCTGATATGTGTTTTGTCTCTCTAATTCTTTTTCAATTTTTGCAACAATTTCAAAGTTCTTCATTTTATTCCAATGTGGGGCAATAAGCTTTTCAATTGGCGATGTGCTAACAAATCGTTCTATTATTATATTGGGATTAAGAAGCTCAACAAACTTGATAACAAGACCGAGATAACTTTCAAAGTCAAATAATTTCACGTAATCGGTGTTTTGCTCAAATTTTTGTGCTAACAATGTATTTCGTATAACTTGAAGCTGATGAAGCTTAAGCGTTTTTATAGGTAAGGCTGATATTCGTTTGGCATGCGCTAACATATCCGCGTCATTCTCACCCGGAAGCCCTAATATTAAATGAGCACCTACAGCAATACCATAAGCATGCACCCTTTTAATAGCAGCAACCGACTCCTCCCATGTATGGCAACGGTTTATTTCCTCAAGCGTACTGTTTTTGGTGCTTTCTAAACCAAATTCAATGGTAACCGGCGTGTCCTTAGCAATTTCTTTAAGCATTGCTAAAATATCATTATTCATACAATCGGGTCTTGTACCAATTATCAAACTAGCTACTTTAGGGTGTTGTAGCGCTTCAATGTATAATTGTTTTAAACTTTCAACAGGAGCATAGGTATTTGTATAAGATTGAAAGTAAGCCATAAACTTCATGTCAGGATATTTCTTCTCGAAAAAATCAACGCCCTTTAAAATTTGATCTTTTACAGGAATTTCTGATTCGCAGTACCCCGGTTTAAATGTTTTATTATCGCAATAAATACAACCACCAGTGCCTTTGCTCCCATCTCGATTTGGACAAGAAAAACCTACATTTACTGAAATCTTTTGAACCCGGCCTCCATATACCTTTTTAATGTACGTTGGGTAATCGTTATACCTTCTTGAATGACCCCAAATAAATTGTTCACTCATTATAATTCCGATATCATTCGTTTCAATAAAGCAGAAAATTCGTTGATATCCTCTTCCGTTGTATCAAAAGAACACATCCATCTTACTTCATGGGTATGTTCATCCCAAACATAAAAGAAATATGCGTTTTGCAGTTTTGAAATTATTTGACCAGGAATAATAGCAAAAACACCATTGGCTTGTACTTCCTGCGTTACCTTTACACCTTCAATATCCTTTACTTTTTCAAATAATAAGCGAGCCATTTTATTTGCATGATCCGCATTCTTAATCCATAAATTATTTTCAAAAAAAGTATTAAACTGCGCACTTATGTAGCGCAT
This sequence comes from Salinivirgaceae bacterium, assembly GCA_027858735.1. Lineage (GTDB taxonomy): Bacteria > Bacteroidota > Bacteroidia > Bacteroidales > SZUA-534 > GH45. The sequence goes on from JAQICC010000409.1 coordinate 4,392, forward strand.
TTTTGAAGCCAACTGCATTCCTTGCTTTCTAAAATACTTAAAGTTTGATGCATGCTTTTTATTTAAAAACACCACTGCTTCACCGTACATCATACCATTCTTTGTGCCACCAAACGAAAGTACATCTACGCCGGCATCGGTAGTAAACTCTTTAACAGATATACCCAAAGATGCGACAGCATTGCTAATTCGAGCCCCATCCATCTGTAAATACATATTGTGCTGGTGCGCAAAATCAGCTAAATCTTTAATTTCAGAAACAGTATATAAAGTTCCTAATTCGGTAGGTTGGGTAATTGAAATTATGCCTGGTTGACTATGATGTTCAAAACCAAATCCGTGCATATATTGTTTAATGCTATGAATAGAAAGTTTACCATCAGGGGTTTTTACTGACAATAATTTCATGCCTGTAAACTTCTCAGGAGCACCACATTCATCAACATTAATGTGTGCAGTTTCAGCACAAATAATTGAATGAAACGATTGCCCAATATTATTCATTCCTAAAACATTTGCTGCTGTTCCGGTAAAAACCAGAAACACCTCTATATCATTGCCAAGTAAATCCTTAAACGTTGAAATCGCTTTTTCAGTCATTACATCATCGCCATAAGCTATGGCATGACCAGCGTTTGCATTGCTAATTGCCGAAAGAATTTCAGGATGAACACCTGCATTATTATCGCTTGCAAAACCTCTGAGTTGTTTCATAATTATAAATTTATTTTGGTACAAAAATAGTTAATTACATAACTAATAGACGTTTCTTTCAGTTCATTTCTTTCAAAAAAGAAATAGAATGAATGAGGTGCAAGACATTTTTTTTATAATAGTTGCGCTAATTCATAAAAAGATTACACCAATGATTCTTTATTAAATGTGTACCTGCATGGTTTTGGGTGTATTTTATAAACCACTTCAAATATTATCACTTTACCCCGATAGTATTTCAATAATTTTCATTGTCTCTTAAAAACGCTGAAAACATTGATGCAAGAAAATTAAAAGATGGGCCTTAAAAAATAGCATTTCAGCAACCTTTTAATCTTTTCATCCATCTAAGAAACAGATATATCAAATTATTGAACCTTAACGCCCTATTAACAAAACTAATTTTTACTTATTTCGTATATTTGCTAATAGGGACAATCGAAAAACCAAGTATATTAAAAATATTATAGGGGGACGAACAATGAAAAAATTAATTATTTTACTTTTAAGCGCCGCAATTTCAATTGGTATATCAGCACAAAATCCAAAGAAATTATACAGAGGAGGTTTGAAATTAATGAAGACGAACCAGTTTTTCGAAGCCATTATTGAATTTAACCAAGCTATTGAGCTTGATGCGAACTACGTTGATGCTTATACTGCAAGAGCAAAAGCATATGAAAATGTGGATAAATTAGAGCATGCTGCTAAAGATTACGAAAAAGCTTCGGAAATTGAGCCGTCAAATGTGAATAATTTATACAATGCAGGTAAAACAAACTATCGAATTCAGAACTACGAGAAAGCATTAATATATCTTACTGAAGCGGTAACACTTGATAATGGGAATTTTCAAGCATACCAATTCAAATGTTTCACCCATATAAAACTTAAGGACTTTCAAAATGCATTAATAGCAATAGATAATGCTCTGGCCATTGAAAAAACAGATATGTGTCATTATACTCGTGGAGTAGCAAACGATAGTCTGAAAATTTATCAACAAGCCATTTCTGACTACAAAATTTCTGTTGGATTAAACCCAGATTTTGAAAAAGCATTTTATGCCTTAACCAAGGCTTACATAAATAACAATGAATTAGAACTAGCCATGGAAAATGCCGAACTCTCAGTTCAAAATTTTCCAAGTTCTGGTGATGCTTACGAAGCGCGAAGTTTGGTTTTTCACGCTAAAAAAGATTATCCATCGGCTATAAACGATTTATCGAAACTTGAAACATTGGTTGATGACACTAAAAGTGTTTTACTTACAAGAGGAATTTATTATTTTGAATACCGTCAGTTTCAAAATGCAAAATCTGACTTTTCACGTCTTATTTCTATAGATCCGAGCTTTACAGAAGCTCTTTATTGGAGAGCCAGAGCAAATGAAGAAATGATGGAAAAGGAAGAAGCAACAATTGATTACATGGCCTTTCTTAACTTAAGTAAAGCATCTGACACAAATGCAGGATATCGAATTGATGCTAAAAACAGAGCGTATGAACTTAATAGAGAAGAAGTAGCTCCTGCTGTTGCAATTGATACACCTCTGGTGATTCACGAAACCAAACTTGCAGTACTGAATAATGCCGATAGATTACTAATTGAGGGCGTAATAAAAGATGCAAGTAAAATAGCATCATTTTCAATAAACGGTACCGAAGTTGTAGTTAGCGAAACTAAATCGTTTAGTCATTCAATAAACATTGTTGGCGTTAGCTTAGTATCTCTAAATATTAAAGATGAATACAATAACGAATCGAAAATTAAATACGATTTAATGAATATGGAGGCTGATGCTCCTATAGTAAGAATTACAACTCCATATGCTGGCGATAATAACGAAATTTATTTAGACTCCGATGATGCAAACCTTTATATTGAAGGTTTTATAAATGATGAAAGCACCATTAAATCTGTATATATTGATGATGTAAGAGCAAGTTATAACGATACGGAGTTAAACCCTCAGTATGCTGCAACCGTAAACATTGAAAACAAAGATGCTGTTACTGTAAAAGCAGTTGATGCCTTTGATAACGAAATTGTAACCACTTTTAAGCTAAATAGAGAAGGTGCTTTAATTGCAGAAAGCAACCCAATGGGCAAAACCTGGGTAGTTTTTATTGAAAATTCACACTATGAAACCTTTGCTAGTCTTGATGGACCTATAAAAGATGTAAGTACAATGAAAAGTGCTTTATCAAGCTATGAAATTCACAATTTTATTCATAAAAAAGACATGACAAAAAAAGAGATGCAACGTTTCTTCTCTATTGAACTTCGCGATCAGGTTAAAAAGAACAATGTAAATTCTCTTTTGGTTTGGTATGCTGGTCACGGCAAATTTATTAACGAAACTGGTTATTGGATACCTGTAAATGCTACACGCGATGATGAATTTACATATTTCAACATTAATGCATTAAAGGCCGGTATGCAAAGTTATAGCAGCTATATCACTCATACTTTGGTTGTAACCGATGCTTGCGAATCAGGTCCCTCGTTCTATCAGGCTATGCGTTCAACAAATGATGCAAGAGCGTGTGATGATATTAATGCTACCAAGTTTAAATCATCACAAGTGTTTTCATCAGCAGGTGCCGAATTAGCATCTGACGATTCGCAGTTTACAAAAACTTTTGCCCGATCGTTACAATACAATGAAAACGCATGTATTCCAATTGAAACCATTGTGTCGAAAGTAAACGAAGCAACAGCCACCAATGAGTCTCAAAAACCTCTATTTGGTAAAATTGCAGGCTTTGAAGATGAAAATGGCACCTTCTTTTTTATAAAGAAATAATCCATTAGTTACTCCTGATGGGTAACCTTTATATTTAAATATTTAGGGTGAAAAATGAAAAGAATCATAAGCGATTTTTCATTTTTCACCTTTTTTTGTACCCTGCCAACTGTAGGTTGGGAATAAATATTTGACTAAAATGTCTTAACTTTAACCCCATGCAATCATTACATAATATTTGATTAAACCAAATAAACCCAGAATGAAAAACTTTAAGCTTATATTAATATCTATATTCATACTTGTCGGTACTTCTACGCAAGCTCAAAAATACTTTTTTGATAACTATAGTGTTAAGGAAGGATTGTCGCAATCAAAGGTTTACGATTTAATTCAAGATAAAGATGGATTTATATGGTTGGGCACAGCAAGTGGGGTTTCACTTTTTGATGGAAATACATTCAAAAATTTTACTGCCGATGATGGTCTCTTTGAGAATGGAGTACAAAAGATTTTGCAAGATTCCTATGGGAAAATATGGTTTGGCCATACAGGCGGAGGAATTTCGGTATATGTTGATGGAGAGTTTCATAAAATTATACCCGACTCCATTGAAGTTAAAGGTGATATTGTAACCCTAACTGAAGACTATAAAAACCGGCTTTGGATAGGATCGCAAGGATCGGGTGCTTTTAGAATTGATAACTTGGCCGATATACCCTATAAAAATGCAGTTTTTTCCCATTTTACAGGAAAAACCAAGCTAAGCGATCGAATTTTCTTTATAACCGAAACAAGCGATAGTACCCTTTATTTCATTATTGACAATCAAATGAAATACTACGATGAGGATAGTGCTACATTTCATACCTACCGTCACAAAGGAGTATCATTCTTTTTTCAAATGACCTACATGTTTGAAGACAAAGACCATAATTATTGGTTTGGAACTTATAATGGGGGCTTATTAAGGCGCGATAATAAATCGGGAAATGTAACTGTATTTGATATTAGAGATGGACTGGGCATGAATTTTATAAGTTGCATTAACCAAGATGCCAATGGTGATATTTGGGTTGGAACGTGGGGTGAAGGTGTTACTCGAATTAATCCAAATTTTAAAATATTTAATCAAGATAATGGCCTTGCCGGAAACAAAATTAGAAAGATAATACCCGATAGAGAGGGCAATGTATTAATTGGTACTAATGAAAACGGATTAAGCATTTTTAAAGGGGAGCAATTTGTTGGACTTTTTACGGAACATGGATTATTAAGCGAACAAGTTTCGGCAATTGTTGAAGACAATAGAAACAATATTTGGATTGGAACCCAAGAAGGTCTTTGTAAATACAACCTTACTGGTAAGAAAATTAAACCATTCAATGAAAATGGGGACGCTATGGAATATGAAATCATTAGCCTAAAAAGGGCTTCGGATGGAACCATTTGGGTGGCAACAAAAAAAGATGGAATTTATTCTTTTATACCCGGCAACGGAGGCCTAAAATACAATCCCCGATTTAATAGTTCTGTCCTCAGAAATGGAAAAATTGTAACCAGTATGGAAATTGACCATGATGACCACATATGGGTAGGAACAATTGATGGCTTATTTTATCTAGAACCTGAGAATAACGCCTTTGACCGCATAATGGGTAACGAAATATCAACCCTTTATTTCGATGAAAATCATACCATGTGGATTGGAAAAAAAGGCAAAGGAGTATCAAAAATAAAAGGTCTTGACCTAGAAAACATAGACACCCTAGGAAATATTACACCCTTATGCTTTTCAAATGATGCCAATGGAAATACGTGGATTGGCACGGAAGGCCAAGGTATAATTGTTTTAGGTTCTGATAGTTCGGTGAATCGGTTTAAAAAAGAAGATGGCTTACTGGCTGATTTAGTTACAGCATTGCAAACTGATAAACAAGGAAATTTATGGATTGGAACCAACAAAGGCCTAAACCAATATTCACCCAAAACCGATAAGTTTTATTCTTATACTGAAAGAAGTGGGTTTACTGGTATTGAAGTAAAAGATAATGGATTGTACTTTGATGGAAACGGAAATTTGTGGTGCGGAACGGTAAATGGTTTATTCCGATACGACCCTAGCAAAGAACGTATAAATGAACTTGAGCCTTTAACCCATATTACCAATCTGAAAGTAAACCTAAAGGATCGAGAAATGGTTGATGGCCTTAAACTTAACTATACTGAAAAAAGTGTTTATTTTGAATATCATAGCATCTGTTTAACAGATGCCGACAAGGTAAAATTTCAAATTATGCTTGAAGGGGTTGATAATGATTGGCTAGCTCCTACTCGACAAACATATATTACATATAGTACTTTGCCCCATGGAAAATATACGTTTAAAGTTAAAGCCTGTAATAACCGTGGCATTTGGAACAAAACACCGTCGACTTATTCATTTATTATTAAGCCCCCTTTTTATTTAACCTGGTGGTTTATTATTGGTACAATATTAATTACTGTGGCAGCCATAATTACTTATATAAATATTCGTGAAAAGAATTTAAGGAAAGAAAAAATAATTCTTGAAAACAAAGTAAAAGAACGAACAGCCGAGGTTACTCACAAAAACGAAGAATTGGCTAAAAAAAACAAAGATATTACAGACAGTATAACCTATGCTCAGCGTATTCAACAAGCTATTTTACCTTCTGAGGCCGTAATTAAAAAATACATACCTGAATCCTTTATCTTGTTTAAACCAAAAGATATTGTTAGTGGCGATTTCTATTGGTTTCAGGTAGTTGACGACGTTATTCTTTTTTCTGCAATTGACTGCACCGGCCATGGTGTTCCTGGAGCATTTATGAGTATTATGGGACACGAAGGTTTACAACGCTCCATTGGAGAGTTTAAGTTAAAAGACCCTGCCGATATTTTGAATAAATTGAACAATTTAGTTCAAGAATCGCTGCAAGGGGGAGACAACCCGAATGTAAAAGATGGGATGGATATGGGACTCTGTGCATATATTCCTGAAAAGAATTTGTTGAAATTTTCTGGAGCAAATAATCCGTTATATATAATACGCTCAGCTGATAAACCTAATTTGATAAGAAACGGCGAAGAAATGAAAGCTACCTTGACTAAAGCTGGTTATAATCTGTTTGAAACAAAGGCCAATAAACAGCCTATTGGAGCCTACATTAGTCGTGTTCCTTTTACCTGTCACGAGTTTGAAATTATATCTGGAGATACTGCTTATGTGTCATCTGATGGTTATGCAGATCAGTTTGGTGGAGCCAAAGGCAGAAAATTCATGTACAAACACATGAAAGAAGTTCTGCTAGAAAATCAAACTACTAAGATGGAGCAACAAAAGCAGTTTTACAATCAAATTATTAATGCTTGGATGAACAACCACGAACAAATTGATGATATCTGTTTAATGGGAATGAGATTTGACTAAAATTGAGCATACTCTGAAAAGTCAAATAATTGCAATCAGTCATCCGATGAATTCATAATTGACTGAATAACAGACCTGAATTGGTTCAGTATTTTGCAAAAGTATTCATCGGGTGACCTTTC
>JAQICC010000418.1 GCA_027858735.1 Salinivirgaceae bacterium
ACCACAATTTCAATATTATGATCTAAAGGCTATCTTTTTTAAAGATTTAAATGGGAATTCCATTAAAGATGGTAACGAACCGGGCATTAAAGATGTATTATTTTCTATTAAATCAAATGAGATTAAATCAATAGAAAGTAGCATTGATAATTCAGGTTACTTCATGGGTACAGATCTTTTATCCGATAATACAGGAGAAATTCAATATAACAATATTCCTAATGGTTTTTACACAATTAAATATATTCCTGCGGGTAAATCAACAGGAGCCTTTACTTCTGAAAGTAGTTCGGAGGATATTTTTATTGACAAGAATAAAACAATTTTCATTCCATTTGTAGAAAACAATAAAATTTTTGGCTCTATAATTATAAATCGCTCAAAACTATCAAACCTGGGAGATTTAAGTTTTGCAAATATTAAGGTTACAGCAGAAGATTCTTATGGTCGTAAACATTCCTCTTTAACTGATTCTAAAGGTAATTTTGTTATATATGTTCCAAGTGTTGATAAATACAAAGTGCGTATTAATAACATTTTTTATGAAAATTTCGAATTAGAACAAAACGACTACCAAGTACAGTTAAATGGTTATAGACAATTTGAAGTAAACTTTATTTTCAATGAGAAGAAAAGAAAAATAAATTTTACTTCAACATATGAATATGGGTCTAAACTAGATGGTCCTGGAGTTGAAATAATTCGTAGAACAAACCTAAGTGGTACTATAAAAGATGCAACAACTCTTAAACCTGTTATTGCTACAATACAGGTTATTGACGAAGATGGAAATGAGATAACTCAAGGAAATTCAAGTAATAAAACCGGATTGTTTTCTTTAAGTTTTGTTGCTGGTGATAATTATATTGTTGAGGTAAATGCTGATGGATATTGGTTTCATGCGGAAAAACTCTATAGCCAACAACTTGTTACTTTTAAAAACTTAAAAAAAGAAATTTTGCTAAGAAATGTTACCGTTGGTCAGTTGATACCAATGAAAACCTTATACTTTGAAAGTGGCAGTTATGAAATTCCTGCTACCTCTTTTCCTGAATTGGAACGTTTAATGACCGTTCTTAAAAGGAATCCATCTATAAAAATTGCAGTTCATGGTCATGCAGATGATCAAGAAATTCAAGGAGGTACTGATTTGGCTTTAGAGAGAGCGAAGCTAATATCAAAATATTTAATTGCTAATGGGTACAATAGGGTTAAATATTCTGGACACGCAAACACAAAACCTATCGCTAATAATGATACTGAGGATGGTAGAAAAAAGAACAGAAGAGTTGAAATTGTAGTAACTGGGAAATAAATTTTTAAAAACTTTTTACAATGCGACAAACAATAATACTATTAGCTCTATTTTTAGTGGTCTTTTCAAGCTGCAGTAAAAATGATACTAGAACTTCTATCTTAGGTTCATGGAATTGTGATGAATATTCAGAAATTGGTCAGCACAAATATCAAGTTAATATAGTTCGAAACTATTATTCACCAAATGATACTAATGAATATATTATAAATAATTTTCATAATCTGGGAATTGCAGAAGAAGCTGAGGTTTTTGTTCAGCAAAATGAAACAGGAGAATTAATAATAACACGAACCTCTACTCTTGAAATTTCATTCTCTGGTAGTGGTATTATCGCTGCAGATTTTTCACGAATAGAATGGGATTACACAGTAAATGACGGTATAACAAATCCACATGTTATAGCTAATTACGACTAATTTCTAAAAAAATCAATCAAGTAGGTTTTAACACTCTCTTTTTTTGAATAGAACATATCTAAATGGCCGGCATTCTCAATTATAATTGCCTTGTTTGGTTTATAACCAAGGCCTTCAATTTGTTGAATAAATGAAGGTGGTGAAGCAACATCAAACTCACCAGAAACCAATATAACACGTGTAGAATCAGCTAAAATACGCCTATTTTCATTTCCTTTTAAAATTTCTAATTCTGGTGAATACCAACTATTCACAACATTGGTAATCTTTTCTCCAATAGTGGAATCAGATTGATTCTCAAAAGCTACCATTCCCTGCTTTTTAAGTAAAATATCACCTAAAACGATATCATGTGGGAAGTTTCTATAAAACTCATTATATATAACAAATAATTCTTCAGCATCTCCTTGAGAGGCTTTTACGTATGCGTCAAACAATTTGTCAACTTCTTCTATAATATATAGTTTTGAAAACCCAAAAAAATAAAATCGGAATGAATTGAACACTGTATCTCTTTTTAAAATGCTACTTAAAAGCTTATCAACATTACTTAGAACTTCCTCTTTTGAAATAACTTTCTCCTCCGAATAATTACCATAAGCTTTAAATAGTTTATAAATTTGATTATTATAGTTACCCCCTTCAAATAAAAATTTATTCAATGGCCTTGCTCCTATCATTGCCATTTTAGTAACATGCCTACTATATTTGCCATTATAAAGTTGAGCTAGCATTGAACCATAACTAAATGCAAGAAAATCGATTTTAGCATACCCTAGTAATTTTCTTGTGATTTCAATGTCTTCTATCACTTCGTCCATTGAATAGCCTGAAATATCAATTTTAGATGCCTTCCAGTTTGTTAAACAGGAATCTACAGCCAGTTTAAATAACTTTTCAGCATTATTAAGGGATAGCGCATCCGACAACAAAGCATTTGCCATGCAAGGACAATCTAATTTTACTGAACCATCAACGCCACGATAGCCCACTAGAACAATATCACGATATTGTGCTACATCATCAAATAAAAGATGGGATTGCAAATTACTTTCACCAGGGCCACCATGAAGCAAAAATATTGGAGGCAGTGTGTCAACATCAGAAGCTGATTTTATTCTAATTACAGGAATATTAATTAACCTGCTTGATCTGGAATTTCTATTCTCTTTTACTATTAAAGTACCATAATCGGCCGGATAATTATTAAAGACTCCTTTCTTCCAGACAATTTGGTTAGCTTCACCAATGCCAAGAACTTTACCGGTTTCAAAATGGTAAACCTGACTACTTAGTGCAGTTACAAAAAATAGGGAGATAAATGCCACAAATAGAAATCGCGGCATAAATACTAATAGCTAATTAATTCAAAAGGTACATCTACAATGTCAGCATATGATTCTCCAGCATCTTCCATATCTTCATCATCGGCCATAAAATGCCACTTAACGATAATTTTTTTTCCATTTTCGGCCAACACAGCAAATTTTTCAAGAATATCCAATATCTGTTTAGATGAGGCGGAGTTAAAATATTCCATATTAAACTCAACAACAGTTTCTTCATTTGGATCAGTTACATAATCATCAATCCAATTATGTATTGGAGTATAAAACTCTTTAACATCTTCGGGCAACGATTTGCCTAAAAACTTAAATTCATTGGTTCCTTTATCTAGTATTACTTCAGGACAATCATCAGTCCCTGCTAATCGTTTAGTTTCCATTAAATACCGCTTTGTTTAGTTTTTTTCATATACCTGATGTAGGTCAATTGCAACAAATTTAACAATTAGGTTTATGTATAGCAACATAATTAAAACAATTTTTTACTATACATGTTTTTGCAAATTTAAAATTCGTTGATATAATGATGGATGTGAATAAGTTACAGCAACCAAAAATGGATGTGGAGTTAAATTACTTAGGTTATTTGAAGCCAATTTTTTCAAGGCAGAGATAAGATGTTCCGGTCTATAATTTATTGCTGCAAAATCATCAGCTTGATATTCGTTTCTTCTGGAAATTAAGTTCATTGCCCATCCTAAAAATAATGATAAAGGAGTATAGAGTAATCCAAAAGCAATTAAACCAACATGAAAAACAGGTTCATTTACTCCTAAAGCCTCCGACAATAATGGATTTGAAATTAACAATGAAAGAAGGAAGAGCATTATTCCCATTTGTGCTAAGGATAGAAAAAGACCTGATACCGTATGTTTTTTCTTATTATGACCAATTTCATGGGCTAATACGGCGACTAACTCTTCTGTAGTAAGTTCTTTAATTAAAGTATCGTACAATACAATCCGCTTTTTAGGTCCAAATCCGGTAAAATATGCATTTGCTCTTGTTGATCGTTTTGAGCCGTCAATTTCATATATATTTTGAAGTTTAAAACCAACCTTTGACGCAAATTCTTGAATTGCATTTCTTAATTCACCTTCGGGTAAAGGCTTTTGTTTATTAAACAAAGGAACAATTAAATTACTATAAAACATGCTCATAAAAAGCGTGAATAATGCTAAAATCATCCATGTGTAAATCCAAAATTTATCGGTAGTAAGCTCATAAAATTTGTAAATAACGGCATAAACCAATCCTCCAATTAAAATTGAAAGCACATAGCCTTTTAGTTTATCAAAAATATATAATTTTGGAGTTGTTTTGTTGAATCCAAATTTTTGCTCTATTACAAAGGTATCATAAATTGAAAATGGAATTCCTATTATGTCCATAGCAAAAAACATTACACCAAAAAAGAGTAGGCCCCAAACAATTGGATGGCTAACATAATTACCTACAAAATAATGCAACCAACCAAAACCCTGTAACAAAAAAACAATTAGTAAAATAATGAAACTGAAAGTCGAAATTAATATTGAAAACCGAGAGTTAACCTTTGAGTAATCTTGCTGCTTTTTAGATTTTGAATCATCATAAATTCCTTGAAGTTCTGCCGGAATGGGTTTTGATCTCCAACTAATATTTAGTCCATCCAAAACTCTTTCAAACGCAAAATCGATAATAATAATGATTAATATGATAAAAAATAGGGTATTGTACATAAGATTTGTTTTTTAGTAAAAAAAAATTGAAACGGATGAAACAGAAGCATTATTCAACTCCAAACTGTTTGTTAAGCTTATCTGTTTCACTAATTCTATATTTTATATCTTTTAAATATTGCACTGTAATATAGGTACTGTAGTTTTTTATTGATTCCTCTAACCATTTTTGAGATAAATCGAGCCGGCCTTCTACTTCGCAAACCAGAGCCATATTGTGGCAGGCTGCAGCAGCTAATCTTGCATTTTTATTTTTTGTTATTCCTTTCCATATTAAGGCTGCTTTTTTCCAATCATCGGAATATGCAAATTTTGCAGCGGCTCTCATTTCTTCGCTTTCATATATATAAAAATCACGCATAACAGGCTGCCAATAAGGAGCAATTCTGTCGGCTATTTTTACAGCACCACTTAATGCTATTTCATTTGCTAAATAATTTATAGCTCTTTGCTGTTTAATTGCATTCTGATATCCATTTTTTGATGATATCTGATCAAAAAATAAAGTGTCTCGATGAATTCTTTTTTCAACAATTTTTCGTTCGCTGGCTTGATAAATCCTCCACATGGAATTTACATTTAGCTCTAAACTTTTATAAAGCGTATAACCAAACCCATCATAATAGCTATATTTTTGAATTGTATCAACAATTCCAAAAGCTTCAAGCGATAGTAAAGCATCAGCTTTATGCGATTTACAAATACTTTGAACATAATCCCAATCAATAGGTTGGAGCAAATTCCCTGAGTTTCGAAAATAAATATCATTCATTAAAATACAGGTATCGAACCTTGGAGATTCATTTAAGATATTATTAACCTGAGCCACCAATAATTGAGTTGAAGTAGTATCAAGCTTAAACAAGCCTTTCTGTATTTCATTTTTAAATTCCCCTATAGGATAAAGTAGACTATTGTTGACAATTACCAATGAAGAAACTTGAGCTGGTATTACAATTTTTGCAGGTTTTATGACCTCTATTTCGACTGTCCCTAAGGTATAACATCCTGAAATTATAGTTGATACTATAACAATTAATACTAAACTATAATTAATCCTCATAAGCATAACTATATAAGCCCCCAATATTTTCGTAAAAACCACTCTAGTGATAAAATAAGAAGAAGTGCAATCAAAATACTTTTGAGGTTAATTAAGTCATTTAATATTTTTTGTGAGAATTCAAGTGAAACGATATTTGAATTATTTTCAATTTCACTAAATAATTCAGGAATATTCGCTTTGCTATATTGTTTACCGCCTGAATTTTCTGATAATTTAAATAACATATTATAATCGGCTAAAAGATTTGATTGTTCTTTCAAATTCTCTTTTACAATAAAAGTGCCAGTTTTAGTATAATTTGAATCTCCAAGTTGGGTTTTGGCAATAAATGAATATTCCCCAACCTCTAATAATCCTATGTTCAATGTATACTCATGGTCTATTTCTTTGAATACGTGTGGGTACTTATTCCCCTCTTCATCAATTAATTCGAGATTAATTTCGGCGCTTTTAACCAACTCATTCGAAGCATTTAAAAGTTTAGCATTCATTACAATTTGTTGATTCGCATTTATAGTTTTTAAAAAGTCAACAACAAATGCATTCTTTTTATTTTTCAACGCTAAATATTGTATGGTTTTAACTATTAACTCATTGGTTATGCTATGATCGCGAAATGATTTATATTCTTGAATTCGCCATTTCCAAAGCCCCTCACCCATTATAAAGCCAACTTTTTGTTTCCCATAATCGGCAAAGGCCCAAAGTGGTTTTCCTGTTTCTATTTGTCCTATTTTTTGATAAAACAATACTTTATTTCTTTGAAAAGAATTATAATTGCCAAATGGCACGTGCAATGGTGTCATTTCTGATACAAAAAGCTCGTTAGCAGTTACATTAAATAAATTAAAATTTGAATTAACCCCTGGCAAAACTTCATCGAACAGATTATTTTTTTGATCAATTTCAAGTTGTATTTTTAAATTATTTAGTGATTTAATGGAGGTTTCATTTCCAATTATAAATAGCATGGGTATACCATTTTCAACAATAAGCGGTAAAACGGTTTGCAGACTATTTTCATTTGATGGTAATTGATGTAATATCACCAAGGCAATATCTTTAAAATCAATATTTACACTTCTTTTATCAGCCAATTTCAATTCAAATGCCGGATTCATATCAATAACAGAACTTATGGCAGCTATATCAGGATGATATCCATTCTGGAATAGTAGAATTTTTCGCTTATCCTTTTCCACTTCAACATAAATATATTTGGAATTATTGTAGGTATTTATTTCAGTTTTTGGCACCGATACCTTTATTTCGTATTCAAAAACTCCAGCACTATCAGCATCTATAAAAAATGGAATATTTTTATAAAAGGTATTGTTATTAGCAACAATATTTTGTTCTGCAATCAATTTATCGTTGCATAATATTTCTACTTTTATTTCTTCGCCCTGAAGCATATTTGCAGAAACTCCTACCCTTACAGGAAATTTACTACCTAAATATACTACTGCATTATGTTCGGTTTTGGCAACGGATACATCGGTATGCTGTATTGTATCGCCTAAAGGAATGGTGTATATAGGAAAAGACAAATCACGTGCTTCATATATAGGTTGATTACCGGCATTAAAAATACCATCGGAAACAATCACGAGAGCCCCAATATTTTGATTAAAATAGGTGGTGCTAAATTCAGAAAAAAGTTGTTCAAAATTTGTTTCTGAATCGGTAAAGCTTGGATTTAATTGAGCAATTGAATCGCCAAATTGTAGCCTTCGAACGTCGTATTTATTGGCAAGATTAGAAAACAATGGATTTAAAATATTCGGTAAACTTTCTTGAATAAATACTGAATCGTTCGACAATACCATAGAATGTGAATTATCTTGTGCAAAAACAATTACCGGTTTCTGTATATGCTGCTTAATTGTTTTTATTATTGGATTTAGAAAAAGGAAACCAATTGAAAGCAAAACGAAAAAACGAAAAACTGATAAAATATAAACTTGCCATTTGAACAAGCTCTCTGTTTTTATTCTTTGGTAATACAAATAATAAGTAGCCAACGCAGCAACCAAAATTATGGGTATCAACCAAACTAATGAATATGTAGTACCAAAAAGAAAACTCACCTAATCCTTTATAAATTTAAAAGTCCCCACCAATAAATAAGACAGGGACCTTTTGTGTTAAACTTATTTTTTATGTTAGCATTGCTCCGCAAACATTAATTACTTGTCCGCTTACGTACGATGATAATTCAGATCCTAAAAATACAGTCACATCTGCAACCTCTTCAGCTTTGCCACCTCTTTTAAGAGGAATATCTTTCAACCAGCCTTCTTTTTCTGAATCGGGTAGTTGTGCAGTCATTTCAGTTTCAATAAAACCTGGTGCTATTGCATTACAACGAATATTGCGTGAACCTAACTCACGAGCAACCGACTTTGTAAATCCTATAATACCCGCTTTTGAAGCAGAATAGTTTGCCTGACCTGCATTTCCACGTACACCAACAACAGAGCTCATATTAATAATAGAACCCGAACGTGCTTTCAACATATACTTTTGAACTGCTTTTGTAAGATTAAATACCGATTTTAAGTTTATTTTTAAAACCAAATCCCACTGATCTTCAGTCATTCTCATTAACAATCCATCGCGAGTAATTCCGGCATTGTTCACCAAAATGTCAACTTTTCCAAAATCTTTAACAACCTGATCAACAAATTCATGTGACGCATCATAATCACTAGCATCAGAAGCATAAGCTTTTGCCTCAATTCCAAAAGCCTTTAACTCATTTTCAACAGCTTTGGCATTATCATCAATAACAAGGTCCGAAAAAGCTACATTCGCTCCTTGTTGAGCATATCTAATAGCAATTTGCTTACCAATTCCGCGAGATCCTCCCGTTATAATCGCTACTTTTCCTTCAAGAAGTTTCATTCTAATTTTTTTAAATTACTAATTATAGTTTTTATTAAATAAACATCACAAACACTTTAATTCAATAACATGTTTTGATTTCGCACAAATATAATTAAAATATTATTATAGCAGGAAACACTATAATTTATGATTGATTTATATAATTTTCAACAGTTTTTAAAAGTAAATCGGCATGCACTGGTTTCGAAATGTAATCAACACAACCCAATTCAAGTGCTAAGTCCTTTTCATCGCCAAGCGTATATGCTGTTTGTATAATAATTGGAATATCAATAATTTTAAGAATTTGCTGTGTTGCTTCCAAACCATTCAAAACGGGCATTCTAATATCCATTAAAATACAACTACAAGGCTTTTTACTTTTTATATAATCAACAGCTTCCTTGCCATTTTTAGCCCACACTACTTCGGCTTTTGTCGGTACTATTATATATTCTAAAAACTTATAATTTTGTTCAACGTCCTCGGCTATTAATATAGTTTTACCCTCCCAATTATATTTACCAGAAATATTCTTACTCTCTGTTTGCTTTTTAATTGTTTCGGTTGCCTCTTTTGGCAATGGGTGCGTAAAATAGAATGTTGATCCCTTACCGGGATAAGAAACAAGACGCATTTCACCACCTAATAATTCAACGAGGCTTTTACAAATAGCCAGCCCTAATCCTGTACCATTATACTCTTTTGTATAACTTCTATCAATTTTGCTAAAACGTTCAAAAATAACCTCCTGAGTATTTTCAGCTATTCCAATTCCAGTATCTTGTATATAAAATTCAATATTCTGTGGCCATACATTACTAACTCCCATATGTATTGAACCTTTATCGGTAAATTTTATGGCATTATCAATAAGGTTATTCAATACTTGCTTAAATCTGAAAACATCGGTTTCAAACGGAATTGATTGGAATTTTTCAGGTAAATCAAGAGACAATTCTAAATCATCTTGCACTAATAATTTGTTATTTTTGCTATGATTTGTATATAATTCTTTGAATAGCTGTGCTAAGGAATATTTATCTTTTTTAATTTTAAGTTGTCCTGTTTCAATTTTTGCAACATCAACAATATTATCAATCAATGTTAATAAGTCATGACCACTATTACTAATAAGCTCAACAAACTCTTCACGTTCACCAATAGTTAAATCAGGGTCGGCCAATAAATCAGAGAAACCTATAATTGCGGTCATTGGAATACGAATGTCATGCGACATATTTGCTAAAAACGATGATTTAAGTCTATCAGCCTCTTCGGCTTTCTCCTTTGCTTTTAGAAGTTTACTTTCATAATGATAACGTGAAGTAATGCTCGACATAAGCTCTGTTACCATTTTAAAGTAATTGATTTCAGTAGTATCCCATGATGCTTTATTTTTATTTTCAAATAAAACCGAACCAAAAAGAGCTTCTTCAACAAAAATAGGAAAAATGTAGGCATTGCTAATTTTCAGGTCTCCAAGAAAACGATTAATATCTTCAGGTAAATATTGTGCTGAATAGCCTAAAATCATTTTTCTTTCGCTTAACTCTTTATTCCATGATGGCACTTTTTTAAATGGCATTACAAATTTTTCAGGCAATTGTGGAACATCTTTTATTGAATGCTGATATACAATATTTGCCTGCTTACCATTAAGGGAATTATTAAAAATAATTATCCTTCTTGTACTAAAATGGTACGATATTCGCTCAAGTATCTCTTTATATTTTTGGCTAAAAGTATGTTCTGAATTAAAAATGGTCAACACTTCAGTGAAAAACTCATTTCGTTGCAAATTTTTATTTAATTGCTCTTTGGTCATATAAAATTCAGTAATATCGACAACCTTGCAAGCAATAATAACATTTGAAACCGGATAAATACTAAACCGATAATAACGATTCAAGGACTTAATAAAAACCTCATAATCATCATCAAACATCTTATCGGTTTCTAAACTTACAGGAATATCAATTGAGGGTTCAATAAAATCACCCATTATATTTCCTATTAGTTCATCCTTTTCTCTAACCAATAGCTTGCATCCTGCACCATTTACATCTTCAATTGTCCATGCAAAAAGTGTTTGATCTTCTCCTTCAGGCTTTCTTAATAGTAACAAGCCCTCTTCAATGTGTTTATCAATAAAATCAACAGCTTTTTGAAGATTTGTTAATTCTTGTTCTTTTGATTTAAACTCCTGCAAATTTTCAATTTGCACAAGTAATGAAACTTGATTATTTGAGAGGGTTAGTTTTTTTATAATTATGCGGGCAGGTAGTATTTTGCCTGCAACTGTTATTATTTTACTTTCAGTTTCAACAAATGTTTTATCTCCCGAAACTATCTGTGAAACAAAATGAATAACTTCACCTCGCTGATCAGGATGAATAAATTGTGAAAACTTTAGCTTTTCAATATCTTCTTTCCGGGCTTCTAAAATATTTAATGCCGCTTTATTAAAGAATTTTGGCACATCGCCCTGAATAACTATAACGGCCTCGTGAGTTAGATTTATTATTTGCTGATAAAGATTCTCTTTATTTTTATAATTATTTTCGCGTTGAGTATTTCCTTCCTCCAAAGTTCTTTTTTCTGCTCTGAGATCTTTGACTAAGTTTTCTAACTCTTTATATGATAATGGTTCAGACATATTCAAATTTGATTGAGATTGTTAAAGTAACATATTTTAAACTTTACCCCAAATAAAGTAATCATTTATCAGTCGAAAATTCCCTCATTATTAGTATTTTTGGCTTTGTCTCAACAAAAAAAAATCTATTTAATTATGAAAAACTTAACTGTTAGTTTGGTTTTATTATTGACGATTGGAGCATTAAATTGTTTATATTCACAGAATTACAATATCGATGTACATATTAAAAACCTTGGCGATAGTACTGTTTATTTGGGGTACTATTATGGCGATAAGCAATATGCCAAAGACACCTTATTACTAGACAAATTTGGCAAGGGAACTTTTGAAGGAACTGATACACTTAAAGGCGGTATTTATTTTGTTCTGGTACCTGGAAATATGTTTTTCGAAATTGTAATTGATAAAGATACTGAATTCAGTCTATCGACTGTTTTTGAGGCCGATGCAAAAGAATTAACTAAGAATTTGAGTTCAAAAGGCAGTAAGGATATGGACTTATACTTAACCTACCAAAGCTTTATGACCCACCATGGAGAATTGGCTCTTAAATTGCGAGAAAAACTTAAAGATTCAAAAAATGATGAAGAATCAGATAGAATTAAAGATAGTTTAGATATTCTGCATACTGAAGTAAAAGCAAAATGGAATGAAATTGAAACCAATCATTCAAATTCTCTTCTTGCATCAATTTTAAAAATTAATAAAGAGATTGAAGTACCTGAGCCTCCTAAAGACGAAAATGGTATTATTACCGACTCTTCATTTCAATACAGATATTATAAAAAGCACTACTTTGATTACTTTAATTTTAATGACGAACGCTTAATTCATACCCAATTCTATCACCCAAAAGTTGATCGATATTTTGAGAAGTGGATTATACCGGCACCTGATTCTGTAATAAAAGAGTGCGGTATGGTATTGGAAAAAGCTGCAGCAAACCAAGAAGTATTTAAATACACGCTACAAATGCTTTTTAACAAATACAACAACTCAAATATTATGGGTATGGATAAGGTATTTGTGTATTTTGCCGAAACCTATTACTTAAATGGCAAAGCACCATGGGCTGATGCTGAATGGTTAAAAAAAGTTGAAGATCGAATTAAGGATATAAAACCGAACTTAATTGGTCACAAAGCAGAAGAAATTAGGCTTTTAAGTAAAGATGATGAGTTAATATCCATGCATTTGATTAATGCTGAATATACCGTTTTATTCTTTTATGAGCCTAGTTGCGGTCATTGCAAAAAAGCTACTCCAAAAATGAAAGCCTTGTCGGATAAATATTGGGAAAAAGGGGTTGAAGTTCTGGGTATTTATACGCAATTTAAAAAAGAAGAATGGCTTAAATTTATTGACGAACAAGAACTAGATAACTGGATTCATGGCTGGGATCCATATAATCAATCGAATTATAGACACTATTATGATATAAAAGCTACACCAGCAATATACTTGCTTGATAAGGATAAAAACATTATTGGAAAAAGAATTGATGCGGAAACAGTAGAAAAAATATTAGAAGACGAGTTTAAGCAAAAAGAAAAGTAGTCCGGTAAACCGGACTACTTTTAACCAGAAGGAACATAGAAGAAACCTTCAACTGGCCGGTTATGCAGCCATACCTAACCGGCCATCCCTTCCAAACGTTTGGAAATCGTTTTAACCCAAGCTATGCATTAAGTTTTTATTTTTTAGTTAAAGCATGGCTATAAAGAATACTATCCAATTTTAAAGCAACCA
Organism: Salinivirgaceae bacterium; assembly: GCA_027858735.1. GTDB lineage: Bacteria > Bacteroidota > Bacteroidia > Bacteroidales > SZUA-534 > GH45. The sequence continues at coordinate 13,168 of JAQICC010000418.1, forward strand.
AAATGGCAATCTTCTAAATCAGCCTGTCCCGAACTCGTTTCGGGAGGGTTAATCCTTACTAATGCACAAGTGCGGAATTATGATTCCGGCTAATGCAAAAGCCGGGTTTAATTGTCTTTTATTACAACGTTGAAAATAAATAGAGTAACTACTGACGAGGCAAATATTACCAATAACGAAGTCATAATTTTGCGCATTACATCCTCGAGCTGAATTACATCCCAGATAGCCAACACTGCTAATCCTGTTACAATAATCACTAATGCTGCCAATGCATACGAAGTAAGTTTTTTTGCTGTAAATTCCATATTCAAATTTATTGGTTAATCAAATAATTAAACGAATGCTAATTGAAGTTTATAAATTGAGAAAAACTCATTTTTAATTCCATTGCTCTCAACTATTTAAACTATTGCATTAGCAATTGTGTTTAAAGTGACGAAGGCAATAGCATTTTTGTTACAGACGAAGGAAATTTCCAATCGGTTTAATATATAATGTCAATTATACTTTGAAAGGGAATTTTCACACAGCCCTCAAAAATGTTAAGAAGAAAAAACTCAATTCCTGTTAGAGAAAGGAAAATGAGTATTCAACTATTTCGTTTCAATGTTTATTGTTTTAAGACTGAATATATGTGTTCATCAAAATAAATATTATTCTTAAAAATGCTTTCTTTTAAGGTAGCTTCATGCAAAAAACCGCATTTCTTAAGCACCTTTTTTGAAGCTTCATTATTTGAAAATACAGAGGCCCAAACCCTATTTATATCAAAATTGCTAAAACAAAAGTCAACAAGCCATTTAACCGCTTCAGTAGTAATTCCATTACCCCAATACCCCTCACCTAACCAATAACCAATTTGCATACTTTTTTTATAAACATCTTCGCCTTGAATAATTCCAACTGCTCCTACAGAATCGCCATCAACCTCAACAGTGAAATTTACAGGATTATCTAAACCCAAATTGTAATCAATCCATTGCACGGCGTCATCATAGGTATATGGGTGTGGAAAAATATCGCGAACAGATTTCCATACATTAAAATTATTGGCATTTAAAGCTAATGATGCTTCATCGCCTTTTTGAAATTCTCGAATTACAAAACCATTTCCTTGATACAGCATTAATTTTTTGTCTCGGAATAAAAAATTGAACGTGAAATATTCTGTCCGTTCCTGAAATAGAATGTACCGTAAGAATATTTTACCTCAATATATTCTTTTGCAATTCCACTATGATTTACAATTACCCTTTTAATCTTTTTATTCTTTTTATCGTAATTCTCTATAGTTACACCCTCAGGATATTGCTTGGATAATTCACTCAAAAAACCCTGATCACGTTGCTCCCCACTGTAATCAAATTCATCGCCGCCAAACGAACTTTTCGATGCGGCTAATTCAGCCTGTCTTCTTTTTTCTTCCTCAGCAGCAGCCAATGCTTTTAACTGCTGTATTTTATTTTCCGATAAAGTTATTTGATCTTTCGGATATTGCTCTGCTGGTTTTACTGTCAGTGCACTTTTGTAAAGTCCAATTGCCGTTGAATAATCTTTACTATTGAAAGCATTGTCAGCTTGAGTTCGTAGTTTTTTGTAATCGGCTTCTATTTTTGACTGACGATCAGCTGCCTGCTTATCCTGAGCTATTAAAATATCGACCTCTGCTATTTTACTTTTTGCAATAACATCATTTGACTTTAAGCTTAATGCCACACGGTATTGCTGTTTAGCTTCAACATACGCTTTTGTTGATTTAAATTGATCGCCTTGATCGATGGCATTATTGTAATCAGCTTCAAGTTTAGCCGCATTGTTTTTCATCAATTGGTTTATTTTTGCAATTTGTTGATCAGGATAGGTTTCATCTCCTTTTAGCATTTTAGCATCCATGTAAACTGAAATGGCCTGTTCGTAATTTTTAGCATTAAACATCTTGTCAGCTTCAGCAATTTTGGCATTATACGATCTTATTAATGCTTCAAGCTCCCCCTTTTGCTTGGCAGCTTCTGCTAATAATATTTCAATTTTTACAATTTGATTTTTAGGATAACTTTCAACCGGTTTTACTCCGCTTGCCTGTTGGTATAAAGATTTAGCACCATTATAATTTTTCTGACTAAACAAATTATCTGCTTGACTTATAAATCCTTGATATTGTTCATCTTTCTTCGCATTAGCGCTAATTATTGACTGTAATTCAGCAATTTTTTGCTTCGGTAATTCCTCATTCGGTTTAATTTGCAAAGCTTGCTGATAAGCGGCCATAGCACCATTTAAATTATTTGCATTAAACAAATTTGCACCTTCTGAAATTTTCGTATCATAAGCCTTTTGTTGAGCAACAATAGTCTGAAGAATATTATCTATTTCAGCAATTCGCTCTTTAGGATACATTTCATTTGGTTTTACTTGTAGAGCCTGACTGTAAATTCCTTTTGCTTCCTGGTATTTTTTCTGATTGAAGTTTATATCAGCATTGGCTATAAATGTTTTATACTGACTTTCAATCTTCTCACGTTCGCCAGCTAAACGAGCCTGTTCAGCCAACTGCCTATCAATTTCTGCAATACGTTGTTTAGGGTAAGCTTCATTGGGTTTAATTCCATTAGCTGCTTGATATTGTCCTTTCGCCTGTTCCAAATTATTACTACTAAATGCAGCATCGGCCAGGGTTATATAATTATCATAAGCTACTTCATCTTTCTGTTGCTTATCAAGCAATGCATTTATTTTTGCAATTCTTTGTTTCGGATGAGCTTCAGTTGGTTTTATTTCTGATGCCTGATTATAAAATACAAGAGCATCGCCGTACGATTTAGCTCCGTATAGTTGATCTGCAGCGGCAATTGCTTCTAAGTATTGTTTCTCTTTTTCAGCTTGTCCCGCCAATAAATTATCAATTTCAACAACCTTTTGTTTCGGATATACTTCATTTGGTAGTACCGCAGTTGCTCGTTTATAAAATGCTTTAGCCTGCTCATAAGCTTTAGCTGTGAATTGGGCATCGGCTTGTGTTATAAACAGATCATATTGCTGTTTATTTTCTTCATATTTAGCTTTAGCCGCCAACTGTGAAGCTAACAGCACATCAATCTCGCTTATCTTTTCTTTCGGATACGATTCATTCGGTTTAATTTGAAGTGCATTTTTGTAAGTTGTCTTTGCTTCTTTGTACTTTTCACTTATAAAATGCTGATCGGCCGTCGCTATAATAGCATTATACCTTGTATCTAAAGCCTTATTTGCATGCAATATTTGATCTATCTCAGCAATCTTTTGTTTAGGATACGCTTCATTTGGTTTTAATTGCAAAGCATTTGTATATGTAGTCTTTGCATCACTATAATTTTTACTATTAAAATGCCCATCAGCTGTTGCTATAATGTTATTATAACGGCCGGCTAGTTCTTGTTGTGATAAAAGAATTTGATCGATTTCTGCAATTCGTTGCTTAGGATATGGTTCGCTCGATTTTATTTGCGATGCATTGTTATAAGTAACCCGGGCATCGTTGTATTGTTTATTATTAAATTGTTGATCTGCTGCTGCTATGGCGGCATTATATTTATCACCAAGCTGCTTTCTCGACATTAATAAAGCATCAATCTCGGCAATTTTTTGTTTGGGGTATGCCTCGGTTGGTTTTAGCTGAATAGCTCTCGAGTAAGAAGTTTTAGCTTCTGGGTAACTTTCATTTAAAAATAGTTGATCGGCTGCTGCAATTAGCGCATTGTATTTTTCTTCAAGTGCTTTTTTATTAGCCAATAATTGATCTATTTCGGCAATTCTCTGTTTAGGATACTGCTCGTTTGATTTAACAGCAATGGCCTGGGAATAAGCATTTTTTGATTCTTGATACTTTTTCTCTGCAAAAAAAGCATCTGCCTTGAATATAGCATTATCATAGGCTTCATCACGTGCTTTATTTTGATCTGTTGCTGTTTTTTGAGCCAATAATTTATTTTCAATTTCGTTTAGGCGTGTTTGTGGATACTGCTCCTCTGGAAAAATTGTTGCCGCTACTTGATAATCAACCTTGGCCTCCATCCATTTTCCAACATTAAAGTTGTTATCAGCTCTAGCAATAGCTAAATCGTAATTTCGCTTTTTCACTGCTAATTCGGCTAAAATTCTATCAATCTCAGCAATTCGTTGGGTTGGATAAGGCTCATTACTTTTTATTCCCAATGCTTGCTTATAGCTATTCTTTGATGCATCATACTCCTTTTTGTTAAACGAAGCATCGGCAGCGGCAATAAAACGATTGTAGTTGGCATTTACATCTTGCTTTCGTTTTTGAGCCAATTGAAGCAACAAGGCATCAATTTCTTGAATTTTTAATTTTGGGTAACTTTCATTTGCCCTAATAGATAATGCCTGTTGGTAATATTTCTTGGCGGATTCATACTCTTTAGATGTAAAAGACTGATCAGCAAGGGCAATAAAACCTTTATACTTTTCGTCAAGTGATTTACCTGCGGCCAAAATGTTATCAATTTCAGTAATTTTTGTTTTAGGATAAGTTTCAGCAGGCTTTATTTGAGATGCAGAAACATAATTCCCTCTAGCTGTAGTATAATCTTCACTTGAAAAACCGGCATCGGCTTTTGCAATGGCTTCGCGATAAGCTTTTTCAATTTTTTCTTTAGAATTTTTATCATTCGCTATTTGTGCAATTAATGCATTAAGTTCGGCTATTTTATCTTTGGGATATTGCTCGGCAGGCTTTATTCCAGTTGCTTCGTTGAACTTTGACAAGGAACCTTCATATTGTTTCGCAACAAATAATCGATCACCAGCGGCAACAGCCTCAATGTATGCTTTATCTTTTGCAGCCTGATCAGCCAATAACGCATCTTGATTATTAAGAATATCATCAATTGCTACTATCTGATCTTTAGGATACTTATTTTCAATATACTTTAGAGCTCTGTTATAATATTTCTTGGCATTAATATAATCATCTTGTCGATAAAAATTATCGGCTTCAGCAATATTCTCATCATATTTTCTCTGTGCATTTTCATCCTGTTGAATAATTTTACCAATCATGTATATTTGATCATCAGGATATGGTTCGTAAGGATCCAAATCTATGGCCTTATCGTAAAGCTCAATTGCTGTATTGTAATCTTTATTATCAAATGCTGCATCTGCCTTTGCAACTGTCTTTTTATAATCTTCGCGACGCGCTTTTTCATAAAGTTTCATTAAAGCATCAAGTTGCTTTAACATATCAAAAGTGTAGTCTTCATCATAGTCAAACTCTCCCACTCTATCAACATACATAATTTTACCAATTGGTTTATTCAATAATGAAGCATCAAATCCTTGAATTTCAGGAATCATGGTCATTAAAAACTTATAGTTCCATATTCCAAGCTCGTCCTCGGGTACATTTGTATTAAATTCTAATTTTTTTGAATAATAACCTTGCTTGGCCACTATTATTTCATATATACCATTTAAAGGTATGGGAAACTCAAATTTTCCCTTATCATCTACGGGATATGCTTTTTGCTGAACTCCATTCTTATAGACCATAATTTTTGATCCGGGCAAGGGCGAACGTTCAACTTTGATTGACCCTCGGATACTTAAATAACCTTGGTCACTCTGGGAGAATGCGGCACTATATAGAAGAAATAATATTGTTACTAAACAAAATATGTGCTTATTCATAACCTTTTTCATGTTGTAAATCACGGCAAATTAACTAAAAATGCTTACTTATTGCAAAATTGAATGCAAATTTGCTCATTTTATTGCCTATATATTTACAAATTTCTAAAAATATGTATTTATCTGTATCATTCTGCAATACATATGTTGAATTTCTTGGATTTTAATTATGGATGGATAGCACTATGTAGGTACGATATAACTTATTTTTAAAATTATTCTTTTGATATTTTAATACACATGGGCATATCATAAAAGAAGGCCCAATGATTAAAATATTAAATGAGATAATTAATTTAATTTAAAAGACTAAAAATGTTTTAATTATTGAACAAAATGGACTTAAGAGAAATAGTTTCTTTAATTGATACCAGCTGTCCTTTTGCATAAGCATCATCTTTAAATTTAAGAGCTCTTGAATACAGCTTTTTTGCTTTTGAAAAATTCTTTTGCTCATAAAATTTATCTGCTCGAACAATATTATTATGAAATTTCACAAGTAATTTTTCATCTATTCTTGCTATACCCTTAATTATGTCAAGTTGCATATCAGCATATGTTTCAAATGGATTTATTTCATTAGCGTCAATATATAAAGCTTCAGACAATTGAAATTGCTGATTCAAAAAAGCATTATCGGCTAGAGTTATCAACTCGGAATATTTATTAACTCTTATTTTATTATAATGGCTCAAAAACTGACTATAGTCATCTAATATTTCAT
>JAQICC010000423.1 GCA_027858735.1 Salinivirgaceae bacterium
GCTGGGCTTTAGCCCAAACCCCTTTTGTTGTGGGCTAAAGCCCAGCTTTATTGTGCATTGTACAACGGCATGAATGCCGTTGCTAATGATAAAAGCGACTTGCAAATCAGTTTTCACACAGTCTCTTTAACCCCGAGAATAATGAGGTGATTAGAAAACCGTCGCACGGACATAGTATTTGAAAGTGAAGGGTTTATTTGAGACGGAATTGTGAAAAATTAGTAAAAAAACGCTATAATAAACTACAGCCCTTTATATTTCCCATAATTGATTCAAGAATAAAGTTTGGTATTGCCAATACTGAATTCACATCGAAACCGTATATAATTGTAATTGATGTTAATAACAAGCCCTTGTTTATAGGTGTATTGGTTGATTCGGTTGATTCGGTTGTTGAGGTTGAAGATAATGAAATAAAAGATCCTTCTTCTTTGGGTGATAATTATAAAACCAAATACATTATTGGTGTAATTCATTATGATATTAGATATCAATGAGGTTTTAAGTAGCGAGGTACTAATAAACATAAATAAAACTTCAGAGTCTTTCATGTAAACTGAGTAAAAATGGTACTGTCTTTTACTGACAGTACCATTTTGTCTTTCCAGTCTTATCCAAAAGTTTCTATATAAGTAATCTTCATTGATATAGTTCTAGTATTGGCAATTAATCCAACTTTTTGTTTTCGGAAATAGAATATCAGTAAGTTCTCTCGATACATTTCCAACTCTGTTTACGGTTGGGTCAAAATACAGATCACCCGGAAAAATATCAGGCCGTATTTGCTGTAATTCTTCCCAAGTTTTATGCCCTAGGCAAAGCAGTATAAATAAATCGGCGCATACGTTAAGCATGTTTTCTACCTCTTTAACGCCTTCAGATTTAATTCCTATAATTTTTCCATTTTTCCATATCAAGTCTATTCCTTTATAGTACATATTTAAATGAAACAATCCGGAAAAACCTTTTAAGCTGCTTAATGCAATTCTGTTTTCAAAAACAGGTCTCATAGCATCAAGAAACTTGATAGCATCTTGTATTTTAATCTGCCAAGCGTATGACTTTCCTTTTTCAGCACCCCAAATTAAAAGCTGTTTGCTAAGCTTTAAATCGTGCGAAATATTAAACCTAATAAATGGCTTATTTCGTTTATTAGACTCATTAATCAAAAATGCCATTGTGTTAGAAAGTGCTGATAAAGGCATATTCTCGCTAATTTCAGATATTACTAAACCGCTACCAAAACCTTGTAAGGCAATTCTAAAATAATACCTGTCTTGCAACAATTTATCTTCAATAATCCAGAACTCAGAACCATATTCTGTTTTTTTACTATGGCTTAATAAATATTCCCAAGTTGCTTTATTTCGGTTAGCCGAAATATCAAAACTACTTTTAAATAGGTCATCTTGCTCCATTAAAAATGGAATATCCTGAATTCCAGCCTCACTAAATCCATAGTTATTTGTACTTGGAAAATTTTTATCAAGTGGCATAATAACATGTCGTTCCATAGGCAATGCATAGTGGTATTCAAACTTATTGTAAAAACCGGGAATGCCTTGAATGGCTGCAAGATGAAACCCATTTTCTTCAATATATTTATTAAATTCAGCATTTAAAAGTTTCATTAATCCTTTGCCTCTGTAATCAGGTAAAGTAGCAACCAAGCCCATTTCAGCAACATTTAGCATTATGCTATTAAAGTTCCATTTCCACGGTATAAGGCAAAAACCTGAAATAATTTGCTGTGTAACGGTATCCTCTGCTAAAAACCAATAATCAGGTTTCCAATTGGGAAAATGTTTGTGAAATATTTCGGCAAGTTTATCAACGCCTTCATCGCCAAAAACAACTTTAAAAAGATGTTTGATTTGTTTTAAATCTGTTGATTTTGTTGCGTGTCGTATAATTATATTATTATTCATTTCTATTTGTCTTAAATTGATAATGTATTGTATTAAATGTGCAATTGCATTGATGCACAAACGTAAAATCAGGTATAACCCGTTCATGATTTAATAATTCAAGGGTATAGAATTACCCAATTAAAACTAATTTTGATTTTGGAATATTGAAATACAGCAGAAGAAGCATCAAAAGGTTTCTTGATGCTAAATGTAGAGACATGGTTTTGTGCAAAAGCTTCTGCTTTACGCTACCAGTTCCGTCTTATGTTGGGTGTTTTTCATAAAAATGTTTCGGTGCAAAAGTAGTAAAATATTAATAAACTACGAAATTGCGGTTTTCTATAATTTTTATATTGGTGACTTTGAAACTTTGATGTTTTATGCCGCCATGCAGCATAAAGAAAACAAAATACGGTGGTAGCCTTTTATGTAAAAAATACTTATTTTTACTGTATTAAAGCTAGCAATTAAAATCATAGAATAAGCAGTTATGTTCAACCATGGGGTTTAAAATTTTATATGTATGAAAACAGCAATTATAAAAAATAGAACAAGTGATAATGGATTTAAAATTTTAGTTGGCGGCATATTTATGATTTTTGGTCTTTTAACCATTAGTAATTATGTGGGATACCTTTTTATTTTTATTAGTCTTATTGCACTTTTTTATACTTCAGGAACAGAATTCGATTTAGAGCATAAAAAAGTACGTATGTTTCAAAAATACTTTTGGATTTCGAAAGGGAGTTGGATGGATTATAAAGAATTTTATGCAATTTCAATAAAAAAAGCTAAAAAAGGACTTCAGAGATATGGTGGAAGAACGCATGTTTCAATAAGTACTTTTAGTACTTATTACGACGTGTTTTTAATGTCAAAAACAGGAGGTAATAGGATCCTGCTATTTACATCAAAAAGAAAAACTGATTCTGAAGAATTCGCCAAACTTTGGAGTGAAAAACTAGGATTTCCGATTAAGACTTATGGCCAAGAATGATAAAGGGAACATAAATTTGTGAATCGTAATCACTATGTAAAAGTACATTTTGAATGCTACAAGTCCAATAAATATCCCTTCAACGAATCGTTCAAAGGAACATCAAGTTTTTTGCGTAAACGGTAGCGTTCGTTATCAATAGCTTTTATGGTTTTTTGTAACAGCTCTGATATTTCTTTGGTTGATAAACCCATTCGTACATAAGCAGCAATGCGCAATTCGGTTTGAGTAAGATTTGAATGCTTGTTTTTTAAAATGGTCATAAAATTGTTATATACTTTATCCAGTCTAGGCTCAATGTGCTTCCAGTCTTTGTCTTCATTAATTTCATTTTCAATTTCGGCAATAATATCTTCAAGTGTTTTCCTGTTTTTTTCGTCTACTTTGTTTACCAATAAACTTAAACGACGCTTGTGTTTTAATAAGGTGCGGTTTCGGCTTAAAACACTAAAGGTTTGATTGTTTAGTTCCGATTCTAGTTTTTCTTTTTCCAAAAAAACAATCTCTTGATGATGTAAATCTTTCTCGTGTAAAAATTGTTTCTCTTTAATTTGAAGTTTATTACGATACCAGATATAAAAAATCAACAAAACAATTAAAGCGATAATTAATTTAAACCAAACCGACTGCATGAATGAGGGGAGTACATCTATTTCAATAGTTGTTATTTTATTGCTCCAAATACCATCACTATTTGAAGCCTGAACTTTAAAAATGTAAGTTCCTGGATTTAGGTTTGAATAAGTAACGTGCTGTCTTGTGGCATCCGTTTTCTTCCATTCTTTTTCAAAACCTTTTAATTTATATTTATAACTGCATTTTTCAGGTAGGGTATAGGTTTTTGCTGCAAACTCTAGCGTGAAAATTTTATCTTGGGGTTCAATAGTAACTTTTTTCGTATAATTTAAATTATTACATAGAACCACTCTGCCATTTATGGTATCACCAATATTTACAATTTTATTTTGAATGCGCAATGCTGTAAAAAAAACATCGGGTTTATATTTTATATGATGAATGCTATCGGGATGAAAAATATTTAGGCCATTGGTTGTGCCCACCAATATACTTCCATCGTTTGTTCTAATAAGGGCATTTCTATTACAAACAAAGCCTTGTAAACCGTCATCAATATCGTAATTTGAAAAAGATCTTAATTTTTTGTCGAATTTCGAAATTCCGTATGCAGTACCAAGCCATAAACAATGATTGTCATCTTCAACAATGCTATAAACAATATTGCTAGGCAGTCCATCTTTCATTGAATAATATTCAATAGATTGTTCCCGTTTATCATATCTATTTAATCCACCATTTTCTGTGCCTATCCAAATTATACCCTCACTATCTTCAAAAACACAACACAAGCTATTGCTTGAAAGTCCCTTATTATCAATAGTATTAAGGTTAGGGTACATCTGTCGTGTTTCTTTATCAAGTATATTAACACCTCTGCCATCGGTAGCAAACCATATATCACCGTCTTTATCTTCAATAATATCCATTACATTGCCATGATTAATGCGGTTATAATTGTCGGTGTTAGGGCCGTAATGAATAAACGTTTCGGTTTCTAAATCAAACTGATCAAGGCCGGAGCTTAAAAGACCTATCCAAATTCTGTTATCAGAATCAATAAATATATCCCAAACATGGGTTGATGCAATTGAATGGGGATTATTGTTGGGTAAATAGCGTGTGAACTTTTGTTTTTGAGTATCAAATACCACGAGTCCACCCATATACGATCCTAAAAGAATATTACCTAAAGAATCTTCATTTATACAAATAATTCTGTTTGAACTTAAGCTGTTATTATTGTTAGGTTCATTTTTATACTGTAATACTTGTCCATTTGTATTTAGCTGAAATAGTCCATCGCCATCGGTGCCCAACCAAATTCTACCTTTTGAATCTTCAAAAATAGACAGTATTGAAAAACCGTCGAATGAAAGCGCATTATTTTCAATTGTTTTTGCCGAATTAAGCTTAAACTGATTGGGGTCAAGAATATTAACCCCTTCGTTAAAAGTTCCAGCCCAAACAATATCCTGAGAATCAACAACAAGGGAATATATTTGATTGCTGTACAAAAGGTTATTTTTTTTATTATTGTTGCTGATGCTTGAAAATGATTCATTTTCTAAATCGCATATTATAATTCCTGCACCATCTGTTGGAAGCCAAAGTTTGTTTTTATGAATTATAATTTCGCCATTCAATAAATCAAAGCCCAAATTACTGCTTTCGGGTGTATATGTTTTTGACACGCCAGTTTCAGTATTAAGCTTTACCAAGCCGTGCGAAAATGCCGATATCCAAATATTACCATTAGGGTCTTCAAGAATATGTTTTCCGTAATTACCCATTAAGTTTGCATTACGCGAATATCTAACGGGTGTGAATTCACCCGATACGGGATTTAGAGAATACATATAGTCTTGATTTATGGCAACGTAAATAATTCCCTGCTTTGTTTTTACAATATCATAAACTGCAAATTGGGAGTTGTCAAGTACCGAATTTTCCGGAAAATAGTTTCTGAAATTATCATTTGCCTGATCGTATTTGGCAAGCCCATTATTTGTGCATATCCAAATGTCATTATTATTAAGCAGGTTAATATTATTTACCAAATTGCTTGGTAAACTATTTTCAGCTCGGTTTGGCTTGTATGAAGTAAATTGTTCGGTTTGTTTATTGAATTTGTTTAAGCCATTGCCCGATGTGCCTATCCATAAATTGCCGCTATTGTCTTCATTAATACACAATATCTTATTTCCGGAAATGGAACTATGATTAGAAAGGTCATGTTGATAGGTTTTAATGGTTGAGCCATCGTACCTATTTAGTCCATTATGCGTACCAAACCACATATAGCCTTCGCTATCTTTAAATACACACTCAACTGTATTGTGAGCCAATCCGTTTTCGATAGTTAGCTGGTGGCTTTTGTATAATTTGTTTTGACCATTTGCAAAAATGCTGGCCAAAATAAGTAGTGAAAAAAGGCTTAAAGGATTTTTCATTATAATGGAAAATTGGTTTAAGTATTTTATTCAATTTGTTTACTTGTAAATAAAGATAAAATAATATTTATATAAAATACTCAAAAATACTCACATATATTTATGGATGTGTATTAAATATCCAGATAAACAGATAGATAGAGATGTTGATTATTTTTGAGAGGCCTTTCAAAATTTAAAATTAGTACTCAGGATTGATTTTTTAGCGTACTTGCAGCTATCAAATAATAAATAATAGTGACACGATAAATGATATAGATTGAATTTGTAAATATTTCATAATTAATATATAGGGTAATAAGTAAATGAGTTTGTACAAGGTAAAATTGAGTTAGTGTTTTTATAGGTTTACAAACATTACCCTTAAAACCAGAACTACCTTGACAGTATTGTTGGGGTAGTTTTAACAAAATATAACGAAATTCGAGATAAGTAAATACTAGTTAGATCATGAAGATAATTTTAATACTTGTTTTTTTTATTTTATACAGTGTCGGTTTCACTCAAAATTTATTATCACCTATTTGGAAAATAAATACTAAAAATGAAGAGTTTAGTCAGTTTGAAAATACTAACAGTAAGAAATGGCCTGAAGTAAATTTGCTTTTATCATGGGAGCGACAAGGATATTCATGGATAGATGGTAATTGTTTAATTACCAATGAATTTTTAGTGACTGAAGATGTTAAAGAATTAAAACTTAGCTTATCGTTGCAATGCGATATTCAAGAAATATATGTTAATAATAATCAAGTTGGTGGAAATATTTCCAATTTATTTTGGTCTGATCGGGGAAGAATATCAGAATTTATTATTGAGAAATCAGACTTAAAGGCTGATTCTGTAAACAGAATTACAATTAAAATTGCTAACCTTTCTTATACTGGAGGCTTGAGCCATAATTTTTGTAGTATTAATCCCATTGAATATGTTGCAGAATTTAAAGTAGAATTTATTTTTCCTAATCAGGATCATGTTTATACCAATTCGAACAATACTTCATTCAAAATTTTAACAACAAGTTCAGAGAATGGTGAAGTAAGCCTTGTAATTAAAAACGATTTTCATGAAGTATTTTTAAATGAAACCATAAGTGTAAATAAGGGGATTGGTGAAATTAAATTTGATCTTACAAAATATAATTTGCAGCCCGGTTTTTATGAATGCACTGCCATATTAAGTGATGGAAGTTTTGTAGGTACGGCAAAATGGTTTGCCATACAACCCGAACAAATTAAATGTGCAAATGAAACTGTAGCAGGTTTTGACACTTATTGGGCAGAAGCCTTAACTGAACTAAATACCATTGCTCCTAATTTTAAAATGCATAAAGTTGATAGTTTATGCTCAGCATCTCGGAATGGTTTTGTGGTGGAAATGCAATCATTAGGTAATTTAACCATACGTGGCTATTATTTTTTACCTAAAACTGAAGGTAAACACCCAGTTGTACTTCATTTACCAGGTTACAGTTATGGTTTTGACTATTTAGATGGGTTTATTAATCGAAAAGGAAATGTGGCCGAGCTTGCTCTTTGTGTTCGAGGGCATGGTATTAGTGCCGATGTTTTTAATCCGTGGGAAGATCAAACGCTTTGGTCGGTTAATGTGTGTAGCAAAGAAAAAAACGTGTACCGTTCCGTTTATATGGATTGTGTTCGTGCCATCGATTTTCTTTTAAGTCGCCCTGAAATTAACAACACCAAGATTGGAGTTGCTGGTGGCAGTCAGGGTGGAGGACTTACTTTAGCAACAGCAGGTTTATGCAACGATAACGTTGCCGCTTGTGCTTTTTTCGATCCGTTTTTATGCGACATACGCGATCAGGTAAATATACGAACCATAGTTAAACGAGAATTCGAACTTTTTACACAGCATAAAGACAACAATTGCGATGTAAATCAGATATTGCATGTGCAAGATTATATGGACACCAAGGGATTTGCTCCTAAAATAAGATGTCCGGTATATTTCGAAGCTTCACTGTTTGATGATGATTGCCCAGTTCATTGTGGTTTTGTAGCCTATAATAAAATTCAATCGCAGAAAAGCTATAGGGTTTATCCTAATGATAGCCATTTAGGTGAATCGGGGCAATATGATAATCTTTTTAACGAAGTTGTAAAGCTTTTAAATGAGTAAAATGCTATTTATTGGCTAACTAAAATAGAATTATGAAGTTGTTTAAGTTTTGTTTGAGCAGTATTTTATAAAATTTATTTAAAATGAAGAATAACAACAGAATAGTAATTGTTGATGCTTTGCGCGGATTGGCATTGCTGCTTATTGTCTTTATTCATTACATTGAGCATTTTGAGCTTTTTGCAAGACCTGAAGTCCGTTGGTTTTTTTCTGAGGCCACCGATGGTAAAGTGTTTGAAAGTATAATTTTTTTAGTAGGAGGGAAGGCTTACTCCATATTTGCCCTTATGTTTGGCTTTAGTTTTTTTATTCAGCTAAACCGATCGGAACAAAGGGGTGTTGATTTTAGGGGAAAGTTTGCTTGGCGACTAACTATTCTTTTAATTATGGGATTCTTCCATTCACTGATTTATAAAGGCGATATACTGCATATTTATGCCATAATGGGATTTCTTTTAATTCCACTTTATAGTTTAAAAATAAAGCACTTAATTATTGTTGGTTCACTATTTTTACTTCAAGTGCCATCTATAATCCAGATTATTCAGGCGTTTACAAATCCAAACTACTCCTTTAATCCGACCTTTGGATGGGGCTTTTGGGGTGAGATAGATACACTTTATTCCACCGGAAGTTTTTGGGATGTGGTTAAATTTAACTTTTGGCAAGGGCGAACATCAGTTTGGGGTTGGACCTTTTACACCGGAAGATATTTACAACTGTTCGGATTATTTATTGCTGGAGTCGTAATTGGAAAATCCAGATTTTTTGAGAATCTTGATCAACACAAAGGCCTAATTAAAAAGGTGTTAATTATTAGCCCTCTTGTGGTTGCCGTTTTGCTAACATCGCGCAAAATGGTTTTTGGAGCCGATTTATCCGAACTTCAAAAACAAATGACAGGAGGTCTTCTACATATGTGGTCGAACATTGCCTTTACCTTATTTTATGTGTCCGGATTAATAAGTCTTCATATGAAATTTAAGAGTTCTCGCCTAATAAATTCATTAGCAGTATATGGCAAAATGAGTTTATCAAACTATGTATTTCAAGCAGTTTTTGGTGTAATATTCTTCTACAATTTCGGATTTGGCATGTACAAATATATGGGGTCTACATGGAGTTTAATCATGGGAATACTATTCTTCATTCTTCAGGTTGAAATAAGTAAATACTGGATTAGCAGATATTATTATGGCCCACTGGAATGGTTATGGCGAGCAATAACAATGTTCGATTTCACGATTAAACTCAAGCGCTTAGAAAGACTAAGTATGTCAACACCCTTAATAAAAATAAATAAAAGAGCATAAACTAAATATTAAAATAGATGAAAAAGATTTGTAATTCTATAGTTTGTATTGTTGCAATAGCTATTGTACTCAATTCATGTGGGCAGGATGGTAATGCTAGTGGCAAAATTGAAAACCCGGAAAAGCAGATAGTATTTACGGCTCCGGTTTCAGAAGATGCAGCCTTGAAAACAGCCGATTCCATTGTATCATTAATGACGATTGATGAAAAACTTGATTTGATAAAAGGCTACAATAATTTTTTTATTAAAGGGTTTGAGAAGTACGGAATGCCTGATATTTATTTGACTGATGCTTCGCAAGGTGTAAATATAAGACATGGTTGGGGCGATTCTAGTCTTTTAAAATCGGTAGCTTTTCCAAATACCTTGGAATTAGCAGCAACATGGAATCCCCAATTGGCAAACAGTTATGCCAAAAGTATTGGTGAAGAGTGTCGCGCAGGCGATATTGGAGTTCTGCTGGGACCGGGAATGAATATCTATCGTAACTCTCAAGGTGGTAGAAACTTCGAGTATATGGGTGAAGATCCTTATTTGGCAAGTAGAATGATTGAACAGTATGTGGTGGGAGTACAAAATACAGGTGTTATGGCCACATTAAAGCACTTTGTAGCAAATAATACCGACTATAGCCGGCGTACTTCGAATTCGGTTGTAAGCGAAAGGGCCTTGCATGAAATTTACCTGCCAGCTTTTAAGAGTGGGGTTGATGCCGGTGTTATGGCAGTAATGACCTCGTATAATCAAGTTAATGGCGCATGGTGTGGCCAAAGCGAATTTGTGATAAATTATCTTCTTAGAGATCAGCTTGGGTTCAAAAATCTGGTAATGACCGATTGGTGGAGTGTGAATGATGCCAAAGCTCTGGTAAAGTCAGGGCAAGATTTAGAAATGCCAGGTGGCGAAACAATGAAAGAACTTAAAAAATTCGTAGAAAACGGCGCGGTTGATATAAAAGATATTGAAAGAATGTGTAAAAGCATCATTAAAACCATTACCCAAATGGGTTATTTAAACCATCCTATAAAAGATACTAAGTATCTGGAAAATTTCGCTCAACATGAACAGGTTGCTTTAAATACTGCACGTGAGGGTATCGTATTATTGCGCAATACCGACAATTTATTGCCTCTTGCTGAGGGGAGTGCAATAAATATTTTAATTACCGGAATATACGTAAGCGAAAACGTTTATGGTGGCGGTTCGGGTCAGGTGGAAGGATATGATGTTGTTAGCATTATTGATGCACTTAAAAAGGTATATCCTAACATTGTTTATAAAGAGAAAGCTACTGTCGATGAGCTTAAGAACGCTGATGTGGTAATGGTTAGCGTAGGCACGTGGGATTACGAAGGTTGCGATCGCCATTTTGCTATTTCAAAAGAGCAGGAGGCATTAGTACAGCAAGCATCAAGGTTAAATGCAAATACCATGGTTATCGTTAATTCGGGTGGAGGCATTCGTATGACCGATTGGGAAAATGTGAAAGCCATTGTTTACAATTGGTATCCAGGGCAAATAGGTAACGTAGCACTTGCCGAGGTGCTAAGCGGAAAAACCAATCCGAGCGGTAAATTGCCAATGACCATTGAAAAAGAATTTAAAGACTCGCCGGCCTACGGTTACATACCTGAAGGAACAGAGCTAATGTGTGATACCGAAGGCTATCTCGACCTAAGTATTCAAGAGCCTGAGCTTAATAGATGGGTCTTTGATTCGAGTATTGATGACGTAGATAAAATGTATGATGTAGAATATAAAGAGGGTGTTTTGGTGGGCTATCGTTGGTACGATACAAAGAACATTGAGCCATTATTCCCATTTGGCTTTGGACTTTCTTACACGAATTTTTCCATATCGAATTGTGAGCTGTCTTCAACTGAAATAAGTGAAGACGAAACTTTAAAAGTATCGGTTAAAGTAAGCAATACAGGTAGTAAAGATGGGGCAACTGTTGTACAGCTTTATGTAAGCGAAAAGAACCCTACAGTTGTACGCCCAATAAAAGAGTTAAAAGCATTTAAAAAAATAATGCTAAAGACTGGCGAAAGCAAAGTGGTTGATATGTATTTAGAGAAAGAGGCATTTGCATATTGGAGCAGCGAAACAAAACAATGGACTGTAAACAAAGGAGCATTCGATATTTTTGTTGGGCAATCGTCGAGAGAATTAAGTACTGAAATGCAAGTAACAATAAAGTAATTTAATGAAATACAGCATAACATAGGTAATTAAATACATATGGCATGCTAGAAAATTCAGTCTCTTATTAGGAAGCTCCAAAAATAATGAAATTATTGGAGTTTTCTTTTAGAGAATACATAGGTAAAGAACTATATATGCAAGAGCTAAAAATGAGGGTTATTTTTAAACAAGTAAGTAGGTTTTATATATTTTTACTACTATTAATTTTAGGGAGTTGTACCCATCCGAAGACTAATTCGGTTGAAATTAAAATTGATCAAAGTTCAAATTTGTTAGCAACCATGACGGCAACAAACATGCTTGGTTTTAAATGGATGAATATACCTGATAATTATGAGTTTACCGGTAATTCATTAAAAATTACTGCCGGCGAAAATACCGATTACTTTAATGATCCTGTGGGCTGTAGTATGAATACAAATGCACCGTTGTTATATAAAGAAGTTGAAGGTGATTTTGTTGCTAAAGCACTCGTAAAACCTAAGTTTAATTCGGTTTGGAATGGTGCCGCCTTGATGATATTTATGGAGGATAAATATTGGGCCAAATTTTGCTTTGAAAATTCCGATGCTACAGGTCCAAGTCCTGTTTCGGTAGTTACTCGCGAAGTGTCTGACGATGCTAATGGGGTTATTTTAAATGGGGAAAAATTGTTATGGCTAAAATTAATCCGAAAAGGCGATTTATATGCCATGCATTGGTCAAAAGATGGTGAAAACTATAAAATGGCGCGTCTTTTTAAAATGCCTCATCACAAAAGCGTGAAAGTGGGTATTGAAGCCCAGTGCCCGGTAGGTAAATCAGCAATACATGAGTTTTTATATTTCTCGTTAGAGCAAAAAACGGTGAACGATTTAAGAAGAGGACAATAATTAAAATTACAGCTATGATAACAGTACATGATATTGCAAAAATGATTGATCACTCAATTCTTCATCCGACATTTACCGATAACGATTTGGAGGCTCAGTGCAAAATAGCGATTAAATATAATGTAGCTACTGTTTGCGTAAAACCCTATCATGTAAAGAAAGCAGCCGAACTTGTAAATAATTGTGGGGTTGAAGTTTGTGCTGTAATTGGTTTTCCGCATGGCAATAGTACAGTTGAAATTAAAGTTGCTGAAACCCTACAAGTTATTAAAGATGGTGCTGACGAGGTTGATATGGTAATTAATATTGGAAAAGCTTTGCAACAAGATTGGGATTATATTGACAACGAGCTTAAAACCCTAAATGATACATGCCTTAGCAACAATGCCCTATTAAAAGTAATTTTTGAAACCGATTTTGTAACAAAGGATAGCGATATTGTAAAGCTTTGTGAACTTTGTAGCAAGCATAAAATTGCTTTTGTAAAAACATCAACTGGTTATGGCTTTGTTAAAGGTGTTGATGGAAAATATAGCTATGAAGGCGCCACAGAACATGTATTAAAATTAATGAGAGCAAATTGTAATGACAATGTGCAGGTAAAGGCCGCTGGCGGCGTTCGTAACTTAGATCAGATATTAAAAGTGAAAGAATTAGGTGCCACACGTGTTGGAGCAACAGCCACCGCAACAATTATAGATGAAGCAAGAACAAAATTTTCGTAAAATATAATGATGACAACCCTAAAAATCAGAATGCTTGTGCTGTTTTTGTTTGGAATAGCCCTCCATTCAAAAGCCCAAACCCTGCCTGAATATAAAAGCTTAAATGCTACAGATAGCATAACACCAGAGGGTAAAAGGGTGTATACTACACAACGATTTACATCAGAAGTACCAAAAATAGATGGTCATTTAAACGATGCTTGTTGGTTGGAAGGAAATTGGTCGGGAAGTTACCTTCAGCATTTGCCCAATGAGGGTGAGCAACCTTCACAACAAACAAAATTAAAAGTATTGTACGATGATAAAAACATGTACATTGCTATTCGTTGCTACGATAATGAACCTGAAAAAATTGATCGACAATTAGGGCGTAGAGATGATTTTATGGGAGATGTAGTAGGGATAAATTTTGATAGTTACTACGATAAACGTACCGGGTTTGAATTTAACCTATCGGCAGGAGGTGCACAAATTGATTTAATGCTACAAAACGATGGTTGGGATACCAGTTGGGATGCTGTTTGGGAAGGAAAAACCAGTTTAGAAGACTCTGCCTGGACTGCTGAATATCGAATTCCACTTAGCCAATTACGTTATAGTGCCGATGAAATTCAAAAATGGGGTATGCATGCTTGGCGATGGATTAACAGAAATCAAGAAGAAGATAACTGGAACCTAATACCAAGGGATAACCCAGGATTAATGCGTTCAATTGGCGAATTGGTTGGAATTGAAAACTTACCAAAATCGCGAAGAATTGAAATACTACCCTATACTTTGGGTAAAGCTAAGTTTTACGAAAAAGAAGCAGGAAACCCTTATGCTAAGGGCACCGATATTGATTTTAACTATGGTTTGGATGCTAAAATTGGAATTACTTCTGATTTTACACTTGATTTAGCCATGTTTCCTGATTTTGGACAAGTTGAAGCGGACCCTGCTGTTTTAAACTTATCGGCATTCGAAACCTTTTTTGACGAAAAACGCCCCTTCTTTTTAGAAGGAAAAAACATAACCGATTTTAATTTTGGTGGTGGAAGTCTTTTTTATTCACGACGAATAGGACAGGGACCCAGTTACTCACCCGATTTGGATAGTGCCGAATATGCAGAAAGTGTTCAAAATACTGCAATTTTAGGTGCAGCCAAGGTTACAGGTAAAACAAAAAATGGCCTTTCTGTTGGTATTATAAATGCGATAACTGCTAAAGAAACTATAGAGAAAATTACACCTACCGATACTAGTAATATCGCGGTTGAACCGTTTTCAAACTATTTTGTAAGCCGCTTGCAACAAGATATTAATAGTGGCAATACCATTATTGGTGGTATGATTACGAATACCCGAAGAGCTGTAAAAGACTCTCATCTTGAATTTTTGACTGATCAAGCCACTACGGGTGGCATTGACTTTAGGCATCATTGGAAAGAAAAGACCTACTTTTTTGATGCAAAAACCGTATTTAGTCAGGTTCAAGGAGCTCAAGCAGCCATTACCGATTTACAATACTCATCGGCACGGTATTACCAAAGGCCCGATGCAGATCATCTTGAAATTGATTCAAGCCTTACTCAACTTTCGGGCTATGGCGGTGAATTTGCCATTGGCAAAAGTAGTGGAGGAAAGTGGCGCTACAATGCTTACGTAGGTTTTCGCTCACCAGGATTAGACCTAAACGAAATTGGTTTTTTGCCCACAGCCGATCAGATAAACCAAAGCATAAGCGTTGACTATGTTGTTAATGAACCGAATGGCAATGTTCGCGAATATGCAGTAAGCTCAAGTCAAAACAACAATTTTAATTTTGCAGGCGAGTATTTGCAATCATCCCTACATTTTAGTGGGCGAATAAAATTTGAAAATAAATGGAATTATTGGGCAAATTACAATCGCTTTTTCAATGAAATAAATACAAAAATTTTACGGGGTGGTCCATCAATTTACTCACAAGGCTTTCATTGTGCATCGGCAGGTTTTGGTTCAAATGATTCAAAAAGAGTAAGCTTTGGATTTAACTATCATACCCATATTTTCGACAGTAAATTATCAAGCGAAACAAGTGTGTCTCCGAACATTACCTGGCGCGCCACTAAATCACTAAGGCTATCGGCCAATACGAATTATTCTGTTGAAACAAACGGATTTCAATATGTTGATGATGATTACGGCAGCGAATATTTTATGGCATCGTTAAAGCGTAAAACAATGGGTATGACACTGAGAGCAGATTATGCAATTACACCTGAAATAACTCTACAGTATTATGGAAATCCATATATATCAGTAGGCGAATATTCAAAATATAAAATTATAAGCGATTATACATCAAAAGAATATGATAAACTATATCACCAATATACCGATGGTGAAAAGGTTTATGATGAGGATGCTAATGAATATGCTTTAACCCATAACGGCAATAGCTACGATATTGCAAATCCAGATTTTAATTTTCAGCAATTTCATTCTAATTTTGTAGCTCGCTGGGAATATAAAACAGGGTCGACATTGTATTTTGTGTGGAGCCATGGCCGAAATCAATATAGCGAGGTAACTAACATGTCATTAAACGATAATATTGATGACTTGATAGGTACTAGACCTCAAAATACTTTTCTAATTAAGTTTAATTATTGGTTTTCGTTGTAGGTTTTATAAAATAGGTAAGACTTTTGATTAATGTAGTGGTTTAGCAACTAACTGCTTTATTTACTTGATTATATAAGTGGATATTTGGCTTTATACATTGTATAAACCAGCTATAATATTCGGTTATAATTTTTCAGATTGCTTATTAAATTGCACCTTGCGTTAATCAAAAAAAACTGATTAACCAAAACCAAAAGAAATGTCGCAAAAACATAGTGAAAGCGTAAAGCAAAATTTTGAAGATAAAGCATCTGAGTATGATGAATTTATGCTTAAATGCATACCCAACTATTCAGAAATGACGGAGTATTTGGTAAATAATTTACCATTTAATACAAATGAAGAATTAGCTATATGCGATTTAGGCAGTGGTACAGGAAATGTAACAGTGCTTTTGGATAAGACTTTTCCTAATGCTAAAATTAATTGTGTTGACATATCACCTATGATGATTGATATGGCCAAGGCAAAGCTTAATAATGAAAGCATTACTTATGAAATTGCTGATTTCTATGAATATGAATTCTCTCAAAAATACGATATAATAACCTCGTCGCTTGCGCTTCATCATTTGGTTACCGATGATGATAAAAAAATGTTTTACAAAAAAATATACTCTGCCCTTAATGAAGGGGGTATTTTTTACAATGCTGATGTTGTTATAGCTGCATCGGAAACTACCGAAACTAATATTATGGAGCTATGGAAACAATGGCTGAGAAGATACCATTCGGAAGATGATTTAATGGAAATGGTAATTAATCGCTATTATGAAGAAGATAGACCAACTACCATTGCAAACCACCTAAATTGGATGCAGGAAATAGGTTTTATAGAGGTTGATGTTATTTGGCGCAAAGCAAAGGCTGCCGTATTTGGAGGAGGAAGGTAAGTTAATCGGAAACATTTTACCAAGAAATATATCCTAGCATGGATTACCAAAGAATTTACAGAAATCTTTGGTTTTATTAAGGAAGAGGGTATTACATCAATTGGTTTTTTTGCTAATTTGTTTTAACGATACAACCACTGTTGTTCCTTTTCCTATTTCCGATGAGAACTTTAAGTTACCTCCATGTTCTTTAATAATTGAATTAGATATTGACATGCCTAATCCAGTGCCTTTACCTGGTGCCTTGGTTGTAAAAAAAGGATCGGTAATTTTTGCAATATCTTCTTCTGAAATTCCTGCTCCGGTATCAGAAATTTTAGTAACAACCTCTTCATTTATAACTAATGTTCTTATGGTTATGGTTCCTTTTCCTTCCATTGCTTGTATGGCATTGTTTATAATATTTAAAAATACCTGATGCAGTTCTCCTTCATTTCCATTAATATTTGGGCAATTTTCAGTATATTCTTTTTGAACATCAATATTATAAATAATGGCATTCTGCAACATCAATAAGCAATTCTCAATAATTGCTTCAATATCACAGTTTTCATTATAATCCTCACTTGAACTATTAAAACGGTTTAGTCCATTAATAATTTTTGTTGCACGTTCGATACCTTCATCAATCATTTTTATGAAAGGAGATATGTCTTTTTTGTGTTTGTTAAGATTATCATAGATGTAAAGTTCCAAGGCTGTTTTTCCTCCCTGAATAAAATTGAGTGGATTATTAATTTCATGTGCAATTCCCGATGTTAAGATACCTACGGTAGCCATTTTTTCCGATTCAATTAATTGCAATTGCATTTCTTTTAATCTACTAATAGTTGATACGAGCTCTTCTTTTTGAGAAAAAAGCTGATCGTTTGAAGATGATAACTCTTCATTTAGTTGCTGCAATTCCTCTTCGCTCGAAATTAAATCATTATTTTGAATTTGAATTTTTTCTTGCTTCGCTTTTAGCTCATTGTTCGAATTTAGAAGCTGTTTGGTTCTTTCCTGAACCGTATTCTCCAACAGTTGCTTTTGTTTCTTTAAATTATTAATTCGACTCTTGTAAAACAAAGCAAATAAGCCAACGATGGTTAATATAAAACAACTGGGGTATGCACATGCTACATACTCTTAATTAGTTTATATTCAACAGGTACATGTATAACTCCTTGCTCAACTATTCTTTGAAAAAGAAGTCCCCTGCTTTTAGATTTCCTTCTATTATATCTGAAAGTATATTCATCCAAATAATATGATAGATACTGTTCCCCAATGTAATTTTGGTGAGTTCCTAAAAGCCATCTTTTAAGCAATGATGCTATTCTATGGACATTAGGCAGTATTTCTTCGCCATCAGCTATCTTGGTTTTATCATCAATCATGTGCAAATATCCTTTCTTTGAGATTCCATTATATCCTTTCCAGCCATCAGTGATTAAGCTACTGCCCGTTTCAATATTATCGATTACAAATTTTGCCAGTGACTTTTTTGTTGCATCTGGTATTAATGCCATTCTTACTCTACCTGTACCTTTCTCCAATATTTCGACTGCAATTACAACTAATAATTTTCCTTCTGCGCCTCTACCTCTTTTTCCTGCTCTTTTGCCTCCGACTAAGGTTTCATCAATCTCAATTTTTCCTGTTAATTTATCCCTGCCAGGAAATATCATTAATCTGCGAAATTTGTGAAGCCACAACCATGCTGTTCTATAACTACCTAAACCTAAAACTCTTTGTAGTCCAACAGCACTTACTCCGTTTTTCTGAGCCACCATCCACCATAAAGCTCTGAATATGGTAACAAGTGGCAACTTACTTCTATGGAAAATTGTTCCAGCAGTAATAGAAAGTTCGTCTTTACAGTTCTTACAAATCAATATGCCTCTATTGTTCTTCCAGTATTCTTTATGTTGACATTTTCGACAAATATAACCGTCAGAAAATCTAAGCTCTTTTAAATATGCCAAACACTGTTCTTCTGTCGAAAACATTCTCTCAAATTCCATTTGATTTTTTGGGATACTCATATACCCCAAATTTATTGATTATTTTAATATGTTACAAGTGCATACCCCAGTTAAAACAAATTCGAAATAGCCAAGTTTGCCACCAGCCATGTAAAACCACAATTTTAATTGAAGCTCCATTTTCATTCCAAATACCATCATGGTTTGAGGCCTTTACCCTGAATGTATATTTGCCGGGGTCAATACTCGTATAGGTTGCCCTTCGCTGGGTACCAACATAATTCCATTGGTCTTCTAGTCCCTCCATTTTATAGGCAAACTGGCAATTCTGATTATGAATAAAGTTTAAAACATTAAACTTAAATGTAAAAATAGATTGGTTGTGATTTAATACCAATTCTTCCGTTTGTGAAATATGAACCTTTAAGGGCGAATTTTTTCCTCCAATTTCAACAGGATTATTAAAAAGTAAAAAACCGGTAATATATACTGGGGGTTGAATAGAATCATCCTTTATTTCACTTGGCAGAAACATATTAAAACCATTCGTTCCTCCAAAAAATAGGGTTCCATCAGCACTTTTAAAATGCGACCATGCATTAAAAAAACTCCCTTGTAATCCATCTAGTAAATTGTAGTTCCTAAATTTAACTTTTAACGGAACGTCCGCATCATCAGTTGTCATCCTTGATAATCCATTGTTTGTGCTTATCCAAATATTGTTTTCGTCATCTTCTTGAATGCCCACTATTTTATTACTTGGCAGCCCATCATATTTCGTAAATGTGGTGAATTCTTGATTATTCCGGTTAAATATGCTTAAACCTCCACCACTAGTGCCGAACCAAAGCCTATTCTTACTATCTTCATGTATTACATAAACTTTGGAAGCAGGTAAAGCAGTTGAATCATTTTCAATATATCTGTAATTTACTAGCTGTGATGTTTTTTCGTTGTAGCAAAAAACACCATTTTCAGTTGTTCCAAACCACATACAGCCCAAATGGTCTTTTTCTATTGAGTAAATAGATTGATCTGCTAAATCAGAATCCTCTCCATGATGAACAAAATTATCAGATTTTGGATTGTATTTATATACTCCCTGGTTATAAGTTCCTACCCAAATGTCTCCATTATTGGTTTTATAAATAGTATAAATCGATGTATTATTGTTATAGTCTCTATTTTCAATTGTATATTTTCGTTTCAATATTAAATTGTCGCCTTTAATTTCAAAATAGCATAATCCACCTTGCCACAATCCAGCCCATAGGCCGTTATTGTCGTCCACTTGAACGGAAAGCACTTTGTTATTGGTTAGTGTTTTATCGTTTTTAGGATCATGCTTAAAACTTTTAAATTTTATGGTGTTTGGATCAAAATAATTTATTCCACCACCATCAGATGAAATCCATATTTTTTTATTTTTATCCTCAGTAAAATCGAGTACCTGCTTAATGCTTAATGAATTCGAATTTCCTGGGTCGGGTTCAAAATGCAAAAATTTACTAAATCTTTTATCATAAACACTAACGCCGCCCCCCTTGCACGGAAACCATAGAGTGTTATTTTTGCTACAGCAAGGCTTGCCAAGTATAGTATTTGTTAATAATGAAGTTTTTAATGGAGATGATTTATATTGATAAAAGTTCTCAGTTTCGGGTTTAAATACATTCAATCCATTATCGGTTCCAATAAATATTTTGCCCTCTTTATCTACAGTTATACTGTGAACCATATTACTACTTAGAGACTCTTCGTTATTCTTTATGCTTTTGAAATGTTTTACCGAATTTGTTTTTTGATCAACCAATTCAATACCTTGGTTAAAATAGCCAATCCAAATTCTATTTTTATCATCAATGGTTAGGCAGGTGATGTCATTACCAAGAATTTTATTTATTGAATCGTTAGCATGGAATGGTGTTGTTTCGTTTCGTTTCTGATCAAATTTCAACAATCCACCATTATTATTGTCAGTATATGCAAACCATAAAAATCCATTTTTATCAAGAGCAATATCGCGGCAAACTATTATGCTATCTTTTCCAAGCAAGCCCTTGAAGGGTTTACTTACACTATTGTTATTTCTATCAATAATATAGGCCCCCAAAGTGGTTGCTGCCCATAAATTGTCTTCATTATCTTCAAACATATTAAAAACATAGCCTTGAAACTCTTGTTTATTTTCGTCTATAAAATTTACTCTTTGAAAGTAATCTTGTTCTCTATTGTATTTGTTAATGCCCTGAATAGTTGCAACCCATAAATTTTTTTGTTTGTCCTCGTAAATACAACTTATGTTGCTATTCCAAAGAGTTTTGATGTTCTTCTTATCTTTGTCATAAGTCTTAAATTTTGCTCCATCATATTTAAAAAGACCATCTATGCTGCCAATCCAAATATAACCTTCAAAATCTTGATAAATGTAATTTATGGATGTTTCTGATAAGCCATTTTCAGATGTTAGATTATAGAATGATAGTTTTTCTCGAGCAGAAGAGAACAAGCAGTGTAGTATTAATAGAATTACAGCAAAAGATTTAACCATAAATTTTAATTATTATTAATAGTACTATAATTAGAACAATTTGTTTCTTATTTTGATGAAAAATTTATGCAATTGAAAAAAACAAGATACTATTTTCATTAAAGAAAACGAAAATAAGTTTTCAATTTTATCGGCATGAAGTTGTTTTTACTGGCTTTAACCCAAATTATTCATTAGAATAATCGACAAAGAGCAACTACGCTTTTTTATCAAAGACTTAGGCTTAAATTTTTAAAACCAAATAGGTTAAAAAGCTAAGTTACTCTAAGTCGGGATTTACCGAAGCTTGCCATTAGTTCGCTGCGCTTCTAATGACTAATCCCGGTTTAATGGATATGACCATGTTGCATGATTGCGGAATTAAAAAAAACAGAAATTACCGCATTAAAAATGGAATGATCTAATCGTGTTTATCTTGAATTTTATTGATAAGAGCTTATGAGATATTAATTGCAGTGGATAAAATTTCTACTGATTAACCAAAATAACTTTGTGGGTTTTGTTATTTACGGTAACAAAGTACATTCCAGTTGGATATTCCGACAGGTTTATCGCGCCGTATCCCATAGCGTTAAGACTAAATACTTTTATTAATTGACCAGTAACGTTTCGAACGTCTACTTGTAAACCGCCAACTCCATACGACTGAATCTTTAACTCTCCACGTGATGGATTTGGAAATACACTAACTAAGCCAAATTCTCCAGAATCTGATGCATCGAAAATTCTACTAACCGAATCTACCATCCAGTGTTCACCAAAATGATTGTCTAATTGAGCATTTTTAAGCATCATAACCATATTATCGGTAAAGGCGTTGCTCGGCCAATTCGCATCGTAATTATATTTGATATAGTCTATTACCATACCGTAATTATTTTCAAGCTGTATGCCTTCACCATTATTTGATAGCTTGCCTTCGCTCCATTGAATTATTTCATTTTGCTGATCCCACCAGCGTGGCGATGAACTATTATTGGTTAAATAGACAGTATCGTATGCCCCAATTATAATTCCTTCAGGAATGCTTAGTGTAACCCCTTTTGTAATGGCATAATTCGAAATATCCAGCTCACTACTGTTAGGGTTATAAAGAGCAATAAATTCAGGGTAATCAATATTGTTGGGGTTTACAAAAATTTGGCATATCATTATGGAAGGTTCCCAATTAAAGTTAGGGTGTTTGGTGCCTAAGTTAATACTCTGGTTGTCTTTAATACCTGCTCCAAGAGCTGGCGATTGATCTTGTAATCCGAAATCGTAAAAAGTAGCATTCCCAAAACGTGGATTCTGATTTATATTCTCATAGTTTTTAGGTAAGGTGTCCATGTCCGATAAGCTGTGGTTTATTTGCAATGTTGATTTGGCATCATAGAAAACGGAATTTGCAGAGGAGTTTGATAAAATACTGTTTGTTACCCATGCATTTCCTCCTGCTTTTCCCAAATTCTTTTCGAAACAAGCAATTGCCTGACCGTTTCCGTAGAAAATAGAATTTTCAACTATAGCATGGCTTGAATCTTTTACCCCAACACCCATATTGCAGTTAACAAATACGCTATTTCTGATTAATGCCGACGATCGTTGACCAATCGACACTCCTTTGTCAGTAATGGAAAACACCCATAAACTATCAATATCAACAAGGGTTGCTTTTTCTCCAATATCAACGGCATCGCTATTGAAGCCCCTAAAGTTGCTTATTTCACAGCTCCTAATTACGCCATTTTCAATTTCATCATAGTCAATAGCATCTGTATCGGGCATATCGTTACCAATAAACCTGCAATTTTCGATTCTGGCTTTTCCATATTTTACATTTATAAGGTCGCCGGTAATATCAGAATGTAAGGTGCTGTTGGTTAAGGTTACATCGGAATAACGAGCCATTATGGGGTTACCATAGTTTTGTGTTAGCGTAAGGTTATCGAGTTTTAAAATGGCATTAAAAGCCGAAATTGCGGCACCATCGAACACCGGATCGGTTCCCATGGAAGCATCCTTAATGGTTACGTGTTTTAAAGTAGAGGTATCTGTTGTGTTTTTAAATGCCAATATGCCCCAGCTATAATTTCCATAATCGGGATTTAGGCTAAAAATAATTTCGTTATCGGCTGTGCCGTTTGCAACTATAGCACCATTTACAGTAATACTTGCATTCTCAGGCATTAAAATTTCAACGCCCGGCTCAATGATTAATTTTGCTCCATTTGCAACCGTTATATTGCCTTGTGCCATGTATGGCGAACATGCTTTATGTAAAGTCATATCCTCGCTTACTGAAAAAGGGATAATACAGGAACCCGATTCCTCAAAAACTGCAATTAAATGTTTATCACCAGCTAAATTCAATTGTAAAACACTTTCAGTAGATACAATTTCTGTTTCTGCATAGGTGGCACTTAGTTCAAGATCGAAACTCAAGTCGCTGCTGCTGCCACTTCCTTGGTGTACTTCAACAGCCAGTACGTTTTCACCTTGAGTTAATAAGCCGGCATCAATTGTAAACGATGTGAAAATATTTTCTGCATCTCCCGAAACAAAGCCATCCGCCATTGTTTGGTAAGCAATTGTTCCGGTAGGCATATTCGCTCTTAGAACCTCAATGCCATTTAAATATACAATGGCACCATCATCATAAAGTAGGTTAATGGTATAATCATTTGCTTTTGATTGATCAGCACTTAAATTAAAGGTTTTTCTAAAATAAGTAGTGGCAAATTTATTATTGCTATCGGTGCCAAAGCTTACCACCGTATTCTCATCGCCATCGCCGTAACCGAGTTCAGCCTTGCCAGTATTCCATCCTGCATCATTAAAGCTTGGTTTAATCCATTGTGTACCCTGATTAGTGCCCTCATCTAAATATTTCCATTCCGATTTAGCAGGCAATAAAACCTGACTAGAGTAGTTGCTCCATCCAATAAATTCGTAACCGGGAATATTTTTAGCCTCAAGAATAAAGTCAACATCTTTTAAATATGGGGCTGATACAGTTCCTTGTGGAACTTTTAAATCGTTTAAATAAATTTGACCTGCCTTTTCGGGTAGTGTAGCCAACGATAAATTTGCAGTACCACCAAAACCATAGTTTCGAAGATCGGCTAAAAGTGCTGCAGGACGTGCTTTTACAAAAGATTTTAAATCATCCACTTTATTATACCAATAATCAACTGAAGGCAGGGCATCACCATAATTTGAGGTTGTACCGAGCCAACGTTCAACATGGCGTGGAATTTCATCTTCAATTAATTCCTTGTGCTCATCAATTAGTTGAATCATCCTGTCGGGATAAAAGCTTGTAAATAGTTGAGAAGCCAATCGGGTTCCAAAATATTCAACATACTTATCATTCTCAAATAAATTTTTTAACGGCCATTCATCCTGGCCAATATAAAAATCTAACAAGTGCTCTGTTGGATTAAAAAAACCACGATCCAAATCCATTAATATCCATCGCCATTTTCCATGGCCATGGGTTTTCCATGCCATAACATTATGTGATATTGAAGTATTGGCAGTGGCCATTTCAGTGATTATATAATCGGTAAAATTTTCAATATTCATTTGTTCAGCAACAGCCTCGAAATTAGCTTGTGTCGAAAGGTTTTTATGAAGTAAATTATGAAAAATATTATATTCGTCGATGCTGCCGGCTTCGACATAATCTTCATTTTCAATTAAGTCAAAGGTTCCACCTTCCAGATTGTAGCTTTTTTCAATATAATCGTCATCAACTTTTTCGCGTATGTTGGCTATGCATAAAAATTCGCCGTTCAAGAATACCGATGCAGGTTTAAAGCTCATTATATCAATATTCATGTTGTATAATGTAGCGTGTTGGCCAAGTACATCACGAAATAAGGTGTAGCTCCAGTCGTTACCTGAAGCACGCAGGGAAAACGATTTATAGCTGCCACGTTTACGTTGCGAAAATAGCGGGTATTCGAGCTTATTTTCGCCATATTGCTTTTTAAAATAAACGCCCAACATTTTTTGTGGTAACTGCCACGACCATAGTCCGTTTACTTTAGTTCCGGCGGGTTCATTAAAGGCAGCTCTGTCGCTACCGTTGTTTTCAAAAAGTTCAATATTTATGGGTACGTCCCATAAAGGTTTGAAGTCTTGCACAAAAATTCCATTTTCAGAATCCCAAAAATTATCGGAATCGGTTGCTAGTGAAACAACCGGCAGTTTTGCGTTGGTAGAGTTTTCATTTATAAAATAAGAGTTTGTAATTACCGGGCCAGGAATTAAATTGGCTTTGAAAACTCGGGCTCTTATTACTGTTGTGCTTTCAATTTTAATTGGAGCTGCATATAATGTTGAACTTTTATTTGGTTCAGAACCATTGGTAGAGTACCTAATTTCACCACCCAGATCGGTAAACAATTCGGTTGAAATAGTTGAGGTATACATACCGCCTCGTATGCTAAATTCAGGCATATTGCTGGCGAAACCGGTATATGCTGTTGTCGTGTTTTTCGCTTTAGGTGTGGGTTCTAAAAAATATCCCCACTCAGAAGAGCCATCATTAATTCTACCATATGAAATATTGGGTTGTTGAACCGAAAATGATAGGGTATCGACCAGTTCTTGCGAAGCATTATAAAGTCCTATTTGTTCACCATCGGCCGCAAGTTTGAATCCAGCATGTAGTCCGTTGCTGTTACCATCGACCCAAATAATCAAATATCCGTTTGCTTGAATATGGGCGTCAGTTGTTATTTGGTATTTATTGGGCGAATTTAAATTATCAGTAATATAATACCCTTTTATGTTTAGGGCTGTTGAACCTGCATTGTAAAGCTCAATCCAATCGGAGTAATCAGAATAATCAATATCTTCAATTATTGAGGCGTTGGATGCACAAAATTCGTTTATAACAATTTGAGCATTTGTTATGAATGGCAATAACATTAAAAATGCCATTCCAAGTCCTGTTTTTTTAATTTGCTTAATCATCGTGAAAAGAAAGTATTTTTGTTACGCAAATGTAACAAGTGAATTCTCATTTTAGTTGTATAACTGTTATAAATATGGCATTTATTCCATTACCGATACTAAATAGATTGCTAATAGCACAAAAGGTTGCATATATATATGACGCTTTAATTTGTATAAACCCTTACACGATTATTGAAAAAGATTATTCTAGTGTCTGTCAATAAAGTCTGACTCCTTCCCCGAAATAATCGGGGCAGGCTGTTGTTATTCAAAATCCAAATCCTCATCCCGATATTTCAATCGGGACTGCGTGAATTTCTCATACGCCTTGAATTCGAACCTTCTGGTTCAAACACGTTAGTTTATGGACAGGCTCTATTCTAGCGTTTAGAGGTGGCTATAGATATGACTGAACAATATTAATGCACTGTCCGTAATAGCTTGTTCCGAATAAGTTGAGGTGATTTAAGTAATGATAAAGTAAATAAATGTTTTCACGATATTTCCATCCTTCAGGCAAGGCATATTCCATTTGATAGCTTTCATAAAACTCAGAAGTAAATCCGCCAAACATTTTTGTCATGGCCAAATCGGCTTCACGGTGCCCATAATAAACTGCCGGATCAATCAATACCGCATTTTCGTTATTGTCGCACATGTAATTTCCTCCCCACAAATCGCCATGTAAAAGGGTGGGGGGCTCTTGGCTACCCGACAGTATTTGAGCAAGTGTATTTTCAAGTTTTGCAATAGCTTTTGATAAGAGCCCGGTTGCATAGCCATTTTGTTCAGCAAATTTAAGTTGGGGGACCAATCTTTTTTGAAAGTAAAATTCAGCCCAATCGTCTTTTTCTGAACCTTCTGCAATATTAAACTGTGTTGTGGCACCTATGTAGTTGTTTTCAAAAAAGCCAAAATAGTTTGAGGTGTATCGATGCATTTGGGCAAATGCTTTTCCAAAATTGCTAAAAAAATTACCGCCTTTCCTTCCTTGTATAATGTGTTCAAGAAGCAAGAATCCTTCATCGGCTAAAATAACCTGAGGTACTGCTATACAGTTTGGTTTGGCAAGCTCTCTTAAACTGTTGGCTTCATTTAAAAACATGCCAGGTGAACCTGAAAGGGTTTTTAAAAAGTAGCTTTTACCCGATTCTGTTTTAATGATTCTTGAATTGGCAATGCAACCACCACCCACAGAATTTGATGAGCTTATTTTTTCGCCAATAAATGCTTCTATTTTGGAGTTTGGGTTCATTATATTAGAGTAAGAATCTATAAAATAAAAAAGAGTTTAACAAAGCAAATATAAAGTACTATAGCCTGAATAATTCATAAAATTTGACAAAAAGCACATATCTTTTTCATTATCTACACCTTATAATTTTAACCCCAATTATTCTTGAGAATAATTGCTGTCTCCGACAGCGACTAAGTCTCACATCCAAATTTGATGCTCAAATTTGGGTTCGGCTATGTCGGGG